>PYER01000217.1 GCA_003017855.1 filamentous cyanobacterium CCT1
GGGTCAAGCTCAGGGGCGACCAGTCGAGAGGGCTGTAGTTGCGTAAGGTCTCCAGAGTGCACCACAGCGCCGTACCTGCCAGCACCAGCCAAAATGAGCGTTTTGGCCAGCGATGGGCCAGCCACGCCACTGCCCCGCCCCACACCGCAATGCAAACCGAGCCCCAGAGGACAATGAAGATCCAGGCGGAAAGCGCGATCGCCACGCTGTTCAGCCACGGCACCCCCATCCACATCAGCGGGTGCAAGTGCGTAATCCAGGCCAGCGAAATGCCGTAGTACACCAGCCCCCACAGCAGCCCGTAGACCGCCGCCAACCCTACCGGCACGGCTACGACCACCCACCACAGCGGCACCAGCCCCACCCAAGCCAGCAGCCACAGACTCCACGGCGGCAGCGCCAGAGCCATCAAGATCCCGCTAAGCGCCACTAACCCCGCCTGCCGCCATCTCCAGCCATAGATAAGTTTTTGCAACCCGATCGCCGCTGCTTTCATGCACCCAAATTTAGCTAATTTCCTCACCCTATCAGGGTAGTGCTTTGACAACGCCCCTGCCCAAGTGGTGGGCACTGCCCACCCTACGATGCTGCGGACCATTTAGCTCAGAGAAGGACAGATGGATTTGCAATACAGAGGTTTAAACCAATGGCAGGTAAATCCTTTCCGTTGGGTCCAGGGCGGCGGCACGGCCCTGGTCGACGGGGTCTGGGGGCAATCGAAACGCCCCCGGGAGTAACTCTGGCTGTTTATCAAACACCCAACGCTGACTCGGCAAGCATCGCTCAGGGGCAAATTACTTCAGCGGTGCATCGCTGCGCGGATGCACCCTACGGCAAAAAATTGAGGAAGCGACTTGCGATCGCTTCCTCAACCCACTAATCGAAACCAGCAGCTAGGGCTTCAGCCCCAGCCAAGTTTACTCAGCTGTCGCCAGCTCAGTGCTGCCCCGACGCCGACGGCTAGTCAGCGTATTGAACAGCATCTGACCGATCGCCTTAATCAAATTCCCCTCCAGTTCCTTGAACATTTCCATGTTCAAGCCAAAGGCATCGTTGGCCTCTTCCACAATGCTGGATACCATAGCCTCATCCACCGGGGCCGCATCCATCGACTCGCGGTACTTGGCCTTAAACGCCTTCTCATCCGAGATTTCAGGAAACTCGTAAAATGCCGTTCCCTCACCCTCAGAGAGATTCATGGCCCGCTGAGCAATGCCCTTGAGAATTTGGCCACCCGACAAATCGCCAATGTAGCGCGTGTAAGAATGGCTCACCAGCAGCTCGGGCTGAGTGCTTGCCACCTCGCGAATGCGATCCACATAGCGCTGACCGCCAGGCGTCATCGAAATCTCATTCGCCCAGTTGGGGCCATAGTAGTAAGCCAGGTCAGACTCCAAAGAAGCCTTGCGGTGCAGCTCAGGGAAGTAAATTTTGGAGACAACGGGATGATCTTTGTGGCGCTCCAGCTCTTCTTCCATGGCCGCGTAGGCGTAATAAAAATTGGCCACCAGCTTGCGGTAAGAGTTCTTCTCGACCACGCCCCGCAAAAAGCAGCGCACAAAGCCCATGTTTTCGGCCATAGTGTGGGCTTTTTTGGTGCCTTCGCGCAGCTCGGTGGATAGGTTACTGCTCATGCTGACTGTCTCGCTCTAGGGTGAATTAAAAGGTGAGGTTTAAACGGAGTTTTGGGTTGCCAATACCGGCCCAGACTGGCTGAGCGCCAAAAATGAGAGCGCCTTAACTTGCCATTACAACGGGCACATTTGTTTAACTTAGACCGATTTGCCAACCGTTTCTATTACGAATTTTTACAGGCTGTTACTGTAACCCGGCTTTTCTAAGGAAACGATTTAGCTGCCGTAAGCTTTAGGCCGCCATTCGGGTCAGCAGCACCGGGCAGGGGGCATACACCCGCACAAAGTCGGTCAGCGACTCGCCCAGCACCTTGTCTAGATCGGGCAGACCTTTGGCAATACTGGGGCGGCGATCGGGCGAACCCAGAATGATCAAATCCATGTTGCGCTCTTCGGCCAGCTGGCAAATGCGGCGACCGGGCTTGCCCTCGGGGGCCGCGAGCTTGTAGTCAATGCCGTACCGCTTCACCTCGGCCAGGGCACTGGTCAAGATAGGGTCTTGGTTGGGGTCAACGCTGGCCACATCGAAGGGCTTAGTCTTGAGGCTAGACACCGTATGCACCAGCGTAATCTCACCGCCCTTGACATCGCGCAGCAGCGAGATGGCAATGTTTAACCCTTCCTTGGCCGAGTCCGACTTATCCATCGCCACCATCACCCGCTTGATCGGGCGAATGCTGTAGAGGTCGTCTTTGACCAGCAGCATGGGCCGCGACGACAGCTGGAATACGTACTGGCTGACCGAGTTTTCGAGGATAGCTTTCAGCCCCTGCAACCCCCGCGAACCCATGATAATCAGGTCGGCATCGACTTCTTCGGCAACCCGAATCACTACATCTTTAGGATCGCCCTCCCGCAGCACCGCATTCACCCGGCTGGGGTCGAGGTTGAGGTTGGTGATAGCTGTGGCCAGGGTGCGGCCCCCGGCTTCCCAGCGCTCGGCCATGGTTTCTGCCGATACCTGAGAGGGCACCACGTGCAGCACCGTGATCGCAGCCCGCTGCACCAGGGGAATGTCCATCAGCGCCTTCATCATGGCTTCGGTGTTGCCAGTACCAGAGTCGGCCAAAAGAATTTTTTCTATCATGATGTCCTCGTAGGGTTGCGCTCGACGGTAAGGGACTGTACGGGCATCGCCAAGCGATACCTCGTTTCACCCGTTTAAGACCATCGGATCAACGGGATGTAAAAGTGAGTTAATGTGTTCTCAATCATCATAGGCACTGGTTTTGAGCCTATTTTGGCGCGATTCATAATTTGTAGTAGAGTCTGCCCAACCGTCGGGCGATGGGTGGAACAGCTTTGATCAACCCTTTTCACTGGTATGAGCACCGGGTCGTGGTGCAGCCCCACCACACTGACTACGCCGGGATTGTCTGGCACGGCACCTACATCGCCTGGATGGAAGAAGCGCGGGTCAACTACCTCAGCGATTGCGGGCTGACCTTTGCCGACTGGATTAAGGCTGGGGTTGACCTGCCGGTGGTGGATCTGGGCATCAAGTATCGGCGATCGCTTACCCTGAGCGATACCGCCCTGGTCAAAGCCCGCCCGGAGCCAGCCAAAGGGGTGCGCTTCGTGTGGCACTACGACATTCAAAACGCCGCCACCCAGGAGACCTGTATTGAGGGCCGCGTGACCCTGGCTCCGGTCGATGTCAAAACCCGGCGGGTGCTGCGCCGCCTGCCCGACCACCTGCAGACAGCCCTGGACAGCATGGCTAGCGACAAATAGCCCTGAACTCTGCGACCACTTGCGACAGCAGGCTAAACTTTGCCGCAAAACTTTGTAGGATGAGCAAAGCGGAGCGGTCCTGCCATGCCTCTGCCCGGACTTTGAGTCAGGCGTCAGGTGGTGCGCTCCAGTGTCCCTTGCCCCCAGGTTGTCTTGGCTATGTCCTTCCCCCTTTCCCAGGCTTTTGCTGTCGTCTGCACTCTGATCATCGCGATCGCTGGCTGGTGCGGCATTGCCCCCGCCGCCTACGCCCAGGACAACACGGTTGACTACACCCTCACCGACCTCAGCTTCCGCGACTTTTCGGGCAAGCAGCTCTCGGGCACATCGTTTGCCGCCGCAGAAATGCGAGAGGCCAACTTTAGAAAAGCCAACCTGAGCAAAACTATTTTGACCAAAGCCTCATTTTTGCGGGCCAATCTATCCTTTGCAGACCTGTCGGAGACCTTTGCCGATCGCGTCATTTTCGACGGCGCTGACCTGTCGAACGCCATCTTCACCGACGCCCTGCTCACCAGCAGCAGCTTTGGCGACGCCAATATCGCCGGGGCCGACTTTTCGGGGGCGATCATCGATCGCTTCCAAGTTGCCCAGATGTGCAAGTACGCCGACGGTGTGAATGAGGTAACCGGGGTCGCGACCAGAGACAGTCTGGGGTGCCGGTAGATGGGTGGATGGGTAGATGGATGGATGGGTAGGGGCAAACGGTGGTTTGCCCTGTGGGGTCTACTATGACTGCTTAAACATCTGTGCGCCATCAGCCCTTGGCTGGGGAATCCTGAACAAGACTGGCGCTGGCCGCCCCAGGGCCAAGGTGAGATGGCGTAAAATGAAGTTGCTCCGTCGTCAGGTGTGGATCAATTTTCTGGGCCTGCTGCCCGGCAGTCTGGTTACAGTGCTAGCAATTGCCGTTGCCTTCCTGCGGTTTTATGACCAAAAAGACTTCCGATTCCTCAGTGTCGTCGCCCAGCCCCAGCTCTGGAGCAACCGACTCACTGTGGCAGCCCTCCTGGCTGCACTGGTTAATTTCGGCGTTGAGTGGAACCGTCGAAATCGAGAAGGAGACCGCGAGACTGAAGCACGAGAACGCGAGGCTCGCAGAGATCGACAGGAAGCTCGACGCGATCGACAGGAAGTACGCTATCGAAAAGCCCAGCTCCGATACCAACTCGACCCCAGCGACCCCCAGCGTCGAGAGCTAGACGCTGTGCTGGCAGCCCTGGAAGAATACGAGCAAACCCTGGGTGAGGCCATCAGCACCTAGCCTTGACTCAGAATCGGGGCGGTTGATTCCCTAAGCGGCTCTGTGCTCACACCGCCACCGCTTCTACCCCTGCCGAGTCAAAGTGCTTTTGCAGGGTAGCCTTGGGCAGCGGCCCCAGCAGGTGATCCCACGGCAGCGGCTGATCCAAATCCCAGTCGGCGTGGACGTAGTAGTCCAACGGCGGAATCTGGCCCTGAAAGTCTTTGAAGGCGCGGCGGTAGCTGCCCAGGCTATCGCCGTAGTGGCGCACCCGTTCGAGCACGGGGGCCAAGCGGCGATCGCCCCGCGAGATCAGTGCCTGAATTACCGACCAGTTGTAGCTCTCGGGCCGAAAGTCAATGCCCTTAGAGCGCAGGTGCTTTTGCAGGTACTTGAGCCGCTTTTCGGCCTCTTTGTTGACGCCATACCACTGGAAGGGGGTATGGGCCTTGGGCACAAAGGTGCTGCACCCGAAGGTGAGGCGCAGCCCCGGAGCGGCCTTTTTGAGCCGCAGCATCAGGGCTACGGTTTGCTCCAGGTCGGCCATGGTTTCGCCCGGCACCCCCGCCATACCGTAGAGCTTCATGGCGCTGAGGCCGCCAGCTTTAGCATTGACGGCGGCGCGCTCAATGTCGTCGGTTTCAAGCTTTTTGTTGACAATTTGGCGCACCCGCTCCGAGCCGCTCTCGATCGCGATCGTAATCGAGCGGCTGTCGTGGCGGGTAAGGGTTTCGGCTAGCTTCGGGGTCACAGTGTTGGTTCGCACCGAGGAAAGACTGATGCGCACGTCGTCAAACTGGGGCTGGTTTAAATAGTCAAGCAGCGTATCAAATTCGGGGTGCTGGGTCACGGAAGCCCCCAGTAATCCCAGTCGGCTGGTTACAGCCAGCCCCCGTTCAATAGCGGGCATGAGAGATGCTTCTAGACTGGCGGGGCGAAAGGGCAGGGTCAGGTAGCTGGCCAGACAAAAGCGGCACATCTCAGGGCAGCTGCGCACCACTTCCACCATGAAGATGTTTTCCCAGGCGGCGCGGGGGGTGACGACGGTGGAGGCCGAGAGCACGTTGCCGCGATAGGTCTGCTTTTGTACGGTGGTGGGAATGTCGGCATCTACCGGGGCGATCGCCTGTATGCCCCCGGTCGCTCCCGCATAGGTAACGCTGTACAACGACGGGACATACACTCCGGGCACCGTCGCCAGACGGCGCAGGGTTTCTATACGGCTCGCGGATTTTAGCTCGATCAGCGCGTCAAAAAAATCGTCGAGCAGGGTTTCGCCATCTCCCAACAAAATGACGTCGAAAAAGTCGGCGAAGGGCTCGGGGTTGGCGGTCAGCACCGGGCCGCCGCCAAACACGAGGGGATGATCGGCGGTGCGATCGCGGGCAAAAAGCGGAATATCGAGGTTTTCCAGCTGGGTGAGCAGGTTGGCGTAGTCTAGCTCCCAAGACAGAGAAAAGCCCAGCACGTCAATCGTCGGGGGCAGCGGCTCATGACCATCGGTAAACAGGCGGCTGACGCTAATGTCGGCCCGGCGGGCCAGAGTCGCCCACACCACCTGATAGCCCAGGCTGGTGATGCCCACGGTGTATTCGTTGGGGAAGGCGAACACCACCGCCAGCGCATCGTCGCTGGAGACGGCAGGCTCAAACAGCAGAATTTCGTCGTCAAGGGGGAGGGGGGCCAAGGGTAAGCGCTAAAACGATGCAGCTTCTCCAGTGTAATCAGTGCCAGTGTCATCAGTAGACCGGACCCGAAACTGGGGCAGAGATCTGGTTAGGCCGAGCCTGCGATCGGTGAAACTACGAGGCAAGCCAACCGGCTTTACAAAGATTGGAGCCTAAACCACCTCAAACTCACCTAGAACCCTCAATAGCGACATCTTTGCTCACATAAATCGAGAGAATATCAGTTGATTTGCGCAGGAGGTACCGTCTTAGCTTGACAATATTTCGTAAAAGCACGGTGTTGACCTGAAGAGCATAAACCTACGATTAAGACAACGCGATCTACCTAGCGACCTGCCTGTGATGACAACCCTTTAGATGCACCCGTAGTAATCCTGCGGATTCGGCCTATGACTTCCCCCATTCCTCCCATGCGCCCCACCTATATTCTTGCCGACGAGGCCACCGTACGGATTCCTCGCGACCCGTCTCTATTGGCTCAGGCCGAGCGCATTGCCCAGGGTTATCAACAGTGCCAGGCCGCAGAGGCATCCCAGTGGCTCAAGCAGGGGCTAGCCCACCTGCGCAAGGGGCAGTACACCCCGGCCCTGGCCCTCCTGCAGCAGGCGCTGCAGAGCTACCGCAACCTGGACGACAAAGCGCGTCAGGCCAAGGTGCTGCTCACCCTGGCCCACCTCTACTACCGGGTGGCCGACTACCTGTGGGCCGCCGACTACGGCCGGCAGTGCCTGCGCGTGGCCCGCGAGCTGGGCGATGATGCCCTGATGCAGCAGACCCTGGGCCACCTGGGCAACAGCTATCGCCACCTGGGCAACCTGCAGCGGGCGCTGGAATACATGGGCCAAAGCCTAACCATCGCCAAAAAAATTGGCGATCGTCCCGGCGAAATGCGATCGCTCAACAACCTGGCCATGGTTTACCGCGCCAAGGGACTCACCCGCCAGGCCGCCACCCTCTATGAAGCTAGCCTGATGATGGCCACCAGCCTGGGCGACCGCGCTACCAAGCTGCAAATTCTACAAAACCTGGGCAATACTTACCTCACCCTGCGCGAGTTTGCCCAGGCGATCGACTGCTACGAGCAGTTTCTGACGCTGCATGAAAACGGAGAAGGCGCAGTGGACAACCGCACCACCCGCCGCGTGCTCACCCAGCTCACCCTGGCCAGCATCGCCATGGGCGACCACAACCGAGCGATCGTGCATCTCCAGCATCACCTGTCGATCGCCTGCGCCCTGGGCGATACCAAAGGCGCGGCCAACCTCATCGACGACCTCAAGCGCAGCTACGTAGCGCTGAGCGAAGCGCGGGTAGCGGTTTTGCGGCCAGAGCTACCTTCCATGTAGCGAAAAAGCGCAGTGAACGGTTGACGGCACAAAAAGGGGGACGCAGCCGCGTCCCCCGCTTACCAATGGATGTCTTTGAGGATATGACTTAACGGAGCAAGCGCGGGTTAGCCCCGTTGCTGCTTCTGTTATCTACTGCCACTTGGAGGCCACCAGCTCAGCCAGGTCAACTACGCGCTGGCTGTAGCCCCACTCATTGTCGTACCAGGCCACTACTTTCACCATGTCGCCGCCCATCACCATGGTCAGGCTGGAGTCAACAATGGAAGACTCATCGGTCTTGCGGTAGTCGATCGACACCAGAGGCAGGTCGCTGTAGGCCAGAATGCCCTTCATCGAGCCCTCGGCGGCAGACTTGAGTACCTGATTGACCTGGTCGGCGATCGCGGGCTTTTCGACCTGAACCACTAGGTCAACCACCGACACGTTGGGGGTGGGCACCCGCAGCGCGATCCCGTTCAGCTTGCCCGCCATCTCAGGAATGACCAGCGCAACCGCCTTGGCGGCCCCGGTGGTGGTGGGCACAATGTTGAGCGCCGCCGCCCGAGCCCGGCGCAGGTCGCGGTGGCTGGCATCGAGCAGACGCTGGTCGCCGGTGTAGCTGTGGGTGGTGGTCATGGTGCCTTTGACAATGCCAAAGTTGTCGTTGAGCACCTTGACGACCGGAGCCAGACAGTTGGTGGTGCAGCTGGCGTTGCTTACCACGTTGTGCTTCTCGTGGCTGTAGTCTTCGTGGTTGACACCCATCACGTAGGTGCCAATGTTGCCGCCCTTACCAGGTGCCGTGATCAGCACCTTCTTGGCGCCGGCTTCGATATGGCGAGAGGCACCCTCTTCGCTCACAAATACCCCAGTCGACTCAATCACAAGATCGATGTCCCAGGCGGCCCAGGGCAGGTTGTTGGGGTTGCGATCGGAGTAGCACTTAATCGTCTTACCGTTAACGATCAGGGTGTCTTCTCCAGCGCTGATATCAGCGTCGAGGCGACCCAGCATAGAGTCGTATTTCAGCAGGTGGGAGTTAGTCTTGGGATCAGACGTGTCATTGATAGCCACCACCTCAAGCTGGCTGTTTTCGCGCGTCAACCAGCAGCGCAGAAAATTACGACCAATGCGGCCAAAACCATTAATTGCTACTCTAACCACTGCGTTTAACCCTCTGTTGTAGTCGACTAGGTATCTATTCTTAGACGACACCATAATATCGCAAAGCATGAACCACTTTATAGGGGCTAGCCATTGAACTGAATCTATTTGCTACCCAAAACAACCCTGCAAAATCTATGAGCTGCTGCTTAGGCCCATCGGCAGCGGTTCTCGGGGATCACGCCCGGAAAGTGGCATAAGCATTTCTACTCTGTTTATTTAGATCGCATAGAAAATTGATATGCAGTGCTTACAGTCTCTATATATATAGATTTTTAAGTGTCGGCGGTCGTGCACTGTATAGATAAAAGCCCAGCCTAGCAATAGGTAGACCCTAGGGCTAACAAGCGCTGGGGCATTACCGCCAGGGGCGATCGCATGATCTTTGCGCCCCGCTAGGGCGGTTGCAGAACGGGCTGCGGCAATCTGGGCAGGCTAATGCCGATGTTTAGGCCAATTCGGCAATTCTTGCTATGATTACGCCTGACACTTGGTGTGGTGTGGTGTTCTAAGGAGTGTAACGATGCCGATTTCTGTAGATTTTACCGGTAGGCCCTTTCATTTCATTGGGATAGGGGGCATTGGCATGTCGGCACTGGCCTACATCCTGACCAAGCGCAACCTGCCGGTATCGGGGTCTGACCTGCGCCTTAGCCACATTACCCGTCGCCTGCAGGAAGCCGGAGCCCACATTTTTTGGCAGCAAGAGGCCGCCAACCTGAGCTACTTTCTCAACTCCGAGCGGTCGACGCTAGCGACTGCCACCGAGTGGGCCAGCACCGGGTCTGGCCTCGCAGTAGAGCCCAAGCCTGCCGTCCTGGTCTCAGACGCAACCCCTCAAGTGGTTTGTTCCACTGCTATCGACGTCCGTAACCCCGAATATCAGGCGGCTGTGAAGCTGGGCTGTCCGATTCTGCACCGCTCCGATTTGCTGGCGGCGTTAATCCAAGAATATAGCAGTATTGCAGTGGCCGGTACCCACGGTAAAACCACCACCAGCAGCATGATTGGCCACCTGCTGCTCAACGCCAATCTCGACCCCACCATTGTGGTTGGTGGTGAAGTGTCAAGCTGGGGCGGCAATGCTCGTCTGGGGCAGGGGCCTTACCTGGTGGCCGAGGCCGACGAATCGGACGGCACCCTGGCCAAGCTGTCGGCCAGCATCGGCGTTGTCACCAATATTGAGCTTGACCACACCGATCACTACAACGATCTAGAGCAGGTCGTTACCACCTTCCAAACCTTCCAGCGCCAGTGCGGGCTGCTGGTCGCCAGCGCCGACTGTAAGGTAGTGCGTACTAGCCTTAATCCAGACGTTACCTACAGCCTCGACCCTGCCACTGGCGCCACCTACTACGTCACCGACATCCAGTTTGGGGCCGATGGCACCTCCGCCCTGGTGTGGGAAGAGGGGCAGCCCCTGGGCCTGCTGCACCTGAGAGTGCTGGGCTGCCACAACCTCAGTAACGCGCTGGCTGCGGTGGCGGTGGGGCGGCATTTGGGTATTGCCTTTGGCGATATCGCCGACAGCTTAGAGAATTTTTGTGGGGCTCGCCGCCGCTTTGAGCACCGGGGCAGCTATAACGGCATTCAGTTTTTTGACGACTACGCCCACCACCCCAGCGAGATTCGGGCGACGCTGGCGGCGGCTCGCATCAAAGCCGATCAAACGCTGCCCGCGACGCTGGATAGCCGCCACAGCCATGAGGGTCGCCGTGTGGTAGCGGTGTTTCAGCCCCATCGCTTTAGCCGCACGGCGGCACTGCTCAACGACTTTACCGATGCCTTTAGCGACGCCGACCAGGTGATTATGGCCGACATCTACAGCGCGGGCGAGAGCAATACCTTTGGGGTTTCGGGGCGTCAGCTGGCCGATGCCGTGGCCCACGCCCATCCTCGCGTGCTTTACGGCCACACCCTGGATGACATTCAGGCGGCCCTGGCCCACAGCTTGCGGCCCGGCGACCTGGTGCTGTTTATGGGGGCCGGTAACCTCAATCAGATCATTCCTCAGGTGATGGCCTACTATGCTGAGGCAGAGGTGCCGTCGCTCCAGGAGGCCTGTTGAGCAGCGACGGTTCCTACACAATTTGGCCCCACACATTTGGCTAGCATGGGGAACGACCGTTGAGCACTGGGGACATGAACCAAACCCTCGGGGTTGCACCAAACCTGGCCTGTCTGAAACCACAGGTGTCGCTACAGCCGCTGACCACCTTTCGGGTGGGAGGACCGGCGGAGTGGCTGGCAATGCCGCGCCAGTGGGGTGAGTTCCAGCAGGTATTGGACTGGGCGATCGCCGCCGCCATTCCCATTACCCCGCTGGGGGCTGGGTCGAATTTGCTGATTAGCGATCGCGGCATTGCGGGCCTGGTGCTCTGCACCCGCCGCTGGCGCAGCACCCAGTTTGACAACGCCGGTCGGGTTACCGTCGCCGCTGGCGAGCCGCTGCCGACGCTAGCCTGGAAAGCGGCCAAGCGCGGCTGTCGCGGTCTGGAGTGGGCGGTGGGCATTCCCGGCACCGTAGGGGGTGCGGTGGTGATGAATGCCGGTGCCCACGGCGG
>PYER01000021.1 GCA_003017855.1 filamentous cyanobacterium CCT1
CACCCAGGTCAAGCGCGTCCCCCAGCGGGGCAGCTACGATCGCCAGCAGGTTTACGACATTCTCGACGAGGGGCTGGTCTGTCACCTGGGCTTTGTGGCTGAGGGCCAACCTTTCGTAATTCCCACCGCCTATGGTCGTCTGGATGACCAGGTTTACATTCACGGTTCCCCCGCTAGCCGGATGCTGAAGTCGCTGGAGCAGGGCGTTGCGGTCTGCCTCACCGTTACCCTGCTAGACGGGCTGGTGCTGGCGCGATCGGCCTTTCACCATTCGATGAACTACCGTTCGGTGGTGCTGTTTGGCACCGCCACCCGCGTTGACGCCGCCGATGAAAAAATGACGGCGCTCAAAGCCTTTACCGACCACGTGGTACGCGATCGCTGGGATGACGTGCGCCCTCCCAACCGCCAGGAGCTAGCCGGTACCCTGGTGCTGGCCCTGCCGATCGCCGAGGCCTCTGCCAAGGTACGCACCGGACCACCCGTCGATGCGGCAGAGGACTACGCCCTGCCCGTCTGGGCTGGAGAAATTCCCCTGACGCTGAGCGCCGCCGCCCCGGTCACTGACCCCAAGTGCTCGCCTGATTTAGAGATTCCTGCACATGCGCTCCATTACCACCGCCAGAGCAGTACCGAAGGATTTAATCCTGAGTTGGCTGAGTGATGGGTCGCCGCCCCCAGGGCTTTAGCACCGAGATGCCGATAATGACGCCAAGACACAGGGCTTGAATCAGCGTGCCCACCAACACCCCCCTGGCCTTAAAGGCATAGGCGGGGCTATCTAGCGCCTGCAGTCCGGTCAGTGCTGAGAGCTGCTCAGCACTGTTGCCCCATGGGAACAGCCAAAAGGTGCCAAAGATCACCAGACCCGTGGTCAGAACCCACTTTGCGATCACCCAGTAAAACTTAGTGAAACCGTAGTTTGTCCCCCAGCACAGCCCGGTGGCGGTGAGCACCGAGCCAATCGCCGCTGGAATCACAATGTAGTCGTCTAGCACATTGATGGCCGAGTTAAGTGCATAGAGGACATCTCCGCTGTTGGGCGTCACGTTCTGCAACGACAGCAAAAACATACTCAATACTGCCCCAGTCCAAAGGGCAGCGAACCCAATATGGGCTGAGAGCAGCCAATTTTTCTGCCTGAGACTGAACCTAGCCATGAAATTCTCTCCTAAAAGCTGAAATGAGCGGCAAAACGGGTGCTGATGCCCACAAAGCATCAGCCGCAGATTACTTAAAGTATTAATAGTCAATGTATTAAGTAATTTGCAAACGGTCAAGCAGCAGGTGAACGGCACTAGGTCAGGTTATCGATGACTCGATCTAAGAGCTGTGAAATAGCGGTTTGCTCTGCCGACGAAAGTCCAGCAGTGGCGTTGTGAATTGTTTCTGCGCCGACAGCGGGTAGGATGTGCATCAGTTTCCTTCCCTCATCGGTCAGCCAAACGCGAATGACTCGGCGATCGCCTGGATCCCGCTCCCGGTAGACTAAATTGCGATGCTCCATGCGATCGACCACTCCGGTAAGCGTTGCCCCCAGTTGCTTGAGCTTCTCGGCAATGCCTGAGGTAGACAGCCCGTCTTCTTCCCAAAGGCAGCACAGTACCAGATAGTGAAATGGGGTGAGCCCGTAGGGTTCTAGCCGCTCTAAGAAGTCGCGGTACATCAGCTGCGACACTAGCTTGACCTTATACCCCAAGTTGTAAGGGGCCAGGGCAAATCGCCACTGATCTAGAAAATCGGCATTGGGGGAAGAACTGGACATGGGGTACAGCGGCGATCGCCCTGGCTAAGACTTCACAATCAACAAACAATACATCCACAAAAAACCCCTGGGGGAGTTAGTCCCAGGGGTTTGAGCTTGATGACGATAACTATGGCTATGCAGACGAGCTTGCCCTAGTAGGCCAGACCCATGCTGCGAGTGGTTTCGGCACCCAGGTAGACCCGAATGCTCAAAAAGTCGGTGGGGCAGGCGGTTTCGCAGCGCTTGCAGCCAACGCAATCTTCGGTACGGGGGGAAGAGGCAATTTGCCCGGCTTTACAGCCATCCCAGGGCACCATTTCGAGTACGTCGGTGGGGCAGGCGCGCACGCACTGGGTGCAGCCAATGCAGGTATCGTAGATTTTGACAGAATGGGACATTGAATAAAAACTCCAATGTGGGTCACGACTGGGTTTGACAGCTTTAAGGATGGCCCTCAAAGGTAGGTCAAAATGGTCTATACAGTAAGGGTTTCCTAATCTTTGCCCAGTTTATAGCGAGAGATTTCAGCTCTCATCGCCACCCCCTACAAACCTTAACGGATCGTAATATGAATAGGCGTTTAGACTCATAAATGGTTTGACAACGGGATCCTTAGCCTCGCTCAACTGCCGCTGCTAAAGAATTTTCAATGCCGCTCCACCCATTCGGTCAATCAATGCGATCGACCTTTCTAAACGCCATCACCACTAGGGCATCGTCAGCCGCCAGGCGCTCAAAAGACTGAGGCTTGGGGTTGAGCAAAATCTCGCCGCTGCCCCGCCGCACCCCGATCAGCAGCATTGGGTTGTCGGCTTGGTGGGTGACGCTGTAGATACGAATCCAGTGACTCAGCTCGGCAAAGGTTTTGCCCTCCAGCTCACTGGGGTAGCGGGCCGGCTCAATGAAGTAAAACTCGTTGGAGTCGTCGGAGTAGGTGAGCAGCTGCTGATAGACCACCGACATATTTTTGAACATGGCGCTCTGGGCCATGATGCCAGCGCTGTAGTCGCGAGCCGAGACCACCTCGTCTACCCCTGCCTCTTGCAGGTGGCGACGACGATTAAAGTTCACCAGTTCGGCAATCACGTGGATATCTTTTTGCTCACCAGGGCTATGTTCCAGGTGTTTGATGGCGAGCGCTATCAAGGCGTTTTTTTCATCGGGGGCTTCTGTGTCTTCATCGGCCAGCAAAATGACCGCTTTGGCCTGGGGAGCACAGAGCCGCTCCAGGGTGGCGTGGTGGGTGGGGTCGTCTTGCACAATGTGCACGCGATCGCTAAACCCACTACGGGCGATTAAAAAAGCCGGAATGCGCCCGTCTATGAGTGCTGAGGCCGCCACTACGACAATATCGATGGGGTAGTCTTTGCTACCTTCCAGCAGCTGGGCGACAATGTTCGCGGCCTTGTCATTCCAGTTGCAGATAATGATGTGGTCTTTAAATACGCTCAAGGCAGTCTCCGATCGCAGCGCACGGGTAACAAAAATAGAAGAAATCTTGCCGCTGATCGCCCCAAAGATAAACGTGCCCGAGATCAGCAGCAGCAGTTGTAGCACTCGCCCGACGGGACTTTTGGGCTTGTCGGGGTACTCCCCCATCAGGGTGATGACGATGTTTTCGAGCACCTCCCAGGGGGTGGTGCCATCGGCACCCCGGCCCTCGTGCCACAGCAGCAGCCCGACTACGGTCGCCAGAGTCAGCGGCACGGCCAGGGCCACCAGCCGCTTGGGGGGTAACGCTTTCAGAGACAGCCGCTTAGGGGGAGCAATCACCGTCATGGGAGAGGTCAAAGGGTTGGCATTCGCCACGAAACTCCCATCACAATAGCGTTAACGGCCAGGGTGCGTTCGGCTGGCCAATGTCCTGCGCTAATCTGCACTCTTCTTCGCCCAGCCAACGCACCAAACTCATCCATCAAAACGTTTGTCGCCGCCAGAAACCGGGTTTCTTTCTTGCATTGCTAAGGGGCATCGGCACACCTCCAGAGACCCGGTTTCTAACCCCTATGGCTACCTGCCCAACACTGTCGAGACGATCACCGTCACCGTTGCCGCAGCAATCAAGCTAAAGGCAAGCTGCACCACCCATTGAGTTGCTTTTTGGTAATTGTCAAACTTCTGGTTAAACCGCTCGACTTCCTGCTTTAGTTCCCGAATCTCGGCGATTACCTGTTGCGAGTCGTTGCTGTCGTCTGTTGCTTGGGCCATTGCACTCACAGGTAGACTGCTCCCATGATACTTTGACCATCTCTGTACCAAAAGTTTCGCCGCTGCCAGAAACCGGGTTTCTGCTTTGCGTTGCCAAAGGATATTGCCAAAGGTCCAGAAACCTGGTTTCTAGATCTTCGCTCCCATGTGCTCTCGCTGGCCTTATAGATCCAATGCAAGGGCAACGGCGGTCTCGGCGTGAATACGGGTGGTGGGAAACAGGGGCACCGCAGCGGCGGCATCCTTGACCAGCAGCTCTAGCTCGGTGCAGCCCAGGATTACCCCCTCGGCTCCGGCAGCAGCGAGTTCCTGGCAGATCGCCAGCACCGCCCGGCGAGAGTCGGGCTTAAACTGGCCCTGACACAGCTCGTCGTAGATGATTTGGTGCACCGCCGTCCGACTGGATTCGTTAGGGATCAACACCTCCAAACCGTGGCGATCGATCAAACGCTGGCGGTAGAAGTCTTGCTCCATAGTGAACTTGGTGCCCAGCAGCCCGACTCGCCCTAGCCCCTGGGCTTTGATGACCGCAGCGGTAACGTCGGCAATGTGCACCAGGGGAACAGAAATGCAGGCCTCAATGTCGTCGGACAACAGGTGCATGGTGTTGGCACACAGCAGCACCATACTGGCTCCAGCCATTTGCAGCTGCTGGGCTGCTTCGACCAGAATTGCTGAAATACCGTCCCAGTGGCCCTCATGCTGCATGGCCGCCAGGTCAGCAAAATCAACGGAGAACAGGACTATTTTGGCGGAGTGCAGCCCCCCCAGCTTAGCTCGAGTAGTTTGGTTGAGAATGCGGTAGTACTCAAGCGACGATTCCCAGCTCATACCGCCTATCAGGCCAATGGTTTTCAACGGGTGCCTCCTAGAAATAGGGGTCGGTAGCGGCTCAGGTCTTGCCCAGGGTACAACACCTTTCCGGGTCGATGGGTTATGGTTGCGTAAGTTTAGACATCCCTGGATAGGTTGAGGGATTGCCTACCCCCATCTGCCCCTAAAATTGACCTATGACCTTTGCCTCCAATACCGCCCCCTATGAATCCTTCAGCGCTGAGGCTCTGGCCCAGAGACTAGCTGAGGCTGATGGAAATGCGCAGCTAATCGACGTGCGCGAACCGGAGGAGGTCGAGACCGCCAGCCTGCCGGGGTTCGTCAATTTGCCTTTGAGCGAGTTTGCCGACTGGTCAACGACAATTCACAGCCGCTTTGAGGCCGATCGCGAAACGATTGTGCTCTGCCACCACGGCGTGCGATCGGCCCAGATGTGCGGCTGGCTGGCTCAGCAGGGCTTTACCCAGCTCAAGAATGTGACCGGCGGCATTGATGCCTATGCCCTGACGGTCGATCGATCGGTGCCCCGTTACTAGGCCCCTGTAAGGGTGTTGCTATGGTTACCAGTACCCTGCGATCGCTGATTCCTGGCCAAACCCCAGTGGCGGCCGACCTGCGGGTATTGGCGGCGGCGGTAGGGCAGCAGCTGGCGGCCCATCGCCGGGGGTGGCCGCTGGTCGCCTCGCGCCGCGAGATTCCGATGAACTATCGGGTCTGGGGGCTACAATTTGGCCGTCAAGAAAACCAGGTGCTGACCTCGGTGGGGGCGATCGCAGATCTGTACCAGCGCGACGGCATCGACGGCCGCCTGCTGATTGTCGGCGAAGCGGGGGTGGGCAAAACCCATACCCTGCTGGCGGTGGGCGAGCTGCTGCTCAAGCGCGGCGGACCGGTGCCGGTGCTCGTCGATGTGTCGGCCTGGGCCGGGGAAACCATGCGCGAATGGCTCATCGCGGCCCTGTGGCGCGACTACCGCGTGGCCAAAACCACTGCCGCCAGCTGGGTCGACCAGGCCCAGCTCACCCTACTGGTCGATGGGTTTGACCACCTGCCTGCCCCCCAGCAGCGCAAGTTCGCCGCCGCTCTGGAGGCTCTACTGCGCACCAATCCCAGCCAGACCGCGCTGCTCTGCTGCCGCCGCCAGGTGATGGAGTCGCTGGGGCTAACCTTTGATCAGTTCAACGGCGGCATCCACATCATTCCGCTGGCGGCGCAGCAGGTAAAAGACTACGTGATGGCGCAAAACTGCCCTAACCTGTGGCCCGTGATCAAGGGCAGCAAGGTGCTGCAGCAGCTGGCGCGGCTGCCCCTGCACCTGACCATGCTAGTCACGATAGAAAATCCGGCGGACCCGCCCATTCGCGATCGCGCCGACCTAGTGCAGCGCTACCTGGAAGACCACCTGGCTCAGGCCAAGGGCAGCTCGGCCCAGCACCGGGCCACCCTGAGCTGGCTGGCCCAGCGGTTTGAGTCGCGATCGCGCCTGTTCTACCTCGATGACCTGCAGCGCACCTGGCTACCCGAACCTCGCCAGCTGTTGTACCGGCTGCTGGTAGGGTTAGCGATCGCTCTGGTGATGGGGCTGGTGGGCGGCAACCTGCTGCTGGGGCTGGCCGTGGGGCTGATGCTGTCTCAGATTGACCTGGAAAGTTTTGTCTATTTTCGTCTGGGGCTGGCGATCGCTCCCCTGGGCGGCCTGACACCTCTGGTTCTGACCTGTGGCCTGCTGGGACTGCTGCTGGGGCTGGGGCTGGGTACCGCCGGGGCGCTGCTGCTGACCCCCTTTGGCCTGGGCGGGCCTGGGTTTGGCTGGGCCGGGGCAGTAGGCGCAACCATTGGCTGGAGCCTGGGGCTGATCGGGCTGCTGCGCGGCGGTCAAACCGGAGCCATGCAGAGCCGCCAAACCCCTAATCAGGACGTGAGTTTGGCCCTGCGCAACACGGTGATTTTAGTGGCTGAGCTGGGCGTGCTGCTGGCGCTCATGCTGGTGCTACCAGCGGTGGTGGGCGGCCAGTCGCCCCTGGCGCTACTGCCCCTCAGTTCGGCTCGACTGATCGGGGCGGGGGTGGTCTGCGCAGTACTCTGGCTGTCGTTTGGGCTGCAGCACGGCCTGGTGCGGCTGTTGCTGAGTGGTCGTCAGGGCCTGCCTTTAGCCGCTCGCCCCTGGCTCGATGCCATGGCGGTGGCGGGGCTGCTGCGGCGCGTGGGGGGTGGTTACGGCTTTGGCCACGAAATGCTGCGTCAGGCCCTGGCTCCGGCCCAGCGCAGTTGATGGTAAGGGCGCGATCGCCCTCTAGAGCCATCTAGAACCGGAGCTGGTGCGTAGAGAATTAGGTGGACAATGAAACGGGACTGGGTGAAGTAACCCTCAGTACCCTTTAAACCTACCGGAGTCCTCCATACTGGGGGTCGCTCGGGCTGGGGTCGCTCAGGTAGCTCTCAGAGTCATTCGTCAAAATCTCTATGGGTACACCCGGCAACATTGCCAGGAGATGCCCAGGCTCGATTTTCTTGCTCTCTACCGTTTAGCAGCACGATGGCGTTTTTATCTAAGTCTGTTTCTAGGCCGACCGATCAGGCTAAAGCACGCCCTTCCGTCCGCTGGGCAACGTTGATTATGGCGGCCACTGTCGGGCTATCGGCGGCGATCGTTCTAGCTTGGTTTGCTGGCGAAGCTCGAATTACCAAAATTTTTGCTCAGCTTCAGGTGTTGCAGGGCCAGCCCCCTATGTGGCTAGAGGTTCCTATGGTGACGGCCCAGTACCTGGTCGCCCCCACCGTGGTCCTGCTGCTGTTGGCCTACGCCGTTACCCGCGTTTCGCCCCGACCCCGACCCTGGTCGCGGTGCATTGTAATTGGCATTTTGCTCACCCTGGTCACCCGCTACCTGGTGTGGCGTTGCCTGTCGACGCTCAATCTGGCCTCGCCCCTGGAGGGCACCCTCAGTCTGGGGCTGCTGGGGATGGAGCTATTTGGCCTTACCACCAGCATTATTCAGCTGCTGCTGCTGCTGCGGGTGCGCGATCGCAGGCCCCAGGCCGACCAGTTCGAGCAGGACGTGATCAGCGGCGGCTACCAGCCCTGGGTCGATGTGTTTATTCCCACCTACGACGAACCGGCCTTTATTTTGCGCCGCACCATCATTGGCTGTCAGGCCATGACCTACCCGCGCAAGACCATCTACCTGCTCGACGACACCCGCCGTCCTGAAATCAAAGCCCTGGCTAGCGAACTGGGCTGTCGCTACATCACCCGCCCCAGCAACCACCACGCCAAAGCGGGCAACCTCAACCACGGCATCGAGCAGACCCAGGGCGAGCTGATCGCCTCCTTCGACGCCGACTTTGTGCCTACCCGCAACTTTTTGTGCCGCACGGTGGGCTTTTTTCAGCAGGCTAAGGTGGGTCTGGTGCAGACCCCCCAGAGCTTCTATAACGCCGACCCGATCGCCCGCAACCTAGGCCTGGAAGGAGTGCTAACGCCTGAGGAAGAAGTGTTTTACCGCCAGATTCAGCCCATGCGCGACGGGGTGGGCAGCGTAGTTTGCTCGGGCACCTCCTTTGTGGTGCGGCGCAGCGCCTTAGAGGCTAGCGGCGGATTTGTCACCGAGTCGCTGAGCGAAGACTACTTTACCTCGGTGCGCCTGGCCGCCCAGGGCAACGACGTGATCTACCTCGACGAAAAGCTCAGCGCTGGCCTCGCCGCCGAAGATATTGCCTCCCACGCTGCCCAGCGGCTGCGCTGGGCTAGGGGCACCCTGCAAGCCTTTTTTATCGACTCCAACCCGCTGACCATTCCTGGGCTCGCCCCCATGCAGCGGCTGGGCCACCTGGAGGGGTTGCTGCACTGGTTTAGCAGCATTCCTCGGATTGGCTTTTTGCTGATGCCGCTGGCCTACTCGTTTCTGAACGTCATACCGATTCAGGCAACAACGCGCGAACTGCTCTACTATTTTGTGCCCTACTACCTGGTGCAGCTGACGGTGTTTGCCTGGCTGAATGAGCGATCGCGCTCTGCCCTGCTGTCAGACATCTACTCGCTGGTGCTGGTGTTTCCGCTGGCGGCTACCGTGGTGCAGTCTATGGTCAACCCCTTCTCGCGGGGGTTTAAGGTAACGCCCAAGGGCACCTCAAGCCAGCGGTTTCAGTTCAACTGGAAGCTGGGCTGGCCGCTGGTGCTGCTATTTGGGCTGACCGCCATCAGCCTGTGGCGCAACCTGGGCCTGTGCCTGATGGCGGGCTGGGGCAGCGATGCAACCTACAGCATTACCTCTAAAGGTCTGGCCCTGGGCTGGGTGTGGAGCGCCTACAACCTGGCCATGATCGCCGTGGCGCTGCTAATTTTGCTCGATGTGCCCCGCCCCGACACCCACGTGTGGTTTGATCTGCGCCGGGTGATCAGGCTGACGCCTCGCACTCTGCCATCCGAACCGGGCCATCGCCCCCCAAAGTCAGTTTGGGGCTCAAATGCCAGCTCGCTCACTGGCTCAACACCTAAAACCTGGTGGGGCATCACCACCGGCATATCAGAGGTTGGGGTAGAACTATCGCTCACCCAGCAGGCCTCGATCGCCCATCCCCTCAGCGTGGGCATGGCGGTCGATTTAGAAATTGCTGAAGAGGCGATCGCCCTGGAGGGCATCATTACCGCCATCAATTACAAAAACAACGACAAAGACGAGTTTCCTCACCTGCGGGTACAGTTTGGCCCCCTCGCTCCGGACAGCTACCGCGCCCTGGTGACCACCTTATTCTGCCGTCCCGGCCAGTGGAAGCGCTGGAACAGCCCCGGCGAACTGCGATCGCTCTGGCTGCTGCTGCGGGTGCTGGTCTGGCCGCGACGGTTTAGCAGTCGCAGCCCCAGGGCCGTGCCGGTGGCGAAAGGGTAAACCAGCCAAATAAGCCATTGCAGCCGAAACACTTTATGATGGCGGCAACTCTATAACCTGTCATAACATCCCTGCCGCCCTTCGCCTTCGTCCTATGCAGATTATCTACGACCCCGATCGCGACATCCTGCAAATTGCTTTTAACCAGCGCGAAGTCGGCGAAACCGCCCGCATTTCGCCCAACCTGATTCTCGACTACGACGACGACGGCATGGTTGTAGGGCTGGAGCTGCGCCAGGCTTCGCAACGGGTCGACAGTCCGCTGTCGGTGACGTTTACCGTAGGCGATGCCGACCTGGAAAAACCGCAGCCCTAAAAGATTTTGGATTTTGGACTTGTAGCGAGCTTGTCGAACTATTGGCGATTTTGGTTTGAGGATAAAGCTACAGCCACTCAGGTTAGGACAGGCGGACCTGTCATTCCCGTGGCCACGGGAATCCATTCGAGAACAGCTACTCTAATGTGGATTCCCGCCTGCGCGGGAATGACGACCCAGAATCGTTCTGGGTAAACGTCCTCAACACGATGACTACGGCTATACGCAGCGACAAAAAAAGGGGAGGCGATGCCTCCCCGCGTCATCATGACATACTCTCAATCAACCGCTAGCGCAGAAACACCTCTGCTCAACGCTTAGGCGTCGCCTGCTTCAATGGCGGGGGCGTTTGCACCGCCCAGGTCGATTTTGACCACCTTGTTGCGAGCCTCGACCACCTTGGGCAGGGTCAGCGTCAGCACGCCGTTGGTAAAGTTGGCCACAACCTGATCGTTCTGCACGGCATCGGGCAAGTTCACCAGGCGGTGGAAGCTGCCGTAGCGGGTGTCGTCGTAGAGCACTTTGGTGCCATCGGCGGGAGCTTCGGGCTGGTTGCGGGTGCCCGAGATCGACACCACATCAGCACTCACCTGCACATCGAGATCGGCGGCATTTACCCCGGCCAGATGGGTGGTGAGCACAAACTCGTTGCCCTGGTCTAAGAGACGCACCGCTGGAGCCCAATCGGCCTTGGTGAGGGCTTCAGTGGTCAGTTCGCCAAACACATCGTTGATTTGACGACGAATGGCGTTGATTTCAGTAATGGGGTCTAGGTAGCGACGAATAATCATGGATTTTGATCCTCCTGGTACTTGCCTTTGCAAACTGTTGAAGTGAGTCAGGTCAAGCATTTGCGCTTTCACTCTGTACAGTTTCTATAGTGCGCCAGGGTCGCTTTCTCCTCCAGTCGTAGGAACCCTACTGCGGTGGCGAACTTCCCTCCCGTACTGCGGTGTAGGGTGAACCGAAGGGGGTGGTACGGGTACGGGGCGATCGCTCCTTTACGGCTCAGCCCCATCGTCGCTGGATAGGGGCAGGTAGTAATTGAATGTCGCTAGTACGGCAGGGCAGACATAAATCTACTGTTCAGGCAGATTGAAACGCTAACATCCTCAGGATTTTTCAGTTTGAACTTTGCCCTTTGAACTCCGCGTAGCGGTACTAGCGATCGCTTTTCAACCCCGCCTCCACCGGGTCAAATCCTTCGGGAAAGTGGGTGTCGTGAGGATCGTAGTCGGCGGCGGTCAGCACAGCCCCGGTAAGCGTTGCTGTGCGCAGATTGGTGCCAATCAGCATCGCTCCGCGCAGGTCGGCCCCAGACAGGTTGGCCTCGGATAGGTTGGCGTAGCTCAGGTCTACCCCGCGCAGGTTGGCCCCGGTGAGGTCGCTGCCGCTGAGGTCGGCGTAGCTGAGGTCGGCCCCCTTGAGGTCTACCCCGGCCAGGTCTACAGCAGAGAGCACCAGGTTGGCGAAGTCGCGCCGCCCGGCGGCGTAGGTTTGCAGCAGGGCAACGGCGGTGGAAATGTCGGCGACGGGCTGAGTCATGGCAAACACTGGACAAATCACCTCCAGCTTAGGGGCTGCCGCCGGAGATGCTTCCTGGTTGTAATCATCCTTTAATAGGCCGGGCAAGGGGGACGGTAATGGTTGGGGCGTTCGCGATTGTCATGCGTGCGATTGTTAATGCGAAGGGTGTGATCGCGATCGCAGGCCGATGATATGCCAATGCAGGGCAATGATATGCCAATGCAGCTCGGTGATATGCCAATGCAGCTCGGTGATATGCCAATGCAGGGCGATGATATGCCAATGCAGGGCGATGACATAGTATTGCGGCTCGGTGACATGCGATCGCGGCTAGACCTGACGGCTTAAATTCTCTGCGAGTACCATAGCGATAAGGATTTTTTCCCTCACCCCGCCCTGGTATGGATCGCGTTCAGCTATTCGATGCTCTGCGTAATTTGCCGCCTCAAGACTTTGAGCGGCTGCTGTTTGCCCTCAAACCACCTGGTGGTCTCATTGCTGGCCCAGAAGCACCTCAGATAAATCGGGTAAAGGCGCTGCTTGATTGGGCCGAAAGCTCTAGCGGGCGAGGATTAGAGGAAGTTCAGGGTTGCTTTAACAAGCTACAAAACGGTACTTTACCTGCCGCCTTCGATTTCTCTAGATACCTAAAAGCTGTCTGCGAAGACGATCGCTATCGAAAGGGGCGCGTCCTCTATACCGAAACCGAGGTGCTGATTCCGCTTGAAGCCGAAACAGTAGAGAAGAAATCACGGAGGGCAGACAGCAACCGCGAGGATGAATCACAGCAGCAAAAAGTAGAGCGCTTCCCGGTGCTAGAAGGGCTGCGAAAGTACGCCCTGGGCGACAAGCGACAGCATCTATTGCTGGCAGGGCGACCTGGCTCAGGCAAATCGACCACGCTGAAGCGGTTGCTGCTGGAGACGGCAGAAGCCGCCCTGGAACAGCCCGAGGTTATTCCGGTATATGTGCAGCTCAAGGGCGATCGCCCCATCATCGATCTCATCATTACCGAATTTCGCCGCGCTAAGGTGCGTGTAACATCAGAACAGATCAACGAATGGCTATTCAACGATCTGTTGCTACTCCTGCTCGATGGCGTTAACGAAGTTCCCTCCAATGAGCAGCGGCTCAAGCTGCAAGAGTTTCGCGAAGACAACCCCACCGCGCCGATGATTTTCACCACCCGCGATCTGGCGGCGGGCGGCGACCTTGGCATCGAAAAGCGGCTAGAAATGCGGCCCCTGAGCGAAACCCAAATGCGGGAGTTTGTGCAGAACTATCTGCCCAACCATGCCGAAACCCTGCTGCGCCAGCTCAAGGACCGCCTGCGAGAGGTGGCCGAAACCCCACTGCTGCTGAAAATGCTCTGCGATGTCTTTGACCACGCCACCAAGCAAATACCCCAAAGCAAAGGAGAGTTGTTTCGTCTATTTGACAGCAAATATGACAAGTTTAAGGGCTTGGTTGCTGGCTCTGATGACTTTCGACGGTTTAAGCCAGAGCTGTTGCAACACCTGGCCTTTTCTATGTTGCAGGGTGACCCAGCCAAACCTACCGAGCCTTGGCTGACGCTAGACCGCAACCGCGCCGAGAGGCTTTTAGAAACGTATCTAACTGGCCGAGTAGAGGCCCCAGGTCAACGAGCTAAGGAATGGCTAGAAGACTTGCTAGAGCATCATCTGCTGCAATCAGCCTCAGACCCCAAAGAAATTGAGTTTCACCACCAACTTTTTCAGGAATATTACGCAGCAGAAGCACTGCTAATAAAATTACCTGAATTACTTCAGGATGAGGATCAATTCAAGCGAGACTACCTCAACCTTTTGAAGTGGACAGAAGCGATCGCTATGATGTTGGCCCTGGTGAATGGAGATAACCAAGCATTACGGATAGTGAAGTTAGCTATAGATGATGTGGACTGGATATTGGGAGCCAATTTGGCAGGGAACTTACAGCCTAACTCTCAGAGAAAAATAATTAACGAAATCACAAGGTTTTCGCCAGCTTCCGAAAATCTCAAAGTTGCATTACTTGGATACACTCGATCTAACTTTGCCATTCCTCATCTGCTGCCATACTTGGGAAGCAATGATTTTGATTTACAATACACCTTAAACAGGGCTCTTGAGCAAATTAATTCAGAAGATTTAGTCGCTGTACTAACGGAAACTATAAGCGACAAAAACCCAACGACTAGAATAGCTTCTATAGCAGCTCTAACAAATATACCATCACAAGAAGCAATGCAAGCCTTAAGAAAGGCACTTAGACATGAATCTCCCGAAACAAGATGGTCAGCAGCAGAAGCACTAGGCGACATTGGCAGTCTAGAAGCTGAAGAAGATTTAGTCTCAGCATTATCAGATCCCTCTCTAAATGTAGTAAGACAGGCTGCCAGTGCACTCGGAAAACTTGCTAGCGAAAAATCAGTTCGCCTCATCCTTCAAAAACTTCAAGAATCTAGTTCGATTGACGGCATATATTTTTCACACGCCTTAGCTTCAATTGGTAGTGATAAAGCCGTCACTGCACTTATTAAACTTTATTTGGAAGATGACAGACTGGATTTCAGCATGTCAGCGATTGAGCAAACTAAAATTCCCCAAGAAGCAATATCCATAATATTAGAAGCTTTGAGCCTGGATTACACTTCTGTTCAAATCAATGCGATTCTAGCTGTAGGCGATCTAGGACTTAAGCTAGCTGTACCACATCTAATAGTCTTGGCTCATAGCGATGTTTATCAGATTCAAGGAGCGGCCATTGAAGCGCTAGGAAAGCTCAAAGCATTTGAAGCTAAAGACTTATTAATTGAGAAGCTAGAGGGCAAAGACTATTGTACAGTCACCAAAGCTGCCATAGCAGTTGGTCGCCTCAATATCAAAGAAACAATTCCAAAGCTCAAGGCACTCCTTTACGACAAAAGAAATAACGTTCGAGAAGACATTCTCTATGCTCTTAGCTTGATGAATGACATAGAAGCTTGGAACGGAATTTTAGACCTGCTTGAAGATGACAACATTAATGCAAGAAGAATTGCCATCTCAACCCTCAAGTCAAGCAATCTTGAAGAAGTCGCTAATGATTCAAGGCTCTTTTTAGTCTTAAGGTCTGAAAATAATGAGTTAGCCCTAGCAGATGCGCTTGAAATTTTAGGGGCATCAAAATCTAATTCTAAGTTTTCAGTTTTAGAGAGCTTTTTAGAGCATCCCGACTCAGTAGTCCGAAGAGGGGCAATTAATGGCCTACGGATTTCCTCCTCGAAGAAATCCGTTAATTTGCTAAGGGAGAAAGTTCTTTGTAAATTAATTGATGATTCGGTAGTTTTAGGTGATGACTTGATCTTTGTGGAAGCAGCTCATGCTATCGGAGAGATTGGAGACCCTGAAGATTTGCCTTTTTTGGTCCAGCTTCTTAAGAAAACTGGCAAAGAGTACTTCCTGGAAGCTATCTTAAACATTCAGAGTCGCTGTAAATTCTATAACTATGAAGTCAGCCAGCAGGGTGGCAGCGCACTCAACCAAGGCGACAAAGCAATTGCAAACACTATAACAATCCAAACTGTAGAAAAACTCACAATCATGAGCGATAAAGCACCCATTTTCAATCAGCAACAAGCGACAATTGGCGTTAATTACGCGGCTGAAGACAGTCAACAAGACTTCACTCAACATATTCACGCCCCAGAGCAAAACTTTGAGATCCTTCTAACGGGCTATAAACACTTCATTGACGAACTCCAGCAACAACATCCCCACGTTACCGACGAAACCGCCATCATTCACACCATCGACATCGAAGCCAGACGCATCGATACCCGCTGGCAAAACTTCCTCAATCTCAGACGTCTGTGGAATGGCGGCAAAAAAGCAGCCATCAAAGTCGGCGAACATTTTGTTGAATCTAACCCCTGGGGCAAAGGCGCGATCGCATTTCTCGAAGGCGTCAGCGAAGATGTGAAGTAACCCTCATCAAACTAAGCAGACTCAAAATTCCTTACATAAGCGACAACCATGACCAAAACCCTGACCATCACCCTGCCCGATGCCCTAGAGCAAGCCCTAGCCCAAACCGCTGCCCAGGCCAACCAATCTACCGAAGAGCTAATCCTAAAGCTCCTCACCCAAAACTTAATTCCAGAGACAGAGGAACAGCCTGACCCACTGATGGCGTTGTTCGGTTCCATTAGTTCTGACGTGCCCGATGCTGCCGATCGCCACGACTACTACATCGGCAAAGCTATCTACGACGAAATGCATTCCGATGAATAGCGTTTTTGTTGACACCTCTGGCTGGGCCAATGCCTTTGACCGACGGCAGCCCCAACATGCCGTAGCCGTCTCAGCCTTCCAGCAAATGCGCCAAAATCGAGACACCATCATCACCAGCAACTACGTCATTGCTGAACTTGTTGCGCTGCTGCAAAGACCATTGCGAATTCCGCGATCGCAAATATTCACCACCATTGACACTATCAAAACCACTTCTTATCTCAATATCATCCACATCGACGCAGCTACCGACACCGCCGCCTGGAATCTTTGCAAATCTCGTCCCGATAAAGCCTGGTCGTTAGTTGATTGCACGTCCTTCGTTCTGATGCAGCAACAGGGTATCCAGGTTGCACTTACTACCGATCACCACTTTGAGCAAGCAGGTTTTATCCGTTTACTCAATCCGTCCAAATCCTGAGGTACCTATGAGCGATCTAGCCAAATAAAGGCATAACCATCCTAGAGATCCAACCCCTGATGCAAAGGCGCGATCGCATTTCTTGAAGACGTCAGCGAAGATGTGAAGTAACCATTATTAAACTAAGCGGCTTAAAACTATGCAAATTACCATTGACCTACCCGACAACCTAGCCCTCACAGAACCAGACCTGCGCCGAGAAGTTTCGATCGCCCTCTTTCAACAAAATATTCTACTCATCGAGCAAGCGGCTCAAGTCGTTGCAATGGATGTAGACGATTTTTATCAAATTCTCGTCGATCGTGGTATCCTCACTCCCCCAAGCGACTCCGACGACGACCCAAATGAACTGGTTCTTGCCCATTTGCGGATTTCCCTACAACAAGCCAAGGCAGATGACTTGAAGCCCATCTCTGAACTATGAGATGACAGTTCTGATGAAACGGCTCTCGCATCTCGCAGTTAATGAAATTCGCGAAAACATTGACCGCTTTAATTCTTAGTGACAACATTTAGGACAGACTATGAAACAGATTCACCAGTTTACCGCCGTTATTGAGCGCGAGGATGATGGTTATGTCTCGCTTTGTCCTGAATTAGATATTGCTAGTCAGGGAGATACTGTAGAGGAAGCCAGAGTGAACCTGATTGAGGCCATTGAGCTTTTCTTTGAAGTCGCTGATCCTTCAGAAATTGCCAGCCGCCTAAAATCCGAGATCTTCATTACTCGATTGGAGGTCAGTATTGGGCAAGCTTAGAACCTTCTCCGGCCAAGAAGTTTGTAAGCTCTTGGAGCAGCACGAGTTCCAAGCTGTACGTCAGAGGGGAAGCCACATCGTTATGCAAAAACGCACAGAAAAAACGACTATTACAGTTCTCGTCCCTAATCACAGGACATTGAAAATTGGGACACTGCAATCCATCATTCGCCAGTCGCAGTTGCCAAAATCATTGTTTGAAGCCTAGCTATTTAGCCACGGAGCCTTAAACGCTCCTACAACGTGACTAGATCGGGGTAGTTAGCGATCAACTCATCGGCGCTGAGGCTATCGCTGGGGTCCTGAGGCGTCCACAGCAATTCGTAGACCAGCAGGTAGGCGGGCGAAATCGAACCTAAGCGTTGCAGAACAGCCCTGAGGTCAGCTACTGAGTTAACGGATTTGAATAGGGGGCGATCGTCTGCCGTACCCAGCAGCAGCGTCACCACAATATGCGAGGCCACCTCATCGCTGGGGCCATTGGGCATAGCTCGCCGCTGCACCTCGCCGCCTACGTTGATCAGCGTCTCAACCGCAAACTTACTGCGCTCTTGAATTGAGAGGCGCTCAAACAGTTCCGATGCTTTCTCGCGCCCGGCAACGGTTTGCGACTCGGCCAGCACGTGGGTCCAGTAGTCGGGGTGGCGCAGCAGGGCCAGCACGGTGGCGCGCAGCTGGGCGGTTAGCCCCGCCGAGGTGGTGAGGTCGGCCTCCAGGGCAATGCGATCGAGTTCGCGCTGTAGCTCTCGCGCCCCGGCCAGTAGCGCCACCTGCAGGCGCGTCACGGTAACAATATCGTTGAGCAATTCGCTTTGGCTGCCAATCGCTGCCGGG
Organism: filamentous cyanobacterium CCT1; assembly: GCA_003017855.1. Taxonomy (GTDB): domain Bacteria; phylum Cyanobacteriota; class Cyanobacteriia; order Phormidesmidales; family Phormidesmidaceae; genus Nodosilinea. Next base: position 17,808 of record PYER01000021.1, read on the forward strand.
CTGTCTCCCCTGCGGCTGCCCTGTATGTAGCTGAAGACGATGGGCAGCAAAATAAACCCCAGCACCACAATGACGAAGAACAGCTCACCACCGCCATCGTCGCCTGTGTCGACATAAACCGGAGCCGGAGTGTAGGTGGGGTAGGGCACAATCACCGGGCCGGGAGCCGCACGGTAGCCGTAGCCGCCGCCATAACCGCCATAACCGCCATAACCACCCCCATAGCTGCCGCCATAGCCGCCACTGGGAGGCAGGCTGCGCGGAGCCGACGGCGCTGGCGCGGGTCGACTAAACGAGCCACCCCGGCTCATGCCGCCGCTGACCGCCTGTTCTGCGATCGCGCCCTGGGGCAGCAGCCCATCTCTTAGCCAGTGAGATTCCACAGTTTTCAGAAAAACCGGCTGCCCCTTTACAACGGGTACCACGCCCAGATAAACCACTAGGGCGATCAGCCCGGTGGCCGCAGCGATCATTAACCATAGCCGCTTAACGCTGGGGGCTATTTGCATCACGGGTTCTCCAAGACTACTGAGAGGGAATGGCTTGGGACAATTCTTTGAGTATCTAACAAACCCCAAAGTACGTGGGTTAACAATCCTAAACTCGTCGCCTGGGGGTGCGATCGCCGCCCGTTGCCAAAACCGTAACCCTGTACAGCTTCCTTATAGTTCGTTGATAAATTGCTAAAGGACTCAGGGGAGATCCAGTCAGCGTTTCTAGCTACGCCTCGGCTCTGACCGTGATTCCCCGGCTGAACGTTAGGTGTGAGATCAACGATGAACAAGCGAGTATTTTTGGCTCTGGTGGGGGCTGGTCTGGTGGCCGCATCCCTGGGCAGTGGGGTATTGACAACGGAACAGGCGATCGCGCAGACCCAGCCCGAGTGGTACAACTGCCTGACCCGCGAAGTCTTTACCCCCAAAAAGCAGGCCTGGTGCGATCGCTGGAGCACGCTGCAAAATGGCACCTACATCGTGCCCCTGGGCTTTGGCCCCGAGCCTACCTTTGAAACCATCACCCTCGAAAATGGCGAGTATAACCGCCCCGATGAGCTGGTGGTGAGCCTGGCGAACGAGCCCAACTGGCTAGCCTTTGGCGACATCGACAGTGACGGCAAAGACGATGCCGCCGTGATCTTTGGCGTCAACCAGGGGGGCGGCACCAACCTGATCACCTACCTGGCGGCGGTGATGGATATCGACGGCGAGGCCGAGGCGCTGGGTCCTGTGGCCCTGGGCGAGCGAATTCTGCTCAATGGCCCGACCACCATTGAAAATCAGCGCATCAACGTGGCCCAGCTAACCCAGACCGAGATAATTAACCGCAGCTTTGTGACCGATGGCGGCAGCCTCAGCGAGCTGGCTCAGCTGCCCAGCCCCGAACGGGCGGAGCTGCCCGATGGTACCGTCGTGTTTTCTCAAACGCCGACCTATGCGGTGCGGGTGTTTACCCGCGACGGGCTGCCCTATATCAATTTGTTTAACAAGACCAGTGGGCAGCAGGAGCTGAATGGCGTTCGGGCGATCGCGGTTAGTTCCGTGGAGGGCATTGTCTTCATGACCTCCGGCTCAACCGCCCAAAATCAGCCCTCCGTGCGCGTCAGCATTGCCCCCGATGGCAGCCAAATCTTTGAGGTCAACGATACCGTGCAAACCAACTCCGCCAGCGTGACCGGCACCGTCACCTACCTGCCCCGCATTGCCATGCCGCCCAACGCCGTGCTGGAGGTCAGCCTGCTGGATGTCAGCCGAGCCGATGCTCCAGCTGTTACCCTGGCCTCCCAGGCAACGGTGTTTGGCGAACGCCAGGTGCCGCTTCCCTTTGAGCTAGTGTACAACCCCGATCAGATCGACCCCCGACTGAGCTACGCGGTGCAGGCTCGTATTCTGGTCGATGGAGAGCTGCGCTTTATCAATACCAGTCGGTTCGCAGTGATCACTCAGGGTAACCCCACCTCTGTAGACGTCAGAGTTGACCCGGTGTCGCGGTAGGTTGGGCTCCCTAAAAAGTTATCCATGCAGGTTCATCTGCTCTTAGCCGCCTGCCTGGGGCAGCTATTGGGCTCTACCCTTGGATATAAATTGGATGAACTTGGGCCACAGGCGATCGGGCTGGGAAGGCCGCTTGTTAGACTAACGGCAGCCAAAGCGTCGTCCACAGCGTGTAGACCTACCGTGACCGTCAAAGACTCAGCCCCCACTCTGCCCCCCGTAGTTCAACCTGCCCTCCAGCCCCTGGTTTACCTGGTCGAAGATGAAACCAGAACGGTGCTCGACTGGGCCTCGGGCGTTGCCCATTCTGACGACACCTACTTCAATCGGGGGCAGCGGCTAGCGAGGCGACTGGGTGCCCACTACCGCCGCGACGGGCTGACCGAATTCGGCTTTTGGACCCCAGAGCTGGTGGCCGACATCATTCAGTCGGAGCGCACCCTGGAGCTGGAAATTCTCACGCCGCTGCAGCCGATCGATTTTCGCGCGCCCCAGCAGACCCTGCGGTTTCAGCGCGATCGCCTGCCGGTCATGCAGCAGGGCGAGTTTGTCTGGGCGGTGGTGGCGGGGGTCAAGCCGGGCAGCCGCGATCGCGCCGGTAGCTTCTACTGGCTGCGCTACATCGACGCCGAGGGGCGGCTCCACTATATTCGCGATCCGCTGGCCTACTCGCTGCCCTACGGGGTGTTTGCCCCCGCCGAGGTATACGACCTCAGGCGGCTGCAGCAGCGCCGAGCCGACCTGGGCTATTTGGCCCGCAGTTCAGCCCCCAAAGGCGGCATCGATCCCGAAATTCCCCGCGTGCCTGCCCCTACCAACATTCTGCAAATCCACGTCAAAACGGCCTCCGCCGAAGGCAGCCTGGAGGGGTTGACCCGCATTTACCAGCGCATTTCTGACAAGCTGGCCGCCGGAGAAGACCTCACCCCCGCCGAGGCCGCCTATACCGGCTACGAAGCCGTTCAGCTGCTGCCGGTCGAACCCACCATTGAGTATCGCCGCGAAGACACCAACATCGAGCACGAGTTCTTTGCCATTGTCGAAGACAGCGGTCAAGAACCCAGCGAAGACAAGGCCGCCAGCACGGGCCTGACCGTGACCCTGCGCCAGCCCAACACCCAAAACTGGGGCTACGACGTGCCCATTCTAGGATCTGCCGCCACCAACCCCAGCGTGCTGGGCAGCCTGCGCCCTGACGAAATCGTGGAGTTTATCGCCACTCTCCACACCTTCTCGGCAGGGCCGATTCAGCTGATCTACGACCTGGTCTACGGACACGCCGATAACCAGGGCATTGAGCTGCTCACCCAGCAATTCTTCAAAGGCCCTAACATGTACGGCCAGGACCTCAACCACCAGCTGCCCCAGGTGCGGGCCATTTTGCTGGAGATGCAGCGGCGCAAAATCAACACCGGGGCCGACGGTATTCGCGTCGATGGCGGGCAGGATTTTCGCTTCTTTAACCCCCTCAGCGGGCGGGTCGAGCAGGATGACGTCTACCTGCTGGCCATGAGCGACGTGGTGCAGGATATCCAGGGGTACCGGCGGCGCATGTTTACCATTTTTGAGGACGGTCGCCCCTGGCCCGAGGCGGGCTGGGAAGAAAAATCGACCTACCGCGAGCTGATCGAGGCCAAGCCGGGCTCATTCCAGTGGGGGCCGCTGATCTTTGCCCACAACACCCCCACCCTGAAGGGCTTTTGGGACCGCAAGTGGCGGCGGGTGTGCGAAGTAATCTTCCAGGGCGACCACTGGATTACCGGCTGCGGCAACCACGACACCGTGCGCCGGGGCAACCAGATCGACCTCGACGCCGACATCAACTGGAACTTGGGCAAAACCCTGCCCGAGGCCCTCAACCGGGCCTACAACAACTCGGCCACGCTGCTGTGGGTGCATGGCTTTAGCCCCGGTCTGCCGATGGATTTTCTCAACGCCAGCCTGGAAACCCCCTGGGGCTTCTTTCGCAACACCGACGATCGCTACGGCGTGAAGGTGGTTTCCGAGGAGGTGGGCTTTTTAGACTGGGAAATCGAGCCTGAGCTGTACCTGCAGCCCCACGCCTTTCCCCAGCTCAAATCCCTCGGGTTTGAAACCCTGGACCAGCTCAAGGGCTTCGCCAATGCCCTGCGCGAGGCCATGGTCGAAACCGACTACAACCTGGAAGAAGTGGCCCAGATCTGCCAGCACTGCCTGGGCGAAGGGGCCGATAGCACCGTGTGCGAAGTGCCCGCCCTCGAAGAGCTGAACCAGCCCAGCCTGCCCCGGTTTTTGGCCACCCTCGATGTGCCTAAGCTGAAGCAGTTTGCTATGGCCTTTATGGAAGACGGCCACGACATTTGTAACGTGGCCCACTATTTTGACCAGGCCAACCCCGATCGCGGTTACTTTGGCATGGCCCTGCGGGAGTTTCGGCGGCAGCGCCCCTGGCTGCGGGAGAATCTGATTGGCCGCGATCGCTTCAACCGCATCAGCGACGACGAGCGCACCATTTTCTACGGCTACCGCATTGAGCCCCACCACACCGACCACCAGCCGCCCCAGGAGGTGGTGATGGTGGCCCACATGGGGGGCGCGCCGATGACGGTGAACCTGGGAGACTGGCTCCAGCTCGACATGGCCGCCTGGCGCGTGGCCCTGACCACGCCGGGGCTACAGCTGGGGTCGCAGCCCGACGACCTGCGCTCCTTTGAACTGCGCGACAGCCAGGGCGTACTGCTGGTCAATACCGCAGGCAACTAGGGCGATCGCCTAGAGCATCGACTCAGTATGGCTGAGATCTTGCATCTGCTGCCCCAGGGTCTACAGATCCCTACCCATTCCCTGGCAGGACAGAGATTTAAATCGATGATCGATCAGTCCTTTCCGTGAGGTGAAGGGCGACGGAACGCCCTTCTCGACGGGGGTCTGGGGCCAGCGAAATGGCCCCAGCAGCACCTTGGGCTTGCTGCCACAGTTGTGGCCCGCGTGCCCCGGCCTTGCTGCAACACAAATACTGTACCAATCGCCTAAAAAGCCAGTTATCCGCTGTTCCTCGTTCTCATGCAAAGCCAAGGCATCAGCCCATGCCATTCCCCTAAGAGCCCGCCATCTCCTCCACTTCCTCCGCCTGGAGTTCCCCTGGCTGGAGTTCCTCTGGCTGAGGGTGAAAGTACTCGTAGATTTGCTGGGCCAGCTGCGGGCCAATGCCGGGTACGGTCGACAGCTGCTCGGGGCTGGCCTCGCGAATGTAGTCGATGGAGCGAAAGGCGGCCAGCAATTCCTTCTGGCGGTGCTGGCCCAGGCCGGGGATCTCGGAGAGCCGCGATCGCCGCATCCGATCGGTTCTCTTCTTCCGGTGAAAGCTGATCGCAAAGCGGTGGGCCTCGTCGCGCAGGCGGCGCAGCAGCTGCACCCCAGGCTGGTCGGCCTCGGTAGCCAGGGGAATGGATTCCCCTGGCAGAAAGATCTCCTCGCGCTTTTTGGCCAGGCTGACCACGTTGATCTCCTGCAGCAGGTTAAGTTCTTTCAACACCTCCACCACCGCCGAGAGCTGCCCCTTACCGCCGTCGATCATCACCAGGTCGGGCCAGTCGGGGTTACCCAGGCGCTGTTTAGTAGGGTCGGTGGCGTAGCGGCGAAAGCGACGGCGAATGACTTCGGCCATGCTGGCGAAGTCGTCGGAGTGGCCCGGCTTCACCTCAGGGTTTTTGATCTTGTAGTGGCGGTAGTGCTGCTTGGCGGGCATACCATCGACAAACACCACCTGGGAAGCCACCGCATCAGACCCCTGGATGTGGGAAATGTCGTAGCCCTCGATGCGCTTGGGCAGGTCGGGCAGGTCGAGGGCGATCGCCAGATCTTGCAGAGCCTGAATGTTGCGATCGGCGGCGGCCTGGGTGCGGGCCAGCTCGTACTGGGCGTTGCGCTCCACCATCTCAATCAGGTCGGCCTTGGTCTGGCGCTGGGGTACCTCCACCGTCACCTTACGGTTGCGGCGCTGGCTCAGGTAGTCGGTCAAGATCTCACTCTCCGGCAGCTCGTGCTGGGCCAAAATCACCGCCGGAATCTCCACTGCTTCCACAGACTGATAGTGATCCTCCAGCACCCGCTGCAAAATCTCGCCGGGAGTGCCTGACTCAGCATCGGCGGTAAAGCCCAGGCGGCCCACCAGCCTACCGGCCCGCACCTGAAAGATTTGGACGCAGGCGTACTTGTCGTCAGCGGCCAAGGCGATCGCATCCCTCGACACCGTATCATCGGGCAAAGCCACCTTCTGGTCGGCGCACAGTCGCTCTAGCCCGCGAATCTGATCGCGCAGCCGGGCTGCCACCTCAAACCTGAGGTCTTCCGCCGCTCGCTCCATCTGAGCCGTGAGAATATCCACCAGCTCAGTAGTGCGGCCCTGGAACACCATAACGACACGCTGCAGCGTCTTGTGGTAGTCCTCCGGCGAAATCATCTGCTGGCAGACGCCGGGGCAGCGGCCAATGTCGTAGTTGAGGCAGGGGCGATCGCGGTGGACGGGCTGGGGGCGCTGCCGCAGGGGGAATATTCGCTTCACCAGATTGAGCGTGCTGCGCAGCAGGCCCACATCCACGTAGGGGCCGTAGTAGCGATCTTTCAGGCTCTTGCGTCGCTTGCGGGTAATAAAAATGCGCGGATAATCCTCCGACCAGGTGACGCAGAGGTACGGATACTTCTTGTCATCCTTCAGCAGCACGTTGAAGTGGGGCTGGTTCTGCTTGATTAAATTGGCTTCCAGCGCCAGCGCCTCGGCCTCGGTGTCAGTAACGATAAACTCGATATCGACAATCTGCATCACCATCACCGCGATGCGCGGCATGTGGCCATGAAAATCGCGAAAGTACGACCTGACCCGCGTGCGCAAACACTTAGACTTGCCGATGTAGAGAATCTGGTCGCGGCTGTCTTTCATAAAGTAGACCCCCGGCTCCTTGGGGATCTCTTTGAGCCGTGCCTCCAGGCGATCGGGGTCGTTAACCAGGGTGGGGGGCTGAACCGTAGTCACAGGCAGCGCGTCTAAACCTTATGTACTAACCAGGATAGCGGCAAACTCGTTCGGCAAGGTTCTGCTAGCCAGACGGTTTTCCGCCGCAAACAGGAGTGATATGGTTGGGTGGCACTTGGAGCCTCGACAGCAACTTCAGTACTTATGCGTAGTTTCTGTGAGTATATAAACACCTTAATCCTGCCGGGGGCACCATCTATTAGAGAGTGTAAAGATTGGTTTTTCTACCAAAAAATTCCGGAAAACCCTTTGCTCTTAATGTAATTAATATTACATCCTGTTCCTGATCGTTACCGTCACTAGACCCTACCTACATGGACCCTCAAGAGTTTGAAGCGCGCTATCGAGAGCAAATTAGAGACATTTTAAATCGGCTGCAGTCAGCGATGGTGGTGTCATCTCAGCTTGAGCACACCATCGCTGACATCGGCGAAGCGGTACAGATATTAAGCCGCGATGTAGAGCAGTTTTTGGCTGAGCAACGGTCTGGCTCAGGCGGTGGCAGCCTGTCGTAGCGGAGGGAGGGCTCAATTACTGCCCCTCAGTGACTTGACCCTCAGTGACCTGTAGCTGTAGCCAATCGGGTGAGAACATTAGAACACCTGTCAAACGAGCGTTCAACCGCTGGAACGCTTTTAAGCTTGATTGATGTCCTAACCCAGCTGACTCTGGCTATACCTCTCAATATCTTGGTGTAAAAGAACAGTTCGAGACGATGGCGGGGTCTAGCTACTCCGCTTCATCGCTAGATGGCTGCAAAACGGCTTCTACAGCCTGGGTAAGCTGGTGCAAGGGCACGGGCTTGACCAGGTATTTTTGCACCCCCATGGCCAGGGCGCGGTGCTGGTCTTCGGCAAAGGCATAGCCCGACACCACAATGATGGGCAACCGCTGCCATATGGCCGACGATCGCACCTGTTTGATCAGCGTGTAGCCGTCAATTTCGGGCAGCCCCAGGTCCAGGAGTAGCAGGTCGGGCTGAAACTCTTTGAGCTGCTGCTCCAGGTCAAGCCCGTGGGGCAAGGCCAGCACCCTAAACCCGGAGAAGGTGAGGTAGTCGGCAAAAAACAATCGGTTGGCACTGTCGTCTTCTACGACAACAATACGATGCCGACCATCAGCGGTGCCGGATGGAGATGTCACCATTAGCCCTTAGATCTCGATCTGATGACTGGAGATATGAGAACCGGTCGTTGGTCTCATACTCCAACGAGTTGCACCCTGGATACTAAATAATGGCGTGACTCAGAATTGATCAAGCTTAGGCAAGTTAACCCAATACTTACATCAAAGACACCCTGCTTGATTTGTCTTTTATCAGTACTTGTGTAAAGTCTATTGATTTTTCGTAGCTCGGGCCAGTCCTTCGTTTCAGCGGAAGGTCTTTGGCGGCGGCTAGAGCCCTTGTACAGCCAGGCTTGTACCGAATCCGATTCCCAAACCCCTGATTCTCAAAAGACCAAACCGTAGGGGAGCATGGCATGCGCCCTGCCAAATCGGGGGTAACCTAGCAGGATTTTGTATTAGGCGTTCTAACAAAACGCCGAGCTGGTTTCACCGCGATGGTTCAACGGGCTAGGCTCGCATTCCTAAAAAGGATATTTTTTTGATAGATGTGCTTAGAGAAAATCGGCCATCTTCTCAATCGCTGACTCCAATACCTCCGGTGGGTGCACCAGGGCGATGCGCACGTAGCCCTCACCCGCTTTGCCGAAGCCGATGCCGGGGGCCAACGCCACGCCGGTTTGCTCGACCAGGCGCAGGCAGAATGCTTGGGAATCGTGGGCAAAGCGATCGGGCAGTCTGGCCCAAATATACATAGTGGCTTCGGGTACGGGTACCGCCCAGCCCACGCGCTTCAGTGCCGCTACCGCCGCATCGCGCCGCTGGCGAAAGGTGGTGATCATGTGGTGAACGGTGTCCTGAGGGCCGCTGAGAGCGGCGATCGCCCCCCGCTGAATGCCGGGATACTGGTTAAAATCAACGCTGGCCTTGACCTGGCGCAGGGCGGTGATTAATTCTGCATTACCGATCGCGTAGCCCACCCGAAAGCCGCCCATGCTGTACGACTTCGACATGGTAAAAAACTCGATGGTGCAGGTCTTGTCGGGGTCGGCCTGCAGCGCCGAAATCGCTGGATTACCCGTGAACGTCAGGTCAACGTAGGGAAAGTCGTGGGCCAGCACCAGGTTGTGCTGCTGGCAAAAGGCCACCGCCTCTCGCCAAAACTCCAGGGTGGCCGTGGCGGTGGTGGGGTTGTGGGGGTAGCTCAGCACCATCAGCCGCGACTGCTCCAGCACCGCCTGTGGAATGTCCTCAAACCGGGGCAGAAAGCCGTTTTCTGCCAGCAGGGGCATGGGGTAAATTTGGCCATTGGCCAGGTAAACGCCCCCGGCGTGGGAGGGGTAGCCGGGGTCCATCAGCAGGGCAAAGTCACCGGGGTTCAGGATGGCCAGGGGCAGGTGGGCGGTGCCCTCCTGGGAGCCAATCAGCAGCAGCACTTCGGTTTCGGGGTCAACCGATACGCCAAACTTGTCGGTGTACCAGCGCGCTGCCGCCTGGCGAAAGTCTTGGGTGCCCGAAAACAGGCAGTAGCCGTGGGTGCTGGGGTCGGGCAGAGCCGCCGCGATCGCCTCCAGCACGTGGGGCGGGGTCGGCAAGTCTGACGAGCCGAGAGACAGATCGACAATCGCTTTGCCGGCGGCCCGAGCGGCGGCCTTGGCCCGATCCATATCGGCAAATACGTTGGCCCGCAGGGGCCTCATGCGGTGGGCAATTTGCATAATGCTGGGATGAGAGATCAGTCTGCCTTGAGCGAAATAGCGCTAATTACAACTCAGCCAATCAGGGCACACTGATGGGAGTAATCATTATAAAACTATTGTATGTTTCGGCCTCGCGGCGCTGTCGCCCAAGCCGCCGACATGTAACAGATTATCTCGCTTCAACCCGCCCGAGGTGGTTGGCCCACCTTCTGAGAGCACCCTGTATCAAAGCTCGCTTAGCCTCTATCACTGCCCATTAGGTGTGGGGTTTTCACTGACATGAATCGAGTTCAGCCCCAGTCTTTAGGAGATGCCTATCCCGCTCTATGCAACTTTTTGAGGCTGACGTCGCTTATCCTGACCGCCCCTCAGCTGGCGCTGACGGTGCAGGTGGGCGACGACTGGCGGCACGGCGGCGTAATGAACTACGGCCACCTGCCGGTCGCTATTCTGCGAGAGGTGCTGTCGAGTCAGCCCATGAAAGGGGCTACGCTTGACGGTAAGCAGCTTTCGTTGAGTACCTACAGTCGCTCTGAGGGCAGCGGGGATGCCGTGCTGGTAGGACACCTGCACAGCAGCAATACCCGCTATCAGCTCACAATCTACGTGCCAGGGCTGGCCGTGGCCAGCCTGAGCGAGGTGCAGGTGAAAACCCTCCAGTACCTCGCCCAGCAGCTGCTGCTGTGCCTGACGATGGCACAGCCCCTCGATCCTCAGCCTGCGCCCCCTTCAGCAGCAGAGGCGATCGACCCGCCCAACCGCCTCGACTTTATGTCGCAGGTGGTGGCGTTGAGTCCTACGAGCCCCACCTTCGAACGCCTGCACCAGGGGCATCCACGTCTGGTCGATCTGGTGGCTCAGCTCCAGGCCTGTCTGTCCTACGCGCAGCTGGGCCAGCTATTGGCCACCTACCTGCCCTACTTTTTCCCGCATCAGTCGGGGCGTCTGGTGCTGTTCTCAAGCCCGCCTGAGACCTTTACGGTGCTGACCGAGTGGGGCGAGGCCGAGCCGCTGGCCGCAGTCAAAGAGCAGTGCTGCTACTCACAACTGCAGACACTGGAGCAGCAGCCCTGTATTGGTCAGGAATGCCGCCAGTGCCAGGTGAGTCACTGCCCGGCCCAGATGACTAAATGCATCGTGCTCGGCATGGTCAACGACACTACCTGCATCTTGCAGCTGGTGCAGCTCGATTCAGAACCGTTCACCACCGTCCAGACGGCGCTGCTTAAAAAGCTGTCGGAGCAAATTTTGTTTGTCATGCAGCGGCTGCTGCTGCTCGAAGACCTGCAGGATCAGGCGGCGAAGGACCCGCTCACGGGGCTGCTCAATCGCCGCCATGCCGAGACGGTCCTCAACAACCTGTGCCATCCTGGCAACCGGCAGCAGAACATCAGCGTTATTTTGATCGACATCGACCATTTCAAAGCTATCAACGACACCTACGGCCACCAGGCGGGCGACGATGTGCTCAAAAATATCGGTGTGCTACTGCGGGGCCACGTGCGCACCCAGGATATTGTCTACCGCTACGGCGGTGAAGAATTTTGCATGGTGCTGCTCGACACGACTCCGGAGGTGGCGCTAAGGCGAGCCGAGAAAATTCGGCGGGCGGTGAAGTACATCACTAATTCTTTTAACGGCCAGGTGCTGCCGCCGCTGACGATTTCGTTGGGGGTCGCCAACTTTCCGCACCATGGCGAAACCCCACAAACCCTGCTCACCCTGGCCGACAAAGCGCTTTACTGGGCCAAAAACCACGGCCGCGATCGCGCCGTCAGCGTAGACCACATGCTTATCGGTGCTGAATGCCCCAGTGTCTAACGATCCTTCAAATGCTTCGGCCCACCAGCCATCCCCTATGGGTCAGAGTTGAGAACGCAGCCTCTAACCCTGACCCGAGAACGAGGCTAGTCGAGCTTGTCGATCTGCGACCTGAGTTCTTCTAGCTCAGCATCGACTTCAGTTGACTCGGTAGCGGGAATCGAAGTCTCGCCGGGGGGCAGCTGCCCCTGGTCTACGGTGCCGCCAGCCAGCTGGGCCTTCATGGCCGCCAGTTCTAAATCGACGTCGCCCCCAGCTTCGAGGGAGGCAAACTGGCTCTCCAGATCGGCTCCAGCCAGTTCTGCCGCCGCTTGGGAGGTGGCTTCCATTTGCAGCACTTTTTCTTCCATGCGCTCGAAGGCGGCCATGGCGCTGCTGGTGTTCATGCGGCTGGTGGTACTTTGCAGCTGCTCGTTGGCCTTGGCAGCACTGGCCCGCGCCTTGAGCATGTCTTTTTTGGTCTTGGCCTCAGATAGCTTGCTCTCCAGGCCAATCAAATTGCGCTTGAGCTGCTCCACCGCCGTACTCTGGGAGTCGAGCTGGTTTTTGAGGGCTACAGCCGTTTCAGCCTGGGTTTTCTTGCGCAGCAGGGCCTGCTTGGCCAGATCATCGTCGCCTTTTTGCAGGGCGAGCTGGGCCCGCTGCTGCCAGGTGTTGGCTTCGCTCTGGGCTTTGTCGTACTGCTGCTGCACTCGCTTCTGGCTGGCGATCGCGCCCGCCACCGCCTGCCGCATTTGCACCAGGTCTTCCTGCATGTCGATAATGGCCTGGTCCAGAATCTTCTCTGGATTTTCAGCCGAACTCACCGCCGCATTTAGGTTAGAGCGAACCACTCGGCTAACGCGATCAAATAACCCCATGACGTGCTGCTTCCTTAGTTACGGTGTTGCGATGGTCTTTCCTAGTTTACTGAAAGTCGGTGGCGAGTGGGCAGGGAGGTGAGGATGATGAGGGGTGGAAAGGTGAAGAGGTAAGGAAGGTAGGGAATGGGAGTGCAAAGTGCAAAATTCAAAGGGCAAAATTTTGAATTTTCAATTTTGCACTCATCTACTCATCTACCCATCCACCATCTACCCACCTACTCCAAATTCTCCGCATCCCACTTCAGCACCGACGCATTCACTCCCTGCTCGCGCTTCAGTTTGGCGTCTTTCTCAAACCACTGGGTGATCTGCACCGCCGTCAGGTTCTCGATAGGGGTATCGGTATCGGTGGCGATCAGCTTTAGCAGTTTGGCTGTGGAGATCGTCAGCCGGGTCAGAAACTTCTCGGGGGAAGAGAGCAGCGCTTTGTCTACTTCTGCGGATTCTTCAGGGGTAAGAAATTGAAGCGATTGGTCAAGCATGGCTCATCGGGGGTTGAAACATTCAGAGGGCGATCGCTGGCCCTACTGTCTTCATAGTGTCAGACCCAGCGGAGGTTGGCAAAGGCTGAGAAAAGCAAGAGAAAAGCGGTCTCCAGGAATGTCTCGGAGGCCGCTTTCACTGGGAGAGGGTTGTTCTAGAGTTACGTTTCGGGCAAACCTTTGGATGCTTTAGAGCTCAAACTGCCCAGCCAGGCTCCAAGCAGGTAGCCAGCGGTGCACAGCAGCAGCCCGTAGATATTCACGCCCAGGTCGACGGCGTACTTGCCGCTGCCCAGGCTTACCCAGGTCGGAAAAATGGGAGCGCCGATGACGTTTTCGGCCACCCGCAGCACGCCGAGCAGGATGCCTGGCCAAAAGGCGAGGTGGAAGCTGAGTGCCCCGGCCCTGGGCAAAAAGGCCAGCAGAAAGATCGGAGCCAGCCCCATAACCATGGTGCCGCTGATGGTAGTGGCAAGAATGATTGCCGGGCCAACCCGATCGCCCATGTAGATGCTCAGCAAGGGCACGTTGCCCAGCAGCGCGATCGCAATAATCCACCAGCGACCCATGCGGGCCTGCCCCTCGGTGGGGGCACCCTTGCGGTGAAACCAGTCGCGCGCGCCTACCTTGGCCGTGCTGGAAAAGGTGGAGTCCAGGGTTGAACCCGCGCTGGTCAGCATGATGGCGTTGAACACCAGCAGCATGGGCAGGCCAAACAGCGCCGGTACCGTCAGGCTGGGCGACCCCTCAACCCCAACAGCGCGAGCGTACAGGCCCACAATGCTGAACAAAAAGATAAAGCCGCCGCTGATGATACCGGCCCAGATAAAGCCCTTGAACATGGTGCGCGGCCCGGTGATAAAGGCGCGATCGGTCATCACCGGATCGTGGAAGGGGTAGCTAAAAATTTGCACGAAGGCCAGACCGCAAAAGGTAAGAGCGGCGCTGCGGGTGTCGGCATCGGTCACGGGTAGCCCCTCGCGGGCCAGGCCGGGGCCAACGGTGGCTAAAATCACCACTAGTAGCACGGCGGCCAGCACCATCTGCGCCCCGTCGGTGAGCAGGCTGCTGCGCAGGCCGCCCAGCAGGGTGTAATACACGGTGAATAGCGTCACGATCGCCGCCGCCAGCCAGTACCCGGCGCTGCCCTCAGGGCCAAAGTAGAGCGAAAATACCTTGGTGTTCGACCACACCTCGTTCAGCAGGCGAATGGCGATCGCAAGCAAAAACAGGCGCGAGCAAACCCGGCCATACTTGCTGACCAAAAATTCGGGTATTGAGCGATAGCCGCCTCGGGTACGGAGAAAATAGAGGGCGATCGCGGCGGTGACAAAGCTCAGGTAGTAGATAGCGTAGCCGATGCCGCCCAGCACCCCAAAGGTCTGGCCTAGGCTGGCGGCGTTGTCGATCGACTTGGCAAAAATCCAGGAAATGGCGGCACTCGCCACCAGCAGCCACAGCCCCGGTGCCTGCCCGGTGCTCGACTGGCCCTCAAAAAACTCGGGCGGACTGACGCGATCGGGCGTCGTCTGCCGCACCAGGTAGAGCAAAAATCCGCAATAACCGGCCAGCAAAACCCAGGTGAGGGTGTTTTCAACCATACGTAGCGCCCCTTAAGAAAATTGAATCGACCAAAATTGACAGGATAATGTCGTCAGGCTGCTCTAGTCCTTGACTAAGCTGATTTTGACAGGAGCCAGCCGTTCTGGGTGCAGGGTGCAAGGTATACGGTCTACGGCTCGCCTTGAACCTGAAGCCTTGAACCGTGTACCCTGCGGCCCCGTCATCTTTAGCTTGGCAGCCTACTAGGTTACGAGCGTGAGTGAATGCTTGGGTTGAGCTAGAGGGTAATCATACCGACATCGCGCAACGCTCTGCCAGGCCGAATGCGCCCCCAGCCTGCTGGCAGATTAAAACATCCGGCTCCACAGGCACCGCTCAACAACAAACGGGTTGAGCGACACTCTACCAAAGCCGGTGCCAATTCAGTTGAATTTTTGCTGAGAATAGAATTCCGGTTCTTGGGGGCCGGGGGTATCTGCCCTCAGCTCCGCCCCTGCACCAGGTAGCCACAGCGGTGCTCGCCCTTGACCAACCAGTGGGTGCGCTGCACGGCGCAGTCGGCCAGCGCCACTTGAAACATCTCTAGCTCATGGCCGCACACGCTGGGAAACGACTCGGCGATGTGAGATATAGCGCAGTTGTACTCGGTAATGATGTAGCAGGGAGCGCTCTGGCACAGATCGCCGTCGGGCTCGACCTCGTGCCACTCGGCCATGTAGCCCTCGTCTTTGCGCAGCTGCACCAGCCGTGCTACCCGTTCGGCGATCGTGCCGGTACCCACCCGGTTGCGATACTCCAGCGCCTTGCGCTCCCACTGCTTGCGCAGGACGGTACCCACCCCATCCTGGCCCAGAGTATCGGCCAGGGTATCAAGCAGCGAAATGGCGAACTCGTCGTACTTGGCTGGGAAGCGATCGCGCCCTTTAGCGCTGAGCTGGTAGAGGTGGTTGGGCCGCCCCATGCCCTCCTGCACGGCCCGGTGCTCGATCAGCGCCTCCGCCTCCAGATCTTTCAGGTGGCGACGAATCGCCTGGGTACTCACCTCAAAGTGGTCGGCTATGGCGTGGGCCGTAGCTTCACCCTGCCTGAGCAGGTACATCAAAATGTCATCTTTTGTAGAGGTAGAGGGTTGCTGCACAGAGGTCATGGCGTTGGCCCACCGAGACACTAGAGAACGTACACAGGTTGCCCCACAGACCATACCCACCTGGGTCAGTCCCCAGACCAACCCATCGAGAGATAATCTACTTTGACAACCTTTATGTTGCTAAACTAGTCTAAAATCTAGTTAGGCAACTTAAATGTTGCTTTAATTGTATAAAATTATTGGGCTGTGTACTGTACCAATCTCGTAATGACTGACACCAAAACCACCCAGGCCACCGACAAAAACCTAGAGCTGATGCGCAATTTTGCCCAGAGCTATGCCAAGCGCACCGGCACCTACTTCTGCTCCGACCCTGGCGTAACCGCTGTGGTGCTGGAAGGTTTGGCCAAGCATAAAGACGATTTTGGTTCACCACTCTGCCCCTGCCGCCACTACGAAGACAAAGAGGCCGAGGTCAAAACCATCTACTGGAACTGCCCCTGCGTACCCATGCAGGAGCGCAAAGAGTGCCACTGCATGCTCTTTCTCACCCCCGACAACCCCTTCGCGGGCGAGCAGCAAGATATTTCCTTCGATACCATTCGCACCGAAACCAGCAAATACTAACCAGCCAGGCTTCGGCCCGCTGAGTTCCTTTCGCCACTTGCAGCCCGTTAAGAGAGTCGCATCATGAGTGCTTCCGTTCAGTCCCTTGTTAGCCAACCCTATAAGTACGGCTTTACCACCAACATTGAGGTTGACACCATCCCTCGCGGCCTCAGTGAAGACGTGGTGCGCATGATTTCGGCTAAAAAGAATGAGCCGGAGTTCATGCTGGAGTTTCGCCTGCGGGCCTACCGCAAGTGGCTCACTATGGCCGAACCGGCCTGGCCCAACGTCAAGTATCCGCCGATCGACTACCAGAATATCGTCTACTACTCAGCCCCCAAAACCCAGGCCAAAAAGCTGGGCAGCCTGGACGAGGTCGATCCGACGATGCTAGAAACCTTCGAGAAGTTGGGCATTCCCCTCTCGGAGCAAAAGCGGCTGGCCAACGTAGCGGTAGACGCTATCTTTGACAGCGTTTCGATCGCCACCACCTTTAAAGAAAAGCTGGCTGAATCCGGCGTCATCTTCTGCTCGATCTCCGAAGCACTGCAGGAGCACCCCGACCTGGTGGAAAAGTACCTGGGCACAGTGGTTCCCATTGGTGACAACTACTTCGCGGCGCTGAACTCGGCGGTGTTTAGCGATGGCTCTTTCGTCTACATTCCCAAAGACACCCAGTGTCCAATGGATCTCTCGACCTATTTCCGCATCAACAATGGCGAGTCGGGCCAGTTTGAGCGCACCCTGATTGTGGCGGAATCGGGCAGCTCCGTGACGTATCTGGAGGGCTGCACCGCTCCCATGTACGACAGCAACCAGCTCCACGCCGCGATCGTTGAACTGGTCGCCATGGACAACGCCAGCATCAACTATTCCACCGTACAGAACTGGTTTGCGGGCGACGAGAACGGCAAAGGCGGCATCTACAACTTCGTCACCAAGCGCGGCCTCTGCGCCGGGAAGAATTCCAAAATCTCCTGGACCCAGGTCGAAACCGGCTCTGCCATTACCTGGAAGTACCCCAGCTGCGTGCTGGTGGGCGACAACTCCGTGGGCGAGTTCTACTCGGTGGCGCTGACCAACAACCACCAGCAGGCCGACACCGGCACAAAAATGGTGCACGTGGGCAAAAATACCCGCAGCACGATTATTTCTAAGGGCATTTCGGCAGCGAAGTCAAAGAACAGCTACCGGGGCCTAGTGAAAATGGGGCCTAAGGCCGAGGGAGCGCGCAACTATTCCCAGTGCGACTCGATGCTGATTGGTGACACCTCCAGCGCCAACACCTTCCCCTACATTCAGGTGCAGAACAGCACCGCCCAGGTCGAGCACGAGGCCTCAACCTCCAAAATTGGGGAAGACCAGCTCTTCTACTTTGCCCAGCGGGGCATTTCCCCCGAAGATGCCGTGTCGATGATCATCAGCGGCTTCTGTCGCGATGTGTTCAACAAGCTGCCGATGGAGTTTGCCGCCGAGGCGGACAAGCTGCTGGCCCTGAAGCTAGAGAACACCGTGGGGTAGAGGTGTGGATGGGTAGATGGGTGGATGGGTCACAACCCTTAGCAGCTGCGAATCATGCCCTGCCCTCGCCAAAGAGATTTTCAAAACCGTGGAGGTTTCTCCTAGTGAAGAGGTGATCTGAAAAAGCGGGGGTGGATGGTGGGCAGTGCCCACCCTACAAATCCTCGGTGAGAGGCCAGAGCCCTAATCCAAAATCGCAAACTCAAAATTCAACATTTCAACGCACAGGAGCATGGTGGGCGGTGCCCACACCACAGGAAAACCATGATTAACGAGAACAGCGAAATCATTCTCTCGGTGCGCGACCTCCGCGCCAATGTGGATGGCACCGAGATTCTCAAGGGCCTCAACTTGGAAGTGAGGGCCGGTGAAATTCACGCCATTATGGGTCTCAACGGCTCGGGCAAGAGCACGTTCTCAAAAGTTTTGGCGGGCCACCCCGATTACGAAGTTACGGCGGGGGAAATCCACTTCAAAGGCCAGGATCTGCTGGAGCTAGAGCCCCACGATCGCGCCACATCGGGCATTTTCCTCGCCTTTCAGTACCCACTGGAAATTCCTGGGGTGAGCAACCGCGACTTTTTGCGGGTTGCCTTCAATGCCCACCGCAAGGCGCGAGGCGAAGACGAAATCGACGTGTTCGACTTTGACGACCTGATCGAAGAAAAGCTGAACGTTGTCAAAATGGACGCTTCGTTTCTCGATCGCAGCGTCAACGAGGGCTTTTCAGGCGGCGAGAAAAAGCGCAACGAAATTCTGCAAATGGCGCTGCTGGAGCCAGCCCTGGCCATCCTGGATGAAACCGATTCGGGTCTGGATATTGACGCCCTTAAAACCGTAGCTGGTGGGGTAAACCAGCTGTCTACCTCCGACAACGCCGTGGTGCTGATCACCCACTACCAGCGCATGCTCGACTACATCGTGCCCGATTACGTACACGTGATGGCCGATGGCCGCATTATTACGACCGGCGGCAAAGACCTGGCTAAGGAGTTGGAGTCGCGCGGCTATGAGTGGGTGCTGGAAGCCGATCGGACGGGGGTGACGGCGTAATGGCAAGTTCTACGGCTGAAGTACACTCAAGGATGACGGCTGACCAGCGAGATGCCTACCTAAAGGGGCTGGTGCAAGGAGCAAAGGCCGCTGTGCCTAAGGCGCTGGCGCTAGAGACGGTGCGATCGCGGGCCGAAGCCCTGCTCAATGAGCATGCGTTTCCGTCTGCTCGCGACGAAGACTGGCGCTTTACCGACCTGGCAGATCTGCTCGCCCACAACTTTGTGGCTGCCGGAGAGGCGACCGTTGGGGAAGCCGACGTTGCCGATCTGCGCCTGCCAGAGACAGCAGGTGCCCAAGTCGTCGTGGTGAATGGCCGGATCAGTGCTGAGCGATCGCAGTTCCAGAACCTGCCGGACGGAGTGATTGTCGGCTCCCTTCAAAGCCACCTTGACCTCCAGATAGTCGAACGTCTGGCCCAAGCCAGCGGTCACCACGAAGTCTTTACCGCCCTCAACAGCGTGGGCTTTCAGGATGCGGTGGTAGTTTGGCTGCCCCGCAACACCGTAGTTGAGACCCCGCTACAAATCATTTATTTGTCCCAACCTGAGGAAACGCCTCTGCTGGTTCAGCCCCGCTGCCTGGTAGTGGCTGAGACGGGTAGCGCCCTCACCCTGATCGAAGATTTTGGCGGGCTGTCTGCTGCGCCCCACTTTACTAACGCTGTTACCGAGCTGTGGCTCGACGCCAACGCCCAACTCACCCACAGCCGCATTCAGCGCGAAGGGGCAGGCACCTTTCACATTGGCAAAACTGCCGTCACCCAGGCCCGCGACAGCCAGTACATCGGCACCGCCGTCGACTTTGGGGCCAGGCTGGCCCGCCACAACTGGGAGATTTACCAAACCGGCGAGCAAACCACCACTAAGATCTACGGACTGGGGGCGATCGCCGCTAACCAGCACATTGATACCCACAGCCTGGTGGCCCTCAGCCATCCCCACGGCGTAGTCGAGCAGCAGCACAAAGTCATCGTCGATGACCACGCCCATAGCGTCTTCAATGGACGTATGGCTGTGGCCCAAAAAGCCCAGCTCACCAACGCCAGCCAGCTCAACCGCAACCTGCTGCTATCCGACAAAGCGCGAGTCGACACCAAACCCCAGCTCGAAATTGTCGCCGACAACGTCAAGTGCGCCCACGGGGCCACCGTTAGCCAGCTCCAAGCCGACGAGATTTTTTACCTGCAAAGTCGCGGCATTAGCGCCCCCCAGGCCCAGCGCCTGCTGATCTATGCCTTTGCCATGGAAATGCTAGAGACGATTTCGGTAGAAACACTGCGATCGCGCCTCGCCAGCACCATCTCCAAATGGGCGTAATCTCTTACTACCCATCCACCCTCCCCTTCGACTTCGCTCAGGGACCATCATCCGCCCATCCAACCTCCTACCCATCCACGCATCCACCCGCCTACCCATCCACCCTCTCACCCCTCACTCCCCCATGACCGTCGCCCAGGAACTAACTCTCGCCGCTAAGGTTCGCGCCGACTTTCCGATCCTCCATCAGGAGGTGAATGGTCACCCGCTGGTGTACCTCGACAACGCGGCCACCTCCCAAAAGCCCAGGGCGGTGTTGGACGCGCTGCAAAACTACTACCAGCGCGACAACGCTAACGTGCACCGGGGCGTACATAACCTTAGCGCCCGCGCCACCGAATCCTACGAGGGGGCTCGCGATAAGGTGGCGGCCTTCGTGAAAGCCACCAGCCGCAACGAAATCATCTTCACCCGCAACGCCAGCGAGGCCATTAACCTGGTGGCCTACGCCTGGGGCATGACCACCCTACAACCTGGTGACGAAATTATTCTCTCGGTGATGGAGCACCACAGCAACCTGGTGCCATGGCAGTTTGTGGCCCAGCGCACTGGGGCCGTGCTTAAGTTTGTGGGGCTAACCGCCGATCAATCCTTCGACCTCGACCAGTACCGCGACCTGGTAACCGATAAAACTCGCGTGGTCGTGGTCAACCACGTCTCTAATACCCTGGGCTGCATTAACCCTGTCGCAGATATCATTGAAATTGCCCACCGCCACGGGGCTAAAGTTCTAATCGACGGCTGCCAGAGCGCTCCCCATATGGTGCTAGACCTACCCGCCATGGGCTGCGACTGGTTTGTGGCATCGGGCCACAAGATGTGCGCCCCCACCGGCATCGGCTTTTTGTACGGCAAGCTGGAGCTGCTGGAGGCCATGCCCCCGTTTATGGGCGGCGGCGAAATGATTGCCGATGTGTTCTTAGATCACTCCACCTATGCGGAGCTGCCCCACAAGTTTGAGGCGGGTACGCCTGCGATCGCGGAGGCGATCGCGCTGGGGGCAGCGGTAGATTACCTGGGTGCGATCGGCATGGAGAATATCGCCGCCTACGAGCACGAGCTGACGGCCTACCTGTACCAGCAGATGCAGACCATCCCCGAAGTCAAGCTCTACGGCCCGCTCCCTGAATCTGACGGCAGCGGACGGGCGGCTTTGGTCACCTTCACCGTCGAGGGCGTTCACGCTCAAGATCTCTCCACACTGCTCGACCAGTCGGGAATTGCAATTCGCTCGGGGCACCACTGCACCCAGCCCCTGCACCGCATTTTGGGCGTAGACTCCACTGCGCGGGCTAGCCTGTATTTCTACAACACCAAAGCCGAGATCGACAGCTTTATCGTTGCCCTCAAAGACACCATCGAGTTCTTCAAAGGCGTGTTTGAAGATGACGATTGAAACGGTTGCCGTTATGCGGCCTGCTCATCTCGCACTGTAACTGAGAGTTTTAGCCCTAAGCTGTTCAAGAGCTTAGCGATCAGCGGAAACCCAGGCACTTCGCCCTGAGAAATGAGTTGATAGCAAGCTTCCCAGTTGGCATCAGAACTACTTGAAGCGGCAACTAAAGCCCTACGAGCCTCTGCTACGTTCTTTAAAGCCAACAGGATGTGATCAAATTCGCCATCTTCTAAAACGGCATCTAGATAGGCCGCTGCCTCTATGGGGTCTTCTAGCGACTTAATCAGATAGGAGTGGTAGCTTTTATAAGCTGGCATCTTGCCTCTGCTGAAAATCTATCCAGTACTGCTTGGCCTTAAGAATATCCTGTCTCTGGCTGCTTTTGTCACCACCACAAAGAAGAACGATTATAGCGATTCCTACTTGGGCAAAGTAAATGCGATAACCAGGACCATAATCAACTCTAAGTTCTGAAACTCCTTCCCCCAAGGGTTTAGCGTCTCCCAGGTTGCCCAGTTCGACCCGGTCTAACCGTTTCTTGATTCTAGCTCGGGCTTGTCTATCGCGTAGATTATCTAACCAAGCTTCAAACGGGCATGAGCCATCCACAGACACATATACGTATTTCTCTTGGTGTCGATTGCATAAATTTAGCTTAGATAATAAATACGGCTCATTTGCAGCTCAATCTGGGTAATCATTTTTAGACACCATTGCCAATGCTCTCCCCAGGGCCAGGGGACGGGTGCTTTTGCTCCTTAGCGAAGGTTAGTGGTAAACCTAAAGCGCCCATCCCCTTTGAAGGGAACGCCTAAAAATCTGGCCGTGCGATAATTTAAGGGTAGGCCAGCCCCAGTTGCGGCCCAGCGAGGTTTAAGGAGATATGCCGTGGCCAGCCAAATTATCAACGAAAAGCTCCACGCCTACCGCGACGACCTCGATCGCCTGCTAGAGCGGGTGCAGACCCTGGCCACCGATATCAACAACCCCAACTTGCAGCGCACCACCCACAATTTGCGCCGCAACATCAACGAGCCCTTTTTGTTTGTAGTGGTGGGCGAGGTGAAGGCGGGCAAGAGCAGCTTTGTGAATGCTCTGCTCGATGCCGAAGTCTGCGCCACCGACATTGAGCCCTGCACCGACTCAATTCAGCAGATTGTCTACGCCGAGCAGGAGTTCGTCGAGCAGGTGGAGCCGAGCCTGCGCAAGATTGGCCGCCCCATTCCCATTCTGCAAGAGATTTCGATTGTGGATACGCCGGGCACCAACACGGTGATTGCCGAGCACCAGATCATCACCGAGCGCTACATTCCCAACAGCGACCTGACTTTCTTTGTGCTGTTCGCCAAGAACCCGTACCAGAAGAGCGCTTGGGATTTTCTCGATTTTGTCAGCGCCGAGTGGCGCAAAAAGGTGGTGTTCATTTTGCAGCAGGCCGATCTGCTGCGCCCCGCCGACCTGCAGACCAACGTGGAGCGGGTCAAAGAATACGCTTACCAAAAGCAGATCAAAGCGCCGATTATCTTTCCCACCTCAGCAGCGCTGGAGCAGGAGGGCGACACGGCAAACAGTGGCTTTGAGCCAGTGCGGCAGTACATTCAGTCGATGGTGTCGTCGGGGGAGAGCTATAAGATCAAGCTGCGATCGGTGAGTCAGACTACCCAGCAAATCATTGACCTGCTGAATAGCGATGTGGAGGGGCTCAACCAGCAGCTGGCGGTCGATCGCGCCACCGCCCAGAGCATTCGCAGCAAGATTGATGCCGGGAGGGCGCGATCGCGCTACGAGGTCAACACCTTGGCCGATCGCCTGGCCGCCCGCTATGAGGTCATTTCGGCCCGCATCAAGCGCGACTTTCGCGAGAGCCTGACGGTGCCCATGGTGGTGCGGCGATCGTTCGTCGGCATGTTCAACCAGGATGCCTCCATGCAGGCCTGGATCGACGACTTCCAGGAGCGCTGCGCCCGCGACCTGCGCACCTCGCTCGAAGAGGTCTCCCAGGAGGGGGCGCAGCACTTTGTCGACGGCATTCGCCAGCTCTTTGACGGGCTCAACCAAGACCTGGAGAGCGTTAAGACTCACCGGGTGGAGAGCAGCCACATTTCGCTCAAGGTGCTGGAGCGCCGCCAGGAGGTGATCGACAGCGTGCGGGCAAAGGTCAACAACCTGATGGCCGATCAGGGCTTTGGCGATGTGCTGGTCACCCAGGCGGGCGATATGGCCAACGAAATTGTCGGCGGGGCGGTGATGGCGGTGGCGGGTACCATTCTGCACATTATCGAGTTTGCGGTGGCCGAGGCAATTTTGAGTGCGATCGGCATTGCCTTTGCCGGGGTGGGGGTGATCGTGCTTGCGATCGGTATTTTGTGGCAACGCAATCGCATCATCGCCAAGTTTGAAAACGCCCTCGACAGTGAAAAAAACCGCTTTCAAGAAGAAGTGGCTAGCCGCCTGAACGAAAAGCTGGGGATTATCTACGAAGAAGTAGAGCGCATTTTCACTCAGTTTTACGAATACGTGGAGCGCGAAGAGGCAGCGGTGCAGCCCGTGATCGACCAGTACACCGCCATCAAGCAAGAGGCGGAGGGGCTATTTAGCTCAAACGTGCTAGGCGGGACGGCAGAGCAAAGATAGATTAAGCAGACAGCTTTCTGTAGCTGCACATTTTACCAGGCAAGAGCCATGCAACTCTCTATTCCTGAATCCATCGTTCAATCGATACGACTCCCTGAAAGCCGTATTGAAGCAGAGCTACTTAAAGAACTGGCCCTTGCCCTCTATGCTCAAGACCTTTTGTCATTTGGTAAAGCCCGCGATCTAGCTAACCTAGATTACTGGCAATTTAGCCAGCTTTTGGGGGAGCGTAACCTTTCCCGACACTATTCTGAAGCCGAACTTTCAGAAGATATGGAGTATGCCCGTCGTCAGTAACACATCACCACTGCTCAACCTAGCGATAATTAATCATCTATTTCTGATCCCCCAATAGTTTGAGCGAAAGGAACGCAGCAATTGAAGCGATGTGTTAGGGCCATTGCAGAGAATAGACCGTAAATATTCGATATGGTCCTGGCTCACCATCCTTGAACTTTCCTGCTTCTAATAATTGTTTGGCTTCTTCAAAGGATAGCAATAGACAATGCTCATTCGTTTCAAGTTCCGAAGCAAATGAATTACAAGACAACGGCGAACATTCTGGGCTGGTGTGAGCACAGAACGTCACAACATCATAGCCTTCGAGGTGCTTCGCTGTAGGTTCAACTACTTCAGTCTTAAATGAAGGTTCAGGCATAACGGGTGCCCACAAGCGCTCATCTTCATCGTATTCAAACTCATAAACCTCATAGTAGAAGAGGCGTGTAGCTGCTAGATTTAGACTGTTTTCTCTAGCAACCTCCACAATTGTTTCTGGGGAGTCAAAGAGCCAGTATCCGTTATGTTTCCAGAAACTGATGTAATCAGCGAAGTCTTTCGACTCACAACTACTAACAGAATAGATGTCGGCAACTTGTGCAGCCTTCAACCAAACCGGTCGGGCGCTTACGTGTTTGGCCATATAACCAGCAGGAATCATACCAGCCCTAATTATGTGTTGAACATCAGAATGACTGGATAAGCCTCTATATTCGAGGTGCTGTCAGTCGCTTGTGTAGATAAACCCCCTTTTTCAGGGTGTTTATCTGTCAATTATGCTACACAAGATCTTTCTTGAGATCTTATCTGGCAGCTTTTGGTCTTGCCAACTATTAAGAACTTGTACTGGTGAGTAGAGGGCTGTTCTGCAGTTGACATTGAGTGTCTGTACCATTACTCTCTTGCCTTAACTGAGTTGGTGAACCCATGTGACTGTGAGAGATATAGGGCAGAAATGATGAATTTAGAAAAGCCTAGCCCGGTTGATTTCGCGGCATATGTGGAGGTAATGACGGCGGCTCTGGAGTTGGCTATCCCCGATGAGATTAAGCCGGGGGTGGCGGCCAATGTGGAGCACATTTGGGATATCGCCCAACCCGTCCTTTCCTTTCCTTTGCCAGATACTGTAGAAAGCGCCGCCACCTTTGAGCCATGACCCAACCGCCCAATGCCCTGGCCCTAGCCGCTGCTATTAAATCCGGGAAACTGTCTGCCTCGACGGTGGTGGATGCGGCTTTGGCCGATGTCGCCACTCGCAACCCGTCGCTGAACTGCTTTACGGCTGTGACGGCAGAACGGGCGCGATCGCAAGCCCAGGCCATCGACAATGCGATCGCCGCTGGCCAAGACCCCGGCCCGCTGGCGGGCGTGCCCTTCGCGGTCAAGAACCTGTTTGATATCCAGGGCGTCACTACCCTTGCCGGAGCCAAGCTCAACCAGAGCAATCCTCCCGCCGCGCAAGATGCCATCGCGATCGCTCGCCTGCAGCAGGCCGGGGCAGTGCTGGTCGGGGCGCTAAATATGGACG
>PYER01000541.1 GCA_003017855.1 filamentous cyanobacterium CCT1
GCAGTAGAGAGCTAGCGGCTGAGACGAGAGAGCGAAGGGATAGTTAAAAGAGCGGGGCTCAGAAGCCAGGATGAGCAGCTCGATCAAGCCCTTTTTCAGGCCATCAGCAGCGAGGCTGCCTGAGGGTTTTAGGCTGTGGGAGCAGCTGGCTTTGGATAATGTCAAAGCAGAGTATATGGGGACTGAGAATTAAACCGTTATCTCTGGCAACACAGCTTCACATTCGGATGAGTCGGTGTTTATCAGCTCTAGCCTCGGCTCATCTGTGACAGGTTAAACGCGAGAGCTATTCGTCAGTGCTGCAATGCCTTGTGGTTGAATTCCCAGGATCCCTGGAGTATTCTCAAAATTGCAGAGGGATGGTCTTAGTGCGGGGAAGTGAGAGGCTGCAACCTCCCAAATCCCCTAAGCATCCCCATCTAGGTCAGTAGACGGGAAAGCCTAAGGTCATTCTATGATCGGGCATCCTTGTCACACTCTCCAGGGATGTCTAAGAATCTCCCCTCTGTTTTCCTAGAAAATAAGAGGACAGTACCCATGTTTCATCAATCTGAGAGTGAATCCACCCATCAGCCTGCGAATCAGCCGATTCGATCGATCTCCCTCCCCCCAGCGGATCAAAGCGTTCTGAGGATCTTCATGCTGGGGGATGTGGAGACGCTAAGGCGGATGATCGGCAGACTCGCCACGAACGGTATCGCTGACGCGAATTCCTGGAGCCAACCCCAGGAGACGGGCAGAACCGGAGAGTTTATCACCGTCCACACCAAGCGGATGAGAGCTGACACGGTGTAAGCAATGTAGTTTTACCCCTGCAAAACGAAATCCCCCCTTCCAGGTCGTTCTGAGAGGGGGGATTTTTATGGAAGGTAATAAATTTGGCCATCTAAATCCTCCGGAGCACCGCATTCAAGAATCATGAAAAGATCTTCTATGACCCTCCCAATTGATGCATCTGTGCGAATTTCAATGACTCCTGGCATGGCGAGATTATTGGCTAATCGTTCATAGGCGTAGCGAGTGATTGTGGCAACGTCATGAGTAAGCAAAACGCGTCCTTGAGCAGCGGCCCATGCAAGCACGACCGGATCGTCTTCTCCTGAGAGATCAACATCCTGAACGCGAACAATATCGATAGCTGGATTGCGGCGTAGCAGGCCTCGAATGATTGTATTGTCTAAATTTTCATCGGCTAACAGCTTGATCATGCTTGCCGTTCAATTCTTCGGGCCAGTAAACGATCGCGCAATCCTTGAGGATCAAATCGCGCCTCATTCATTTGGCGAATTTCTTGAGCTTGCTGCTGTCTTTGCTGGAGATAGGCCTCTACGTCCTCTTGGTGGTTTAGGTAGAAGGCAATTGAAGCGTAAACGTCGCCCAGCATTAAAGATGGATAACGCTGAACAATCTCTTCAGCTGTTGAGCCTTGCTTGAATACAGCGACCACAGTATCTAGAGTCACTCGTGTTCCACCAACCCGTACTACTCCATCAGAAGCGACGGCTAAAGGAGCCGGTTCAGCCTTTATGACAAGTGACATAGCACGAAGTTGTAAGGGTACGTATATCTTATCGAAGACAGCACCCCTTCAGATTCAGAACAAGACGGTTAATATGGCTGAATCTCTAATTCACGAGCTGTGATCATAGTGTCGATGCTGATGGGACTGAGGTACTAAAATATTAAGTTTCCCTCGTCAACCCAATTTACAGCGGTCAGCGATCGCACTCCTACCAATAACCTCCGTTCTGTCTGCACCAACGCAATATTAGACTGTCTCGCCGCCTGCTGATTGTGGCATTGACTCGATTAATGCTCTTAGCACTTTGTTGACTGATTCAGGCGTTGTAAAAACCTGAGCCACATCCTCATCTAAAACTACAACCGTTAATTTCTGGGTTTTATGACCAACAGCAAATCGATTGGGTTTCGCCTTTTCGTAATCAAACCGATACTCTGGTGAAAGCTCGTCTCCAAAATCTTGTGTGCGATCAGAGGGCGTTTTGCTCATAATC
>PYER01000218.1 GCA_003017855.1 filamentous cyanobacterium CCT1
CCTATAGCGAGTTTGGCGATGTGAAGGGCACCCTCACCCAGATTGGCTCCGATGCCCTGCCCCCCGACCAGATCAACCCTAACTACCGCTTTCCAGCCGAAGTTACCCTCGGCGACCAGATGATTGCCATCGACGGCAAGCCTGTACAGCTGCAGTCGGGCATGTCGCTGAGCGCCAACATCAAAACCCGGCCCCGACGCGTGATCACCATCTTTTCTGACCTGTTTGTACGCAAAATTGACACGATCAAAACTGGCGGGTAGGGCCCAGGGTTTCTGCTTGCCGACGTCCTGACCAGGGGTGGTGGGGACGAAAGTGTTCTGCAAGTAGCATTTGTAGGGGCATCGCACTGCAATGCTCCCTACAGGCCTCTCCTCTAAGGCAAAATCGGTGAGCTGGATTCGTCAGGGAGCTCAAACGGGTGCAGGGCAGCACTGCAAGCACCCTTTGAGTAACCTTTTCACTGGATTCATAGAAAAAGCAAACTAAATCATTCTGATTTGATAGAATAGCGTCTATGTAAAATGCTCCGTCGCCCACCGGGGAGGTCGATCGTTGATACACGCTACACTGCACCAGCTCAAGGTTTTTGAAGCGACGGCTCGCCACGGCAGCTTTACCCGCGCTGCCGAAGAGCTCTACCTGACCCAGCCCACGGTGTCGATTCAAGTGAAGCAACTGACCAAAGCCGTTGGTCTGCCGCTGTTTGAGCAAATTGGCAAACGCCTTTACCTGACCCAGGCGGGCCAAAAGCTGCTAGAGACCTGCCAAGAAATCTTCGACGGTCTCGACCAGTTTGAGATGGCGGTGTCAGACCTCAAAGGCCTCAAGCAGGGCCAGCTGCGCCTGGCGGTGATTACGACGGCCAAATATTTTGTGCCCCGGCTGCTGGGGCCGTTTTGCCAGCGCTTCCCCGGCATTGACATTTCGCTGAAGGTGACCAACCACCAGCAAATTCAGGAGCGCATGGCCAATAACGACGACGACCTCTACATCATCAGTACGCCGCCCGAGCAGCCCGACCTGAAGATTTATCCTTTTCTGGAAAACCCTCTGGTGGTGCTCGGTCCCCAGGATCACCCACTTGTAGGCAAGCCGCGATCGCCCATTACTGCCCTCAACGGCGAGCAGTTCATCATGCGCGAACCGGGGTCGGGCACCCGTCAGGCGGTGCAAAAGCTGTTTTCTGAACACGACATCGATGTTAAGGTGCGGCTGGAGCTGGGCAGCAACGAGGCAATCAAGCAGGCGATCGCTGGCGGTCTGGGCATTTCGGTGCTGTCGCTGCACACCATTATCTCCGAGGGCACCACGGGCGAGTTTGCCATTCTCGATGTCGATCATTTCCCCATCGATCGCCAGTGGTATGTGGCCCACCTGGCGGGCAAGCAGCTCTCGGTGGTCTCCCAGTCATTTTTGAACTACCTACTCGAAGAAAGCCACGCTATGGTGGATAATTTGCTGCCCGGAATCAATCGCGTTCCAGCAGCGATCGGTTCTGCGACCAAAGCTAAAGGCGATGAAGTGCTGAGTAAGGTTTAGTAGTCAGAGTGCAGCATTTATAGGCTTACTTTACCCAAGTCAATGCCACTCTCTTGGACTGAGTTTAAACGTATTGCTACGGTGTATGACGGACGCTGGGATTTTTCGCGCTGGCTTTTGATCAGGCGAAAGTCTTGGTCAATGTAGAGGTGGTCGAGCCGTGGCCTGGCTTCAGAAATCTTTTGGTACTGCTTGACCTGAATCCGATTTTTGCCCTGAATTGGAGCAGAATTTTGCGACTGAAAATCAGGGTCTTTTTGATATTGAGCTACGGTTCGATTAAACCAGGCTTGAGCAGATTCAGCACTAAAAGTAGGGGAACCAAAGCGCAGTACCTGCCGAATGCAGACGTTTTGAATCTCCCAATAGTCCTGACCAATTTGCCCTGGTGCCGATGGATGATCAGCTTCGGTCAGCGTTTGAACTCCGTAGCTCTGCATGATCATGAAATCGTAGCTGAGTAGCCAGCGAGAGAGCCAGCTAAAAATAGGGGCTTTACGGCCAGGTTTGTAGCGGGCTAAATTGGCGTAAAAGCCGTTGTCATCAAAAATTTGGTAAGACTCGTGATGCACCCGTCCCGGAATGATGTCTTGAAAGGGAATAGTAGACCAGACCGGGCGCCAAACTCCTTTTAGCAGGGAAATTTGTTGATTTAAATCTGGGGTTGGGTTGCGGCGTTCTAGCTCGTTAAAGAGAGGCAGTAGGATCCCGTTGGCAAACCGAACTTTCTTAGCCATTGAGTCGGTATCCCGCTCGTCTACGTGCTTGAGCAGAGTGTTTTGTAGCGTGGCGGTACTAGCCTCGGCCAGGGCGGCGGGCTCAAAGGGGGCATCTAGTACAACAGAGTTCATATCTAACTCGGTCTATAAACACATTGAGCTTTAGGGACAGCGATCGCCTCTCAGGGCCGGTCTTTGATCTTGCAGCTTAAGCAAAGGCCGAGCCACCTAGAGATGGGGGCACATCCTGCCAGCGCCCGTTGCCCACCGCCCGTACCGCTTCCTTCAGGCTGACATCGCCCGTGTAGAGGGCGCGGCCCACAATTACGCCCTCAACACCCTGAGCTTCTAGCGCCAGCAGGCTGAGCAGGTCGCGCAGGGCACCGACCCCCCCTGAGACAATTACAGGGATTGATACCGCTTTGGCCATCGATCGCATGGCCGGAATGTTTGGCCCCTGGAGGGTACCGTCGCGCTGAATATCGGTGTAGATAATGGCTGCTGCTCCCCGCTCTTCCATCTGCTGAGCCAGGGCGATCGCCTCAACTTCAGAGGTTTCGAGCCAGCCCCGCGTCGCCACCTTGCCGTCGCGGGCGTCGATGCCGACGATGATTTGACCGGGGAATTCGCCAGCTAGATCGCTGACTAGCTCGGGGTTCTCGATCGCAGCCGTGCCCAATATGGCGTAGCGAACACCTATGGAGAAGAGATCGGTGACTCGGGCGCGATCGCGCAGCCCGCCCCCTACCTCTATCGGCACATCCACCGCTTGCGCGATCGCCGCGATCGCCTGCCAATTCTCCGGCTTGCCCGACTTGGCTCCATCGAGATCGACCAGGTGCAGCCGGGTTGCACCCTGCTCAACCCACTGCCGCGCCACCTCTACCGGGTTGTCGTTAAATACCTCGGTTTGGGCGTAGTCGCCCTGGTACAGCCGCACACAGCGACCGTCGATCAAATCAATAGCGGGGATGACTTCCATGGGTAGCGCGGACCAGATGAGATGAGCCTGAGCCTATCCATTCTATCGGTCTGTACCCTATTCACCGGGTCCACATTCCCGTAAACTCCTAAAGTGCGATCATCACCGCCCAAACGTAACGACATCATGCTAGACCTGACTGGTAAAAACGCTCTGGTAACAGGCATTGCCAACAATAAATCGATTGCCTGGGGCATTGCCCAACAGCTTCACGCCGCCGGAGCCAATTTGGGCATCACCTACCTGCCCGACGAACGGGGCAAGATGGAAGGCAAGGTCAAAGACCTGGTTGACCCCCTCAACCCCAGTCTGTTTTTGCCCTGTAACGTGCAGGACGAAACCCAGGTTGAGCAGGTTTTCAGCACCATTGGCGAGAAGTGGGGCAAGCTCGATATTTTGATTCACTGTCTAGCCTTTGCCAAGCGGGAAGATCTCACAGGCGACTTTAGCGCCACGTCTAAGGATGGGTTTCAGCTGGCGCTCGATGTCAGCGCCTACTCGCTGATTACCCTGGCGCGGGGGGCCAAACCGCTGATGACCGAGGGCGGCAGCATTGTCACCCTCACCTACCTGGGCGGCGTGCGGGTGGTGCCCAACTACAATGTCATGGGCATTGCCAAATCGGCGCTGGAAATGAACGTGCGCTACCTGGCCTCCGAACTCGGCCCCCACAACATTCGCGTTAACGGCATTTCTGCTGGCCCCATTCGCACCCTGGCCTCGTCGGCGGTGGGCGGCATTCTCGACATGATTCACCATGTAGAAGAAATTGCGCCGCTGCGCCGCACCGTAACCCAAACCGAAGTGGGCAACACAGCGGCGTTTCTGTGCAGCGACCTGTCGACCGGCATGACCGGACAAATTCTCTACGTTGACTCGGGCTACTGCATCATGGGTATGTAAAAACTCGAACCATGGTGAGGCATTCGTTTTTGCTAACCTAACCCCAACCGTGAGCCAGATGCTTATTCTGGAACGGCAGGGATAGCGATCGCACAGACGACCATGACAAAATCCTTCCTAGGACCCAAATTGTGGACGGTGGTGGGGCTGATGGCTGTGGGTGGGCTGCTGCGGGTGGCAGTTGATTGGCGGCTGCTGGGGCGATCGCTCACCTACCCCGATCGCCCCATCACCACTGCGACTTGGTATCAACCTCAGCAAAAGGTTATGGGCATCGGCCCCCAGGCTCCACCGCTGACGAAAGCTGAGACCACCGAGATTCCCCAGGACGCTCTCCAGACGGCGCTTGAATTTGCCGAGGCGCAAAACTCTGTGGCGCTGCTGGTCATGCACCGCGATCGCCTAGTGCTGGAGCAGTACTGGCAGGGCCACCAGGCCGCCGATCTAGTCAACTCCATGTCGATGGTGAAAACTCTGCTGGCGCTGCTGATTGGCATTGCGATCGACGAAGGGCACATCGCGTCCATTCAGGAGCCTGTGAGCACCTACCTGCCCGAGTGGGCCAATGACCCTAGGGGCGACATCACCATCGCCGATCTGCTCTACATGCAGTCGGGCCTGCGTAACGACGATCGCACCGACACCCTGCGTTCCGACCTGGTGAGGCTCTACGGCGGCTCCGATGCCCAAAAGCTGGCGCTGGGCATTCCCCTAGTAGGCAATCCTGGCGAAGCCTTCGACTACAACAATTTCAACTCCCAACTGCTCAGCCTGGTGCTGGAGCGGGCTACAAGAGATTCGTTCGGCGACTACCTGAGCAGCCGTCTGTGGCAGCCCCTGGGCGCGGGGGATGGGTTTCTCTGGCTCGATCGCCCCGGCGGCCACGCCAAGCCCTTCTGCTGCTTCTTTGCCACCGCCCCAGACTGGGTACGGCTGGGGCAAATGCTGCTGCACGAGGGCCAGGTCGGCGAAACCCAGGTGGTGCCCTCGGCGTGGATTGGGCAGATGCGGCGATCGTCGCCGCTGGAGCCGACCTTTGGCCTGCACCTCTGGCTGAAGGCACGCACCAGCGCCTATCCCCAGGTTAACTACGCCTCGTCGGCCCCCTTTGCTGCCGACACGTTTTATCTGGATGGCCGCCACCACCAGCGGGTCTACGTGATTCCGTCTGAAGAACTGGTGATTGTGCGCATTGGCGAAGACCCCCCAGCCTGGAACGACTCGGTGATCGTCAATGCGATCGTGGAGGGGCTGCGCGATCGGCAGGAGAATTAGCGCCCATTTCCTTCTGAGGTAGGACAGCTGAGATACCTTCCGAAGGAATGCGAAGCTTTGGTTTTCCTTAAGGCTTACTTTCTCAGGGGCCGAATGCGATTTACTAGCGGTCTCCCATTACCGTGGTGTTTGTTACCGATGCTACCGTCTCCTGAGTCAGACTTACCGTTGCCTCCCCGCACCCGCCGCCTGCTACAGCGGATCGCTTTAATCGCAGCGATCGCCTGTTTCCTAGGGCTGCTGGCGACGACCACAGGAGGTGCAGCACCGCTACCCACAGACTTTTCTACGTTTTAGACTTCCAATGCTGCTTGCTCCTGGGCCTGTTGTAGCTCTGATCGCCCGGCGTTTGACTGAAGCCTTTGCCGCTGGGCTGAGTTGGCCGATGGGGCTGCTGGGGCTGGCGGCGATCGCACTCTACGGCCTAGTAGCGCTGCCGGTTGGCCTTTGGACAGGTTTCCTGGTGTGCCAAAGCGTAGTCCCCAGCCCGCTAAACCTGGGATTGGACATGCTGCGCCGCTTCATCGCGCCCGCCCTGGTCGAAGAGACAATTTTCCGCGTCATGCTGCTGCCCCATCCTGCTGAAGGCGTGCCTGAGGGGCGATGGCTACTGTGGGGTAGCATCAGCCTGACGGCATTTATTCTGTATCACGTCGCGCTCGATAAAACCCTTTACAAAGGGGCTGGGGCGGGGCTTTCTGAGCCTCGCTTTTTGGTGCTGGCAGGCTGGCTTGGGCTGGTGCTGAGCGGTGCGTACTGGCTCACGGGGTCACTCTGGCTGGTGGTGCTCATCCATTGGGTCGTCGTGCTGGTGTGGGTGTACGGCCTGGGCGGGTGGGCTCGGCTGGCCCGGACTAGGCAGGCAAAAAATCGGGCCTAATCGGCCTGTGACAGACCTTTAGAATGATCCCAGAATATCGGGATCCAGTATGGCTGAGGTGGCGATTGCGCAAAATTTTCCTGGGCACAGCTGAATTCCTGTGGCACAATACCCAGCGGAGCATTGCAGACCAAGGGGTGGCCTCGCGCCGCCCGCGACAGACAGTTTTACAGAACCCGCTGTCGCTGATGTTTATCTAAAGGAAAGCAAGGGTGTTCCCCATGTCTTCTATTGATTTATCGCCCAACCAAGACTTTTTCAACGAGGAGAGCGCCACCGCTGCCCTGATCCCAGATGACGCCTTTCTCAGCAGCAACAGCGTGCTGAGCCTGCTGGCGGCCTTTGATCCCAGCTTTTCTGAGCTGGTGGCCGACTTTGCCGACGCCTTGCCCGACGCGGTGGGGCAGGTCGCCATTGCCGACGGCCTGTTTGATGTTGAGCTGATGCTGGCCGACGGTACCGCTCTGACCGGCAGTTTCGATGCCCCTGCCACCCTGCGGTCCTACGCCGATCTGGCCGCGGTGTCTGACGGCACCGTAACCCTATCGGGCGGTATTTTAGAAGCCGCGATCGCCGCAGAAGGCGAA
This sequence comes from filamentous cyanobacterium CCT1, assembly GCA_003017855.1. Lineage (GTDB taxonomy): Bacteria > Cyanobacteriota > Cyanobacteriia > Phormidesmidales > Phormidesmidaceae > Nodosilinea. The sequence goes on from PYER01000218.1 coordinate 6,889, forward strand.
ACAGCCGCTCTATCAGACTTTGATCTGTCTGCCGCCACCAGCGCCCTGGTGCTGGGTGCCGTCAGCGCGATCGATGCCACTATCCCCCTGACCAACGGCGCCTTCGTCGTTGACTTGCCCTCAGCCCTGGGTCCCATTAGCGGCACCATTGATGTCGCTGGGGGTGATCTCAATCTCGATTTGGCTACTCCCTTTGGTCAACTCGTAGCCGACATTGACTTCCAGGACGACGCCATCTTCCCCTTTACGGCTCCGGTACCCGTGCTGGGCGACATCACTGGTGCGGTCGATTTTAACAGCGGCAATATTGTGGCATCTCTGGGGGCATTCGGCGATTTGGCTTTGCCTATCTCAGCGCTGAGTGGTGAACTGACGCTGGCCGATGGGCTAGCTGACTTGACAGCCACGCTGCCCGTTGGCTCGGGTACCAGCCTGCCGGTGGCCAGCGACATTGAACTTGGCCCTCTGGCCAGCGAATACGTCGCCGAGTTTGTGCAAGACCTTGAGGGTACGGGCACTCTCACCAACGGCATTCTCGATGCCACCGTCGAAAGCCCCCTCGGGCTGTTTGAAACGGTCTTTGATGTGGTGGCCTTCACCAGTCAGGGAGCCAATTTCTTCGCTGGTGTCGATGGTGTGATTGATATCAACAACGGCATTGCTACAAGCCTGCTGACTACGCCCCTGGGTGATATCGACGGCAGCGTTGATCTGACTACCGTGTCCCCAGCGCTAGAGACTCCGATCGCGGAGTTGATTTAGCTCGATTTCTATCACTGAAAAATCAAAGGGGAGAGCAGTTGCCCTCCCCTTTTTTGTGTGATTTCTAGTAAAGCTTGGCTCAAACCTGTTTCTCATAAAATCTACCTCGCTGAAACTTTAAACTGTGATTAAAAAAGGGGTTTTAGAAGGCCCTCTCCTAAAACCCCTGGGAAGCCTTTTCAAGATTTGAATTGGCGCTGTTCGGTCATTACTCAATATGTGATCGTCTTGAAAAGGCATAATTGCAAAAAAGCCTCTTGGCATGTGCGATCGCCCCCATGCGAATATGATTTTAGGCCGCTTATCGACGTCCTTGTTCATCTTGATCTCCTTTTTTAGAATAAACATGAGCAACACGAATAATCCCTGATTGCTCATTCAATATACCGAGCTAAGTCATGGCAATCCGGAGTGTTTTTTAACTAAACCCTTCGTGATTCTCTGACTGTACCTAATATAAATTATGGCTTCTAGTTCCCTATGAAGCCTGTGACAGTTGTCAATTTGACTTGTGATCTCGCTTAGACAAAATCTCTAAAACGGTAAATTTGATCACTTTTTTAAAGCACAAACAACCCGAAAGCCTACATCGGGGTGACGACTTTCTGGGTCGAAATGAATGCGGCTAGCGGAGCGACAGCGCTGAGGCGTGGTGTACCAGGACCCACCCCGTGCCACCCGATGAGTGGATTGATCGGGTTGAGAAGCAGCCTTAGTCTTCCGTTTTGAGGTGTTATCGTAGTTTGGCCGCCACGAGTCTTGGCACCACTCCCACACGTTGCCGTGCATATCACAGAGGCCAAAGGCGTTAGCGATGCCAAAGTGGTCTACGGGAGTAGTAGTCTGGCGGTTTTCGCCTCTAGGGCCACGGCCATAAGCCCCGTGCTGTTCATCAGCCCCGTTGTAGTTGGCCAAATCGGTGGTAATCGTTTCACCAAAGTGGAAGGGTGTGGTGGTGTTGGCCCGGCAGGCGTATTCCCACTCAGCTTCGGTGGGCAGGCGGTAGGGGCGACTAGTGTAGCGGCTCAATCTGTCGCAAAATTCAACTGCCTCAAACCAAGAAACTTGCTCAACAGGATGATTGTTACCTATAAACTGCGAAGGACTAGGATTGAGATCCAAATTCACCTTATCTAGCCTTGAAATATAGCGCCATTGGGCCTGTGTAATTGGATATTTACTCATAAAGAAGGTAGGTAAAATGACCTCATGCTGTGGTCCTTCCCGATCTTGTCGCTTTGGCTCATTATTTGCAGAACCCATCTGAAAGGTGCTAGCCAAGATCTGGATTATTTGGATGCTGAGATCTGTCGTCAATGACTCAAGAAAAAACTGAACAGACTCTTGGCGATGTTTATAAGCCAGACTGGGAGAATTAACAAAAGCCATTTTAGAATAAAAAACATATAGGATTCCAGCAATTGTATTACCTGTTCCCTCCCTCTCGAAGAGCAAGGCGCAGTAAAGCTACTCTATTAAAAACTTGAGTGAAATTAGAAAAGCAATTATTTGGCTCATCTTTCTTTGGCCAGATTTACTAGCCATCAAGGAAATCGTCAATCAAAAATCTATTTGTGTAACTTGCAATCTCATTCGCCGCACCTGTCGACAGTCCTGAAGACCTTGGATCTATATCTCTATGAAGCATTTCAGACAGAATTTCTCTATAAACAGAATTATTGAAATCTAAAGAGAGCATTGATTTATCTATTTTATTTGGGGTTCTTCCGTCCCTCATATAATTAGATATCCATGTCAAGAAAACCTCGAAATCTATGCCAAACCGCCTAGTTATTTCTCTTTTAGATATTTTTTTAATTCCTCTATCTTGAAGGTTATTGGGTTGTATTTTGCTGATTACTCTTGCTTTAGACTTGTCGGTGAGTTTGTTTCGGTTTTGATTTAACCAGCTCGCTGCTTCTTGGCAAAAAAATATTTGATTTCGAATGGCGCTTGCTTCGACTAATGTGCTGTCGCCAACTCCATTTAATTCGTCAAACAATGGCGATGTTTCGCCCGCCCCCTGCTTAATCGTGGAGATATCAATAGTGACAACTTCAACGACCTCGGTTTGCAGGGGCGGAAAAATTACTTCATCAAGCTCAAAAAACTGTACCGCCTCAAATTCTAAATCTGCTGAAAAGGAAGGAATAGATGCCTGATTTGATACTGTTTTGCGGGCACTCAAAGCCCGTTTCCGCCCTCTCCCCCAAATTATCTCCGGTAGCTTCAGCTCATATCCCGGTAAAACCTCATAGCTGCGCTCGGTCTGTTCTACCTCTACTACTCCGTCTCCAACGATCACTTCGCTCACTAGAGCTGCATACTCTAGCAGGTCAGAATAGTTAGCCAGCTCAGGTGCAAGCTCTGTCGTGATTTGGGCTAGCCGGGCTAATTCCGCTGGGTTCACCAGTCCCTCCCCAACTTGATTCGCCACAGCTCCGCCTGCTCTAAACTTTTCCGCAATTTGTCGCACGGCGGTTTGACGGTGACTTCCACCTAAATAGACCATAGCGGCCCACTGCTGGGCCTCTAGCTCTTTTTCATTTACGCTTGCGCCAGTTTCCGCCAGGTAGCGCACGTAGCTAATTAGCAGCTTGGCCACCTGCTGAATGCGCGATCGCCCAAACTGGCGCTCCAGCTCTGCTAGCAGATACGCCCGCACGTCAGTATCCATGGCGTACAGTTCATAGCCAACAGGCTGGCACAGCTCCGAGAGCAGCAGATCGACCTCTGCTATCCAGGGCACCTCTTCATTGCGCAAAAATTCGTTGCGCAGGTAGTTGACTAGCTCTGGAGTGAGCACTAAGGGCAGGGCCGCATGGCAGGCCAAAGCATGGTACGACGGTTCAAATCGGCGCACGAATCTTCGCACGGTTTGCTCGGCCTGGGCCTGGCGCTGCTCTAGGGTGGAGGTATCGCTCATAGCCCAAACGCCTGTAGCGGCTGCAGCGGCTGACCGCGCACGATGTCGATCGCATTGCTCAGACCGTCATCATCCATTTGAAACATCGGCACGATATTGGCCATAATATCGGCAGAGCTACCCTTCCAGCGATCGCGCGGCATGGGGTTTAACCAGGCAATCAGATTTGTCGTCCGCCGCAGTTTGAGCAAAAAACCAGTAGTAGCCCGAATCCGCTCGATCCGTCGATAACCCCGCGCCGCGCCGCTATCGCTGACCACCAGCACGCTGGTATCGCTGTCAAGGTCGGCAAGCACAGTGCTAAAGTCCACAGGCTGGGTGAGAAACGCGTCGCGGTAGAGAAAATTGGTGGGGACGTTGTGAAAATAATAGACCGACACCTGGTCAGCGGAAAGGGATCCGTTACCGCTGGCGGTTTCAACCAGGTTGCGGGTAAAGCGGTGGAAGGGCATCATTGAGCCATTTTGGTCAATCAGCAGCACCAGGCGAGCCTGGTTGCGATCGCCCCTTTTCAGCACCGGCGACAGGTAAAACCCCTGCCGCGCCACCGCCGACACCGTGGCATCCACGTCTAAAATTTTGGCTGGTCCGGCGGCTACAGGACGACGCAGGTACCGCCAGGCATAGCTCATCGATCGCCGTGAGACCGGCCAGTAAGCACTTAAATCCGTTGGGTTTTCTACCTCAGCAGGGGTAAAAGGCGCTCGCACAGGCTGAGCGGCCATATCGGGAACAGCCTGTAAACTATCCAGACCGTCCAGCTG
>PYER01000542.1 GCA_003017855.1 filamentous cyanobacterium CCT1
CTATTTAGCTGGTGTTATAGCGTCTCTATTGTACTCGTGCAGCAGGTAGGTATAAAACATGAGGCTTGCGTGTATCCACAGGATCTTGATGCCCTAGTTTGAGTTTCTGATTTTCCAGCCAAGTCACTACTCCGAAATTGTCAGGATAATACTGCTGTACAAACTGAATGAAATCTTCTGGCGTAGATGGCTTTCCCTTTCCGCCCATATAATGATCGTGAAACTGATTATGAACCTCTACAGTAATTGTGATCAGGTTATCTATACAGTCTGCTAAATGGGGATAAGCGTTCCGTGAATATAGATGGTGGGCAGCTAGTTGCTGAGTTTCTACTCTATTAACCTTGACTGCTGTCACTTGACAAGTTGTCTTATCGCGTTTTTTAGCATCAGATTTTGCCTTATTAATTGCTTTCTCACGATCAATAATTCTTTTGACAATATCTTCAATCTGAGGCACAATTACCTCGCCAACATCAAGACATTCTTCCTGTCTGTTCTTTTTCTGTAATGATTCAGAAAAGGCTCTTGATAGCTTTAGGAAGCCGGACATGGAGAAATATCTATCGCCTTCATTTCCAAAGTCGTCGTAATCCTGACCTTTAATTAGAGGTCGATCAAATTTTTTGGTATAATCCTCCATTTTTCGGAGGTAGTCTGAACGTGTTCCAAATATAGCAACAGCATCAGAACGTGAGATCCAGAATGTGTCTCGGCGTCTAACTAACGATGAGCAGTTGTCAAGAATCTTTTTTCTGATGAAACTTTGTCTAATTTTCTTCCGGGTCTGCGTGAACCAATCAAATACTTTCTGCCAAAAACTTAGTTTTTCAGTTGCCTCTAAATACCGAGCAATTGTGTAAGCACCTGATTGGGTATACTCTCGCAATCCGTCCCCGCTCACAACCCGATAATCTATGTTTGTCTTCATCTCCCATTCATCGTCAGGAATTGCATCAAAGTGATTCTCTATCTCAATTAACTTCTCTGAGGTAATGTTTAGCTCTAAGATCAATTGCTTGCTGGTGATGTAAGTGACTGCCATCTTAAAACTTCTCGGTCAAGCTTTTATAGAACACGGTTAAACGGTCAAAGACTTCTGCATCCCCTGTTTCAGGATTATCGGGATGATAAATTTTGCTGAGTTCCCGATAAGCTTTTTTTACATCTTCCGTATCTGATTGCTTAGGATCTAGACCGAATGCTTTCCACGGCATATCATACTTAAAAATGTTGATACTGTTTACGCAGCCGCGACCTTTTTCATTAACTTCATGAGGTAGTACACCGATCCACTTTCGGTAGATAGCTTCCCAACTCTCTTTTCGGCCATAGTTCAACTTACCCATACCGCTGATAGCTAGCTTGAACTCGCCATTTTTTTTCAATCCAGTTGTATCTTTTACCCCAAAGCGCTCGTAAACAGCCTGTTTTAGCTGAGGCAGCGTAAGAGGCTTGTTAGGTTTCTTCCCTAGAACAAAGTGAGCAAACTCAGACAGGATCGCTTCGCTATAGCCGCATTCAGCAGCAAGTCGCTGAATCTCGGTATTAATCCGTGGCGTTAAATTTTTTGTGGTCATATATACGCTTAGGTTTCCATTGAGGGCATTTAGGGATAAGGAGACAATAGATTCTTCTCCTAACGTTTAAAATTCCCGGTTACTTTTCAGAAATAACAAGGTAGCTTAATAGTTACTTCATCGGTTCGATTGCTGACCCCGATGCTATTGCACCGACTTCGCCACGTCATCAGACAAGTTTCTAGTGATTGTAGGGTGGGCACTGCCCACCCTATAATCCAGCTATCACCAATCCCTCGGGAACACCACCTGTAGAGTATTTTTCCCTACTCCCAAATGCCCGATTGTCGGCGCGCCTGCACTTCTGGCGGGGTAATCTTTCTCACCCTGTCCACCTTCAACCGCAGTCCCATTTTTGCAGAAGCCGCCTACGTAAAATGCCTGCGCCAGGCTGCGAGTCGTTAAAGCTGAAATGCCCTTGAGTTTGAGG
>PYER01000543.1 GCA_003017855.1 filamentous cyanobacterium CCT1
TCAGCACTAGCACTGGCCAGAACCTGACCATCCGGGGCAAAACTCACACTGTAGACCCCATCCTCATGGCCTTCGAAAATTTTCAGTAGCTGCCCACTCCTATTCCATAGCTTTACTGTGCCGTCAGCACTAGCACTGGCCAGAACCTGACCATCCGGGGCAAAACTCACACTGTAGACCCCATCCTCATGGCCTTCGAAGGTTTGCAACAGCTGCCCATCCCTGCCCCACAAATGCACTGTTCCATCCAAGCTGCCGCTAGCAAGGACTTGGCCATCTGGAGCAAAACTCACGCTTCTGAAAAAATGAAGTGACCTTCCTGTGGAAGATAGGGGGAAGAGCTCATATCTATAGAGGGCTTGTGGTGATCGGCCGCTCCGGTCCCATAGCTTCACTGTGCCATCAGCGCCAGCGCTAGCGAGAGACTGGTCGTTAGGAGCAAAACTTACAGCGCTAACAGGACCTATATGGCCATCAATGGTTTGCAGCAGCTGTCTGTTCTCACTCCATATTTTTATGGTGCCATCATTGCTAGCACTAGCGAGAGTCTGGTCAGTGGGAGCAAAGCTTACACTATTGACGTCATCAATCTGCGGTTCTAGAGGCCTGTAACTACCAACTCGGAGGGCTTGCAATAACTGATAATTACCGCCCCATATTTTTACTTTGCCATCGTTGCCGGCACTCGCTAGCGTCTCACCGTTGGGTGCAAAACTTACACTATTGATGACGACTTCAGAACCCCACTCCCACGTCTCATCATCCTCAAGAGTTTGTAGTAATCGTCCGTCAATATTCCACAACATCACCCTACCGCTATCATCGGCACTGGCAAGGAACTGGTTATTGGGGGAGAAACTCACACTGTTAAAGTGACTGTGTCTGCGGATTATGTTTACGTCATCTGGATCATCTGGATGGGGGTGCCAAACAAGTGTTTGCAGCAGCAGCCCATCAGTGTTCCACAGCTTTACAGTGCCATCATCACTGGCGCTGGCAAGCATCTCACCATTCGGGGCGTAACTTACATCATTGACAGGGTCTGTATGGCCTGTAAGGGTTTGCAGTAGCTCGCCGCTAATATTCCACAGTTTTACCGTACCATCGTCGCTGGCACTTGCTAGTGTCTCGCTGTCTAGGGCAAAAGCCACACTCCTGACCCAATCAGTATGAGCTTTGAAAGTATTACGATGCAAATAACCAGGATAGTTATAAATTTCTCGTAGTGCTGCAGCCGCCTGAAGTCTTACCTCAGGGCGAAGTTTATGCTGGGGCGGCAGGCGGGCTAGCGTGTCTGTCTTAGCAACTTGTCTAAGTCTGTCAGCTAGCGCTATTGATCGGCTTGTCAGAACTCTGTTTTCCGCTCTTTGAATTTGTTGCCCTAACTTCAGCCCCGCCAGTAACGCCTTGAAGTTCAAATTAGAGGCCATCAGGTTCTTGATTCTCAAACTTTCTGCCTGGATATCGGCGTTAAATGCTTCCGCTTCAGCTCGTTCGGTTGCTTCCTCCGCACGGAGTGTTTCAGTTTGAGCAAAGTCCTTTTGCCGCTCTGCCTCTGCTTCCCCTGCTTCCGCTCGTTGTCGAGCAGCTTCTGCCCGTTGTCTCTGCTGAGTTTCCGCCTTTTGGGCCGCTTTTGCCTGGGTCAACGCATCTTCAGCTTCTTGCTGCTTTTCTTCAGCCACCTGTCGTTGGGCAGCTTCCCCCGCTTCTGCCTGCTGCGCCAGTTCTCTAGCGGCTTCGGCCTCTTGTAACCGCTGTTCCGCTAACTCTCTAGCGTTTTCTTCCCGCGTCAAGGCGTCATCTTTCTCAGTCAGGGCAGCTTGAGCCGTCCGGTATTGAACAAAAGCTACACCACCTGCCCCGATGGCCAGCAACAGCAGCATAGCCAACACCCCGATCGCAGCTCGTTGTCGGTTATTGGCAAGCCTACGCCCCGCAGCCGAAGCCGATACGTATTCAACCTGTAGATCTGTTGGCTTCGGCTCTTTCTGCGCAGCACCAGCTTGA
>PYER01000219.1 GCA_003017855.1 filamentous cyanobacterium CCT1
GGTAGGTAGGTGGGGGTACGGTAGAGTACTGGGGTTGATGGCACTTCGTTCACTCGATGACTACGCAAAAGACGCTCTACGATCAGCTTTACCGGCTCGATGGCCAGGGCTATGGGGCTTACAAGTCGCTCAAGGGGAAGTACGATTTTGAGGACTTTACCCTGCATATCGACCATGTGCAGGGCGATCCGTTTGCGGCACCGAGTCGAGTGCGGGTGGTGGTGCCGCAGGCGGTGGCGGAGTTTCCTCAAGGCCTGTGGGAACGGCCCTGTCGGGCGATCGCCCTGGCAGATTACCTGATTCGCGGGTTTTACCGGGCCACCCAAAAACACCAGCGGACCTCTGGTTCGGGAAAAAGCGGGCTAATTGGCATTGTGCGGCCCAGTCAGGCGGTACTCGATCGCAGCGCGGCGAGAGTGACCGCAGAGGCGGTAGAACTTCGCTTTACCGTGGGGCTACCGGCTTTCGGGCGCCGAATTGCGGGTCGGCAGGCGGCGGAGGTGTTGTGCGGCGCAGTGCCCGCTCTGGTTGCCAAAACACTGCTCTACAAGGCGCTGGATGCGGCCAGCCTTGGACACCACGTCGACACGGTTGAAGATGCAGAGGCGCTGCGATCGCAGCTCTCCGCCCATAACTTGGTTGCCTTTGTTGCCGATGGCGCGATTTTGCCCCGCCGCAGTGGCGTCGACGAACGTCCCCTGCAGGACCAGGTGGTGCCGTTCGCCTCCCCAGACTCGCTGCGGGTGACGCTCACCTGTCCCCATGCCGGAAAGGTCACAGGGATGGGCGTGCCCCAGGGCATTACGCTAGTTGTAGGAGGTGGCTACCACGGTAAATCGACCCTGCTGCGGGCGATCGAGGCTGGGGTATACAACCACGTGCCGGGCGACGGACGGCACCAGGTGGTCACGGACCTAGCGGCGGTAAAAGTGCGGGCTGAGGATGGCCGCAGTATTGCGGGAGTCGATATTTCGCCCTTTATCGGCAGCCTGCCCCAGGGCAAATCAACCCAACAATTCTCTACGCCCAACGCCAGCGGCAGCACGTCCCAGGCGGCCAACATCATCGAGGCGATCGAGGCCGGAGCGACAGCGCTGCTGGTGGATGAAGATACGTCGGCAACCAACTTCATGATTCGCGATCGCCGCATGCAGGCCCTTATCTCGAAAGATCGCGAGCCCATTACGCCCTTTATCGACAAGGTGCAGCAGCTCTACACCGACTACGGCATCTCTACGGTGCTGGTGATGGGGGGCAGCGGCGACTATTTTGACGTGGCCGACACGGTGATTGCCATGGATGAGTTTGCGCCCCAGGATGTGACCGGGCAGGCCAGGGCGATCGCGGCAGATTTTCGGACAGAGCGCGATCGCGAGGGTGGTCAGTCCTTCGGCACCCTCACCCCACGCATCATTCAGCCCGACAGTATCGACCCCAGCAAAGGCCGCCACAGCGTGAAGCTGCGGGCGCGCGATGTCGACCAGCTCCAAATTGGCACCGAAGCCATTGACCTGTCGGCCGTGGAACAGTTGGTGGAACCGGGACAGGTGCGGGCGATCGCCGAGGCGATCGTCTACGCTCAGCGCTACCGCATGACGGTAACAACCCCGCTAGCCGAGGCGATCGCCACCGTCATGGCCGACATAGCGCAGTATGGGCTAGACTGCTTGACCGAGTGGCCCATGGGCGACCTGGTTTGCTTTCGTGGCCTAGAGCTGGCCGCCGCGATTAACCGCCTGCGCACCCTGCACACCATTTAGAGTCAGCACGGGCGACAGGAGATCATGGGCTTGAGAGCCACGAAGGCGATCAAATCGGTTTTACCTGTGCGGCCACAGGCGCATCTGCCGTCACGCTGCTGGCCACCCGCTGCAGCATGCGAACTATTTGCTCAATGTGGTATTCACTCGTATGGTTTTCTAAAAAGTATTGGTAGGCCGCCTCTGCCCTGGCTCTAGCCTCCTCAGGATGGCTAAGGATATATTCCACAGTCGCTTTCATCTGCTCGGGAGAATCGGGCTGCACCCCCCAAACCAGACCTTCATCAACCATTTCAGCGGCTAAACCGACAGTTTTCGTAATGATGATTGGTCTACAGCAGGCCATTGCCTCCATCAAAACCGTCAGCCCAGCAGAGTAGGTGTTGTCAATCAAGCTAACAATGGTAATGTCGGCGCTGCGATATAGATCGCGCAACTCGACCCAGTCGAAGTAGCGCATTTCCATATTTTCAGGAGGGTGCTCTGGAATTCGGCACTGGGTATTGGAAGTGGCATTGGGCGATACAGCGCAGACTTTGACATCCAGGTCTAAGTCCTGCAGTGCGTTGGCCAGGGTAACGTAGTCTCGCTGCTCCAACCCTGCGCTAGCAATTAGAGGACGATGCTTTTGAAGGGTACCAGGGGCAGGGTGAAAGAACTGCCTGTCTGTTTGCTCAGGCAGGCACAGTACCCGGTCCTCAGGTAGCTTCAGCATGGCTCTCATAGTCTCAGCCTTGAGGGCTGTATTCACCGTAAAGGTGTGAACGAGACGATGGAGCTGCAACCCCTTGAGCAGCAGCCGAGGCCGCCAGCGTTCGGGGCACATCACATTCATGACTAAATGGGGACGATCTTTTTTAAGTGCTGCCAGAATGGCCAGTGGTAGACCGGCATCCTCGCCGCAGCAGTAAACGATATCGCCCGATCCCGTCTGGGCTAGGATCTGCCTTGCCGAAGTCCAGTGCTGGGGGCGACCAACAATTTTAGCCAGCAGTTTATCTAGAGCTGTAACCGCACTGTCATCCTCAAAGTCTGGCTGGTGAATCTGCGCGCCCAAATATTCTTTGAGTTGCAGCACCACATGCCTGGGGCCATTGCCAAGGTCAGCTCGAGCCTTGAAGTGCTCAAAGTCAATTTTTGTGCTTGTTAAAAGATGAAACTTGGCTAAAGATTTCGCAGTCATTATATAAAACCCTCTCCGGTACCCGAGTTGACGCAGGACAAACGGGTAAAACAAGTTATCACTCGCCACAAAATGGCCAGAATTTAACGCTTTTCCCCCTTATCAACAAGAAACCGAAAATTGGGTCGGACCGGATGAAAATGGGGGGAACTCATTGGCTAGACACAAGTTGCCGACAAGTCTAGGAGACGACTGCGGCGGCCCAGGCACCCAAGAACTGCTGAGATTATAGGGAAATTGTATGACTTAGTGCCAGTAACCCTATCCCATAGCCCCAGATCTAAGACTATAGTTGCTTATCTCGGTAAGATATCACCCCTGCTCCCACGGGCAATTCCTACACGTACGTGTTCAACCAATCTTAATCAAGTTAGACGATTTACCACCAGCTTATAAAGTTCTTGTTTTTTACTCAACTCGATAGATGAAGGAATGAGATAGATATGTCTAAAACCCGGACCAAACACGCTTCGCCAACTTATGCCCATATCTTCAATATTTTTGCAACTGTAGAACTATACATTTTTGCTCAAGGCCGCATAAAAATTGGCACTCGGACAGTCTCCCCCTATGCAGACCTGTGCGTGCGTATAACCATCACTTCAGGAGTATTGGGCACGTCCTAACGGTTTTGACAGTGGCTATACTTGCGAGCCTGATAGCGCTCCAATATTGCGCCTTCCGGCGATCGGCATGACCTAAGCTAACGGGCCAACGCAGGTATCAGGCCAAGTCCTACGTAAATACCCCGTAGGAGCATGGCAGTGGGGTGCTCCTACGGGGATATCTGCTTGCTATCGGGGTTGAGACTGTCGTGGCACCGCTAAGCGATGTCACAGCAGACAAAGCGGCGTAGAGCAATCGTTACTCGGCAAAAAGGCGCTCACCAAAGTCGCGCTGACGGACATAGTCTTTAATCGCTTTCCGGTGGGCCAGCGTTCGTTTCACAAATCTAAGCGGACGACCAATAGATTTCTCAACCGGCGACTGCCGTAGCCAGCGCTCGTACCCCCAGGTAATGGGGCCTTGCAGAAGATCATGCCACTTTGAGGCTATGCTATCAGGCGAAAACTCTTGAGCCCTCATCAAGCCGTTTTCGACCACCGCCTGGTACAAATTAGGCATTTCTTTTAGTTTTCGTAAAGCAGCAATGGCATCTTCGGGGCTGCGTACCTCAAAGTAGTCTAGTTCTGACTTCCGCAAGGCCTGAAAACTAGGTTCAGGACCCAGAATGGCTGGGCAGCCGCCATGCCAAGCATTGATTAGTTTAATAGGTGGTTTTAGATTGAGGTCGGTGTTGGTGATGTTGCGGACTGCAATGATGGCATCACTTTGGGTGTAGTCAGCAAAATCAATCAGCCTTTGGACTGGATCAACGGAACTGTGCACAAACCGGATGCCTATCTCCTCTAGCCTGGCTAAAAACTCGGGGGATTTGAAGGGCTTGGCCAGGTTGTAATCCACATCTCCTTTAAAGTCGAGAATCTCTAATCTTGTGCCCCTCGACGTATCTCGCGGAATTAGATTAGTTTGCGGCCACTGGGGAATGAAGAAGTCCTCCTGCGTATGGAGGCAGGCTGGGCTTAGCACAGTGCGCTGTTCGCAGATCTCTGGACGAGCAGAATCTAGCTGACTGCCAACGACATAGCTGTTGAAGGCGAAGTCTTTGATATAGAGAAAATGATAGGGAGCTATGCAGATCTGGCCTGGAATCGGGCGAGATACAAGATGGACGTCGAGCCCTCTGGACTTGAGCTGAAGGTAGGTTTGAACGCCCCAGATATCGTTGCCACTGGCTATTTTTCTGAGTTCGGTGTTGAGATCAACTGTAGAGAAATCTGCGTTGAACAGATGTTGCCACCGATCGACATCTTTGGTCAAAAAATAGACAGGATATTTTAAGGGCTCCAGCTTCATAAAAACTTAACTCCTAAAAGTAAAATAATGAGAACCCGCAATTTCAAAGGTTTTCAAAGAAAGAACTCATTGCCTATATTGATCCAACCTGATTCGCAAAGGCAAAGTGAGTATTGCCCGTGCAGGTGAGCCGCCTGCCTGCAAATTTCAAAATTTAGACAGGATTGTTGTAGGTGAAATAAAACCGCATTAATAGGAAATGCATTTGTTTGGGTGGTCTCTTTTATAGTTAGATAAATAAAGCTAATCGATATATTATCCATTAAACCCTAAGCAAAACTATCATATTTCCTCGTCTAGAACAGATTTGCCTGAGGCTAGATAGCCAAAACTTAACCAGTTAACGGGGGGGTAAGGGGGTTTTATAAAGATTTTGTGTCGCACTTGGCTAGGCTGAGAGGGGGTTTGGTAGTATCCAGGATTCCAGGCGAAAACGGGCAATTTTCTGAATTTCTAGCAGGGCGATCGCCATTTCAGCCTCCGTAGAATTGCGCAACCTATAAGCAAAATTCTCTAGGATCGAGGCTTTAGTATGGTTTGCCACCGCCAGAATGAAGGGAAAGCCAAACCTATCTCTGTACTGCTGATTGAGGGTTTGGAACTGGTGATACTCCTCTGGGCTGAGGTTGGTAAGGCCGGCTTTGGTTTGTTCGGCCACAGACGCTTCGGCCATAGCGACCCGAGTGCCTAAGTCGGGGTGAGCGTTGATCAGGGTCAGCTGGTCTTCTGTAGCCATGGCCTGCACAAGGTTGACCATGCGCTGGTGGAGATCGGCCACCGAGGCGAACGGGCGCTGGGGCCAAACCTGAGCGGCGATACTGGGCGTATCTTCAAAGGTAGGGCCGATCGCAGCCACAAATTCGGTCTCGGTCATGGCATTGAGCTGATCTAGGGTGTAAGGCATGAAGAGTGGATGGGTGGATGGGTAAGTGGGGTGCCCCCTTATCTCTTAGGGACGCTTCGCTAATGACTCCGCTCTGGAAACGCTGTCAGGAAGACCTATGGGCCGTACCAGACGGCTTCGATCGCAGCAGCGGCGGCGGTCGGATCGTCTCCCGGGCCAAGCCGCTGAGTGATGTGGCCGAGCTTGCGACCGGGGCGAATGCCTTTGGTGTACCAGTAGAGGGTGGCGTTGGGTAGCTGCTTGAGAGCCTCAAGCCGTTGGTGGTGGGTGGCCTCGTCTGCCGCTAGGCCCAGCAGATTGACCATTACTGTCTGAGGGCAGGTGAGGGCGGTAGGGCCGAGGGGGCGATCGCTGACCGCCCGCAGCTGCTGCTCAAACTGAGAGGTCTGGCTGGCATCGAGGGTGTAGTGGCCCGAGTTGTGGGTGCGAGGGGCAATTTCGTTGATCAAAATGCGATCGCTCTGGGTCAGAAAGCACTCGATACCGACGATGCCAACCAGCTGTAGCGCCTCGACCAGGGTACGGGCAATGCCCTCCATGCGGCTGGCGACCCCAGCACTGACCCTGGCTGGAGCAACGACTCGACGGCAGATTTGGTCAACCTGCTCGGTTTCGACGGTGGGATAAACCGCGATCTCACCCTGGGCCGAACGGGCAACCATGATGGCCAGCTCTTGCTTAAAGGCCACCAACTCCTCCAGCAGTACCGGCACGCGGTTGAACCTGTCCCAGGTGAGGCTGAGGTCTGAAGGCTCCTTGACGACGGTGGTACCCTGGCCGTCGTAGCCCAGGCGGCGCGTTTTCATCACCAGCGGAAATCCGATGGTCTCAGCTTTGGCGGCAAGTTCGGCGTCCGGCTCGTCGCCCTCTAACCAGCTGTAGCGGGGGTTGGGTAAACCAGCCTGGGCAAAAAACTCGCGCTGGTGGCGCTTGTCGAGCACCAGGGTCAGCACGTCTAGACCGGGGCGAAAGATTGTGCCGCGATCGATGAGGGACTGCAGCCCCTCGCGGTCAATAAATTCGTTCTCAAAGGTAATGACATCGCACTGGGCGGCCAGAGCGGCAGTGGCGGCGACGTCGGCGACGGGGGCGAGGACGGTGGAGTGGGCGATCGCCACAGCGGGATCGCTTTGCTGAGGGGTTTGCACCACCAGGTTTAGTCCCAGCTTCTGTGCTGCGGGTCCCATCATCCAGGCCAGTTGGCCACCGCCAATCACGCCGACTCGTTTAATTGAATTAGCCGTTTCCTGCGCCATAGTGCTGCGCTATTGTGCTTTTATTCTGTATGCAGACTCCCATTATTCCACGGCGCTAGGGTTTAAGTGCGCTGGGCTAGCAGGCTAGCTCAGCGTAGCCAGATCCCCAAGGCCCACCGGGGGCGCTGAAACGGCTTAAAGTCTGGGGTCTTAACCCGTGGAATGGCTATCTCGACTGTTCTAGGGGCAGGCAAGGTGCTTGACCTACAGGCGGAATGGTTGGATATAGCGTACGAATCAAAACCTCAATGTCGCTCGTAGGGGCAAATGGCCGTTTGCCCCTACCCAACCTCATACCACCGTTCAGCAACACGATTCTTACGCCTCAGCCGCCCTGGCTCATGCGGCGAATTTTGAGCACGTCGGTCATCTTGCGAATCTGCACGAAGGTTTGATCGAGGTGGGCGTGGTCTTTGACGTCGAGCCCCAGGTCGATTTCGGCGGTTTGGCCGGGGAAGGTTTTGACCTGGGCTTTGTGGACATTAATTTGCAGGTCTGACAGGTGAGAGAGAATGTCTTTCAGGACGCCCACCCGGTCAATCACCTCAATGCGTACTTCTACCGGGTAGGTCTGGCGAGAGCCGTTGTGCTCACTACAGTTCCAGCTGACCGGAATGATGCGATCGCCCGGTATGTCGGCCAGGTTGGGGCAGCCCTGGCGGTGAATGGCGATACCCCGGCTGCCCAGCGATACGCTGCCCATAATCGGCTCGCCGGGCAGCGGGTTACAGCAGCCGGCGATGTGGTGCACCAGCCCTTCAATGCCCAAAATTGGGTCTTTGGAGGGGGCCTGCCGGTGGCGGTGGGGGCTGGTGACGGCTCCGGCCAAAAACTGGTCAGAATCTTGCAGTGACGACTCGGGCGACAGCACCTCTAAGGGCTGCTTGGTCTTAATCGCCTCCCGCAGCCGGTTGACAAACAGGTTGAGGGTAACTTCGCCATAGCCCAGCCCGGCCAGCAGATCATCTACACTCGGGTAGTTGCAGCGCTCAGCCGCCATCTGGGCCGGTTCAGATTTCAGCAGGGCATCGAAGCCGCTGCGGCCCAGCTCTTTTTCGAGCATGTCGCGGCCCCGGGCAATATTTTCGTCGCGGTGCGATCGCTTGTACCACTGGCGAATCCGGTTGCGGGCGCTGGGGGTAACGACAAAGTTGAGCCAGTCGAGGCTGGGGTGGCTGTTCTTTTGGGTGATGATCTCAACGATGTCGCCGTTTTCTAGCGGCGTGTCGAGGGTGACGATGCGGCCATTGACCCTGGCCCCGGCGCAGTGGTTGCCCACCTCGGTGTGAATGCGGTAGGCAAAGTCGACCGGCGTTGCCCCCCGGCTCAGGGGCACTACGTCACCGTCGGGGGTGAACACGTACACGTCTTCGTCAAACAGGTTGCCCTTGACGTTCTCAAGAAATTCTTGCGCGTCATCTTTGAGGTCGTTTTGCCACTCTAAAAGCTGTCTGAGCCAGGTAAATTTTTCGTCGTCGGCGTTGATGCGGGTGTTGACCGAAGCCCCCGTTTCTTTGTACTTCCAGTGGGCGGCAATCCCGTACTCGGCCACGTGGTGCATTTCCAGGGTGCGAATCTGCACCTCGATCGGCTTGCCCTTGGGGCCAATCACCACCGTGTGAAGCGACTGGTAGCGGTTGGGCTTGGGCAGACCAATGTAGTCTTTGAAGCGGCCCGGCACCGGGCGAAAGGCGTCGTGGACAATGGCCAGGGCGCGGTAGCACTCTTCGTTGGTGCCTACGATCAGGCGAATGGCGGCAATATCGTAGATTTCGCTGAAGTCTTTTTGCTGCCGCTCCATCTTGCGGTAGATGCCGTACAGGTGCTTGGGCCGACTGCTGACATCGACCACCTGGATTTCGGACTGGTGCATGCGCTGGCGCAGGGTTTCGGCTACCTGTACCAGCCGCGCCTCGCGGTCGGCCCGCTTTTCGGTGATGTGGCGCTGCATCTGCCGGTAGGCGTCGGGCTCTAAATATTTAAAGGAAAGATCTTCGAGTTCCCACTTAAAGCGCCCGATCCCCAGGCGGTTGGCCAAAGGCGCAAAGATCTCCATAGTTTCGCGGGCAATGCGGCGGCGTTTTTCGTCGCTGAGGTGCTCCAGCGTGCGCATGTTGTGGAGGCGATCGGCCAGCTTCACCACAATGACGCGAATATCCTGGGCCATGGCCAGGAACATGCGGCGAAAGTTTTCGGCCTGGCGCTCGGTTTTGCTCTCAAAATTAAACTTTGAGAGCTTGGTTACTCCCTCGACCAGCCGCCGCACCTCATCGCCAAAATGGGATTCAATTTCTTCGGGGGTGATCTCAGTGTCTTCGACAATGTCGTGGAGAAAGCCCGAGGCAATCATGGCGCTGTCGCCGCCCAGGTCGCGCAGCAGCCCGGCTACCGCAATGGGGTGGCAGATGTAGGGTTCACCCGAGGCCCTATACTGCCCCTTGTGCAGCGTGTAGGCAAACTCAAAAGCCTGGCACACCAGCACGTTGTTTGACTTGTCTTCGGGGTCGTGGGCAAGGTCATCCAGGTGGTCGTCATGGTGGGTTAGCACGCAGGTTTCGAGCCAACCGGGCAGGGTGCAGTCGTCGGGTAGAGGGGGATGAACCGTTGCAGTCATACCGATGCCAGTGACCTCTCAGGGAGACGGATAAGCTAAAAAAGTGCCGGGAACGGCAGCTATTTGAACCAACTACTTGAACACTGTATTCAGGTGGGAACAGGGTTCAAAAATAGTAATCGTGGAGAAGAACGATTGGCCACCTCAGTCAGGGGAAGATAATCGTTTCAAGGGATAGATTAAAGTTGAAAATGTTGGCAAAACTCGTACAGATGTTCTGCCAAAGAACGCGATGCTGCTGCCCCAGGGCAGCCTGATGAGATAGAGATAACCTACACCATAACCCTGAGGAAATTGCCTCTTCTCGCTACGCCGCAATAAATGCATATAGCCAGTTTCGAGTTGATGGAGTGTTATGTATTAACCTTAACATTTGTTCCCCCCAGGGGGGAATCGGCAATTTGCCCTTGGCTGCGGCAAGCCGCCACCGAGAGGCTCCGTTTACGGCCCTAAAGGGGTCATATGTATATGATAAGTGCCCTGTCAAATCTGCGATCGCAGCTGCAAGCCCTGGAGACTCTGGCGCGCTCGGCCAACCCCAGCGGTCGTCAGCTTCAGGAGCAATTTTTGCTGGCTCAGCAACACTTTCAGCACCAGATTTTGCCCCTGGGCAACGAGTTGGCAAGCCTCCAGCCCATCCTCACCGAAATGAACCGCACCCTGCGGCTGCTGGCGATGGATGTGGCCTTTTTGCAGGCGGCGCGCCAGTCGAGCACGACCCAGCAGCGGCAGCGACAGCTGATTGCAAAACTGGAGCAGCTACTGGGCTTTTGCGATGCTCTGGAGCAGGCGATCGCCAACTCGACCTAGCCGGTTTTTGGGGTCGGGCGTGGCAAAGCTCGGCCATAGGGGTTTCAGCCAGTATTGATGACACGCACTAATCCCTCAGCCCAGGTGGTTAACCCGAGTGGTTTAATAGTAGGGTTCATGGACACCTGGTAAAAGAACGCGGTGGAGAGTAGGTACGTTGGTTCAGTGCCCTAAGGAAGGCCATATTGACCTTCAAGACAGTCAGCTGGCGCCGGGTCTGCCGGTCAAGGCGTGCTCAAGCTGTGGTGGAGCCTGGATTCCACCGGAGGACTACGCAAATTGGCAGCGATCGCAGGCTGACCCCGATGCTCCTATCAAGGTAGCGGTGCTGCCCCTGTCGCTGAGCACCGCCTTCAGGCCCGCCGACCTCGACAACCGCGCCGCCCTCTGCCCCGACTGCCGCAGCTACCTGGTGCGGGGCCGCATTACCCTCAAGCAAGGGTCGTTTTATGTAGAGCGCTGCCCCAACTGCAACGGTATCTGGTGCGACGCTGGGGAGTGGGAGGTGCTGGGGCAGCTCGATTTGCAGGCCCACATCGACTATATTTTTTCCGCCGACTGGCAGGGGCAGGTGCGCGAGCTTGAGCATGGCGAACGCGAGCGCCAGGCCACCATCGACAAGCTAGGGGATGAGATTGCCCAACGGGTGTTTGAGCTGGCTGAGCTGCTAGAGCAGCACCCGAATGGGGATTTTGGGGTGGCTTATTTGATGCGGCGGGTGGATCAGTGAGTAGGCGGGTGGATGGGTGGATGGGTGGATGGGTGCGTGGGCGGATGGATGTGAACCTCATCGACTCACGCTTCTGAACTCTCTTGATAGTCTCTACCGAGCCTGCATTTCTCTCGCTGATCTATTCCCTACTCATTTACTCCCTACC
>PYER01000544.1 GCA_003017855.1 filamentous cyanobacterium CCT1
CCCCTCTCCCTCCCCCAGGAGCCCTAGACGGATTTTTTTGGCCACTTAACGGAGTTTCTGTAGAGCGCTGTGCTCAGTTGGAAGGAATCTGCCTTGGCTAGCCCTGGTTGGTTGAGCAAACACCGCTTGCCCCTACGGGAGATATGGCCCGTCTGATTCATACCTTATTTGAATGCCAAAGCTCCCAGGGCTTTAGAACCTTGGGGACTGTTCCGCAGGTTTGGCGTGGGTTACTATCGAACGCTGGGCTAGTAACCCAGTTTCTAGTTCAAAATACCAGTCATGTCGTTAGAACAGCGACGAGAAGAATGGTTTTCTAACCACACCGTACCGAACTGGCAAATTGCTGTTCAATTCCTTAAAGAGCGGGCATTATCCAACAAATCTAGCGAAAAATTACCAAGCATGGAAAGGCTTATTCAGCGGATTTGAAACTTAATATATAGTTAGCTGTCTCAGCACCCAATACTCAAGAATTGTTTATCCTGAACCTAGGAGATGCACTCTATTCTCGGAGGTACTGGATGCACATCATCCTTGGAGGTACTGGCAATGTTGGTTCAGCCGTAGCGCGGGCACTCCTTAAACGTGGTGAACCCGTTCTTGTCGTCACTCGCAATCCCTCAAAAGCCGAAGAATTGTGTCGAGTCGGTGCCAATGTTGCAGTAGCCGATGTGCATGATACGGAAACGCTTCGCGAAGTCATTCGTCAAGGACGGCGGTTGTTTTTACTCAATCCACCCGCTGCCCCTTCCTCTGATACGACTGCTGAAGAGCGACGCAGTTTAGCAGCTATTTTGAGCGCAATTCAGGGGACAGGTTTAGAGAAAATTGTAGCCGAATCAACCTATGGAGCCAAACCTGGAGAGCGAATAGGTGATTTAGGCGTGCTTTATGAAATGGAGCAGGCACTAGCCGCCCAACCGATCTCCACAACGATTATTCGAGCTGCCTACTATATGAGCAATTGGCACGCATCTCTACCAACGGCACGCGAACAGGGAGTGGTACAGGCACTATATCCAAAAGACTTCAAATTACCGATGGTTGCTCCATCAGATATCGGTGAGATAGCGGCTCGTTTAATGACTGAACCGATTGAGCACAACGGACTTCATTATGTTGAAGGCCCCGATCGCTACTCATCACAAGATGTAGCAGCTGCATTTGCGACGGCACTGGGACGCCCCGTTGTCGCTGAATCTATTCCTCGCGACCAATGGTTGCCAATGTTCAAGAGCATTGGCTTCTCGAACGAGGCGGCTGAATCTTTCGCCAATATGACAGCAGCGACACTTGAGGAAACATTTCCAGATGTAGGCTCTGTTGAGCGGGGCGTGACTTCGCTGCACAGTTATCTCTCACAGATGGTGCAGTCAAGCGATCGCAAATAAGATGACTTAAAGTCCTCATTCAAACGCTAGCCAGCTAACAATCATGTTTCAGGGATATAAAAATGCCAAAAGATAACGACTCAAAGCCATCTCGACAACAGAGGCAAAAATCGCTTGTCTTTTTGATTGGAGGTCTTGCTGCTGGGATATTTATTGGGGCTGGAATCGGTTTCATAATATCGAATATGGCAGCTGGGATAGGTGTCGGTTTAGCGGTTGGGGCTGGTATTGGTGGAGTTCTTGCTGCACTGTCTTACGGTGGAGATTTGAAATGAATTTTACCTTCAACAGCTGTTTTAATGTGAGTTAAGTACTAGGAAAAAGCTTTCTTGATAGTTTTCCTATTTAATAATTTATCCTGTCCGAATTTTTCACTTAGTCATTCGCTACAACCGCGCCCAAACTTCAGCAGCCACTTACTTCTTCACCGTTATCATTTGCGATCAGCGACTTCTAACCTATGGATGCACTCACAATTGTTCCGATTTTCATTGCGATAATTGCCGTCATCGTAGTCGGCATTGTCATATTTACGATACAATACTTCGGACAGAATGCAGGAGCCCTAGCGACCGTTTAAGCGGCTATAACCCCGTAATTTAGGAGCGTCT
>PYER01000545.1 GCA_003017855.1 filamentous cyanobacterium CCT1
CCCCATCCCTCCGTCGCTCCCTGGCCCTCACCGCCATAGCGCTGGTACTGACAGCGCACGCCCTCGGGGCCACCCTTACCGCCCGCACTGAAGCCGTCGGCGATCGCCAATCCCTAGCCCTGGGCCTGGTGCAAGGCAACGTGCCGACTCGCGAAAAACTGACGCCCCAGGGAGTAAACCAGGCGCTGGAGGGCTATACCGAGGGCTACCGTGCCCTAGTCGCTCAGGGAGTGGAGGCGGTGGTGACACCTGAAGGGGCGCTGCCGCAGTTGTGGAACCCCAATTCGCCCCAGATTGCAGCTATTCTGCAAATCGTGAGCCAAGTGGAGGTACCGCTGTGGTTAGGTACCTTTGCACCCGTGCCGGGGGATGGGCGGCCACAATATACCCAGAGCATTCTCGAATTGCGCGCCGATGGCCAGTACCACGGGCGCTATAACAAGGTGCAGCTGGTGCCTTTGGGCGAGTACATTCCCTTTGAGGCGCTGCTGGGTCGTTTGATCAGTCGGCTTTCGCCGCTGGACAGCTACCTGGTGCCCGGCCGACCCGTGCAGCACTTCGAGACCTCCGTGGGCACTGGCATTATGGGGATTTGCTACGAATCGGCCTACAGTCGCCTATTTCGCCGTCAGACCCAGGCGGGGGGCGAATTTATAGTGACCGCGTCTAACAACGACCCCTACCCGGTGTGGATGATGACGCAGCACCACGGCTTTGACGTACTGCGGGCGGTGGAGAGCGATCGCTGGGCGCTGCGGGTCACCAACACCGGCCTCTCGGGCTTGGTTGACAACCACGGCCGCACAATCTGGCTGGGGGAGCCGCAGACCTACCTCACTCACCGGGCTGAGCTGGAACGCCGTCAAAACCTCACCCCCTACGTGCGCTGGGGTGACTGGTTGACGCCCTTACTGCTGGGGATAACGGTCGCCTGGGGCTGGTGGGGCGATCGCAGGAAAATGAACCCGGCGAGCGATCGTCACTACTCAGAACCTGGGCTCGACAACAGAGGTTCGACCGGGGTTTGAATCTCAGGCAGCTCTGCCGCACTGATACCATCGACCAGGGTACGCCGCAGCATAGGGTGGTCGCGGTGGGTAAAGCCGCCCTCGCTATCGGGGTGAAACACCACTATGGTCAGAGAACTGTCGGCGGTGCAGAAGCGATGCTGCTGGTGGGCTGAGATCCAGAAGATATCTCCCAGGGCAATCGGATGTGCAATGTCTGGGGTTTCGACAATGCCGGCCCCGGCGATAACCAAACCCAGGCGATCGCTGGGGTGAGTATGGGTGGTCTGCACTAATCCAGCCGGAAAGTACATGGCGTTGAGACAGGGGTCGCCCACCAGCACCGGGGGAATCAGCAAGCTGCTGGTGCCGCCATCAATGTAGGCCAGGCGGCCGGCAGGCTCTAGGGGGCCACCGAGGCTAAACATGCCGCGATAGGTGGGGCAGGTGATAATCAACCCGCGGCCATGCTGCCCCTCCAGCCGCCCTTCCCCCGGCAGGCAAAAGTACATGCCCCCGGTTAACTCAAAGGAATGCGATCGCTGGGCACTGTCCTCGCCGCTCCCCCGGCTCAAGGTCAAAGCACCCTCGTAGACAAATCCAACGTGGGTGCCGGGGGCAGACAGCGCCATTGTGCCGCCCTGCCAGGTTTGCCCACGGTGCCGATCGCCCGCCGGGCCAAGGGAGATAACCCTGGGGTGGTGGATGGAGTAGAGCGCTAGGGTCATGGTTGACAGTGAAGGGGCGAGCGCAGGACTTAGAGCCAGAGTGGTTCACTCAAGCCCTGCCCCTATGCTAAGGCAAAGGTATAAACAGAGACGCTTGCAGTTCCTGACGGACTGTGGGAGAAAGCATGCAGCCATCGCTATTGAAGCACTGCACCAGCAGCAGCGTCGTGGTGTAGTACTGCTTTAGTCGCTCTTTTTCCTGTCTCTTATACACATCT
>PYER01000546.1 GCA_003017855.1 filamentous cyanobacterium CCT1
ACCGCTGCACGCTCCACAGCCCTCCGGCGACCATCGCCCCCAGCCACAGGCCTCGGCCTAGCTGGGTGTGGCCGTCGAGCAGGCACCAGCCGCCGAGGAGGCCCAGGCCCAGGGTGCTGCCTGCGACGGCACTCAGCATGGCCCGCAGAGCATCGTGGGTGGCCACTACTTGCTCGGCCAGGTTATCTGGATTGGGGGGCGAGCTTGTGGCCAGGGCTTTGGCAGCGGCCTGAAATGACTCGTAGCTGGCTGGTTCTACCTGATAGTAGGTGCCTAACTCTTCGTCGCGCAGGGCCGATACGGTGTAGAGACCAAACTGCTTGGCCTGAGCGATCGCCTCGCGAATCTGCCGCCGGGTGGCGACTGGCCCCAGGGCTTCAAACACCGACTGACGATAGACGCCGGTTTTGGCCATGGTCAGCACGCGATCGGTGAGTTCGAGGGGGGAAAAGGGGGAGGCATTCACGGGTTAACAACTCCTGCACCAGCCTGGTCAACCGTGCGATCAGAAAACTTGTACTACCTGATATTACGAAAAACCAACGCCGAACGCACCCTCTAAAAGGCCGTGTTACTGATGGAGTAGGGCTGCGATCGCCTGTCACTGGCTTTGGCATTTGGGTTTCAGCGGTTGAAGTATAGCTGGAGCCGTCGCTGAACCCTGCAGTCGCGCTGCCCTAAATCGCACTGTTACGTTAACAAACCTAGCTATGGCAACGACACAGCAATACACCACGTTAGGAGCAATGGCTCACAGGGCGATCGCAAGATACCTCAAGCAAATGGTGGCCTACGAACAGCCGGTGCTGGCCGACACCGACCCTGAAAATTTGCACCAGATGCGGGTTGGGCTGCGGCGACTGCGAACCGCTGTGCAGGTGTTTGACGCCGGGCTGGATCTGCCCAAGGCCGGGCGCGAAGCCAAAATTGCCGCTGTGGGACGCAGGCTGGGTCAGCTGCGCGATCTGGACGTAATTTGGGCCACGCTGCGCGATCGCTACGCCCCCGACCTGCCCGACAGTGAGCAGCAGCAGCTGGGCCTCGTGCTGCTGCACCTGGCTAAAGTGCGCCATAAAACGTTCAAACGGGTCAAAAAACTGCTCAAAGGCGCCCCTTACCAACCGCTCAAGCAGGCGCTCTCTAACTGGGTGGCCGAGCCGACCTACACTGCGATCGCGGCCCTGCCCGCCGACCAGGTTTTGCCCGATCTGCTGCTGCCACTGGTCAGCCAGTTGTGGCTGCACCCCGGCTGGCTGGTGGGCACTACAACCAATCTCAACGGTTTGGCCGTCAACACTCACCTGAACCAGCCCAACACCGATGCGCTGATCTCAAACCAGGGGCCAACGCTGCACAGCCTGCGCAAACAGGTGAAGCGGGTGCGCTACCAGCTGCGCCTGGTCGCCGACCTCTATCCCCACTCCCTCGACGACGACATCGATCGCCTCAGCGCTATGCAAGACACCCTCGGTGACCTGCAAGACAGCACCGTGCTAGAGGACTTTATTGGCGCGGTGGTGCCCAGCGCCAGAGGCCAAATGCCAACGCTGTTTGCCCTGCTGGGCGATCGCCGTCACGAGGCCTGGCGACAGTGGCAGGGCTATCAACAACACTATCTCGAAGCCGATCAACGCCAGCGACTGCGGCTGGCCCTGCTACAGCCTGAAACGCAAGAGCAGGAACCCATTCCGGCAGAGCAGCCAAACGGGGATGCATCGCGATCGCACCGCCGCAGTAAAGTCACAGGTAAGGCCGCTAAACCCAAACCCTCGCAGCCAAAAGCAAAATCAAAGGTTTCAAAAGCAAAATAAGCCGTTTTCCGACTACAAATTCCTCGATGGTTGAGGTGCTCGCATGGTGGGTTACGGCCAAGCGTAAACACCTGAGTAGTATCCAGAGTTGGGATGGCCTAACCCACCCTACCGGTCTTGCTGCCTACCTTCCTCATCCCCTCACTTTCCTCATCTCGCCACCTTCTTCATCCCCCCGCTTTCCCCATCTCC
>PYER01000220.1 GCA_003017855.1 filamentous cyanobacterium CCT1
AGATGTGTATAAGAGACAGCCCCAACCCCGTAATGCCGGGAGTCTACACCGAAGCGCAGCGCCCTGAACAACTGGTGCATGCGCTAGAGCATGGCAATATCGTAATTTATTACGACCAGCCCACAGCCGAGGCGATGACAACCTTGAAGAGCTGGGCCGACCAGTTTTCTGGCCCCTGGGAGGGAATTGTCGTAGTGCCCAAAGCGGGGCTGGGTGGAGAAATTGTCCTGACGGCCTGGACGAAGAAGCTGGCTATGCCAGAATTCTCTCCTCAGGCTGCGGCCGCGTTTGTGGATGAATACCGGGGGCGTGGGCCAGAGAATCCGGTGCGTTGACCTGTTATGAGCAACTGCCTGTGCGTATTTTGCTGGTGGAAGATGAACCCGACCTGGGGCGAGCGATTAAGCGCACGCTCACGCAAGAAGCCTACGTGGTGGACTGGGTGCAGTCTGGGGATGAAGCGCTGGTCTATCTGGAGAGCAGCAGTGTCACCTACGGACTGGGAGTGCTGGACTGGATGCTGCCAGGGCGATCGGGGCTGGAGATCTGTCGCTGGCTACGATCGCGGCAGAATGCTCTGCCGGTGCTGATGCTGACCGCCAACGATCGCATCGAAGACCGGATTGCGGGGCTCGACGCCGGGGCCGACGACTACTTAGTCAAACCCTTCAGCATGGCTGAACTGCTGGCCCGGCTGCGGGCCTTGAGACGACGCCCCGCTGACTTCAAACCAGCTCAGATTCAGGTTGGGCCACTGACGCTCGATTGCGATCGCAGAATAGCCCTGCTGCACAGTGACACCGCCGCTGAACAGACCGTTGAACTGACCCAAAAAGAGTTTCAGCTCCTGCAATATTTGATGGAGCACCCCAACCAAATTCTCACCCAGGAGCAGGTGCTCAACCAGCTGTGGGAATTTGGCTCTGAACCCATCAGCAACGTGGTGGCGGCCCAGGTGCGGCTGCTGCGTCGTAAGCTGGGGCAGTATGGCTATGACGCTATGATCGAAACCGTCTATGGCATGGGATACCGGTTCAAAACTGAATAGACTGTTTCGTCGCAGCCGCTGGCAGCTCACCGGTTGGTATACCGGCGTCATGGCCGTGGTATTGGCGATCAGCGCGGTGGGCATGTATGAAGCCATTGCCCATGCCCATCGGGTGGCAGCCGATCGAGAGCTGAAGTCGGTAGCCGAAGCCGTTCACGATTCCCTGGAAAAATCGCTCACGACCAACGGTCAGCTTAAAAGCGATCCATCTGATCTGCTGCCCAACCTTTGCCTCACCGGAGACCCCTGTCTCGCCCCCTTTGAGCACAGTGGCAACCACTATCACCCCGATGACCTCTATTCCAGCAATTACTATATTCAGGTGCTAGACATTGAGGGCGCTGTCATTACTACGGCTGGCAACTACCCTCCAGGTCTGTCCAACTCTGACCCCTCATCCATCTGGCAAACCCGGCGCGATCGCTCAGGTCAGCCCTACCGACAGGTGAGTTTGCCCCTGTACGCGTTAGACAATCAACAACCCTTGGGCCAGGTAGTGGTGGGTCGCTCCCTCAGCGACTTTGCCACCTACCTGGCAACGATTCGCTGGAATATGGCCCTGGCGCTACCGATCGCGATGGCGCTGATTGCTGGAGCTGGGTGGTGGCTGGCGGGGGTAGCGCTGGAGCCTGTACGCATGTCTTACCGCAACATTCAGCAGTTTACAGCCGATGCTGCCCACGAGCTGAGAACTCCTCTCTCTGCCGTTCAGGCCACTACCGAGTCAGTGATTCGACTGCCGCACATCTCCGATGCCGAGGCCCGCGATACGCTCCAAGTGATTGCCCGTCAGAATCACCGGCTGGCTCGCTTGGTCAGTGATTTGCTACTGCTGTCTCGGCTCGATATTCAAACCTCAGCGCCGGGTGTGGCCTGCTGCCTACAAGATCTCCTGGCCGACATTGAGGAAGAGATGGCGGCTTTGGCGATCGCCAAGGGCATTGACCTACTGCTCGATCAGCCTGCAACCCCGCCCTTAGTGGTAATTGGTCACGAAGAGCAGCTCCACCGCCTGGTGCTAAATTTGGTCAGCAATGCTCTACAGCACACCCCTGCCAACGGCAAAGTCGTTATCCGCCTCAGAGCCTTGGATAAGTACGTCCTGATTACGGTAGAAGACACCGGGGTGGGCATTCACCCCGACGATCAGTCGCGAATTTTCGATCGCTTTTACCGCATTGAAAAAGATCGATCGCGCCAGAGCGGTGGAGCGGGGCTGGGTCTGTCGATCGCGCTGGCGATCGCCCAGGCCCACGGCGGCAGCATTCACGTCAAAAGTGCCGTCTCAAAGGGCAGCACCTTTACTATTAAGCTTCCCCTAGCCAGTGCGGGCATGCCCCTAGGCCAGCTTCGCTAGGTTATGCCTCGACCGCATTATTGTGGTGATTTTTCTGCGCTCTCAAGTTAGCCTTCTCTGCCTTCTCTGGCTATTGAGTCGGAGGGATGTTAGGCATCGCCAGGATCTAAAGAAGTAATACTTTTCATCCTGGTTTCATATTCATTCGTCAGGCTATAGCTATACCAAGTTCAGATCGAGATCTGTGGTTTTCCTACAGACAAAGCTTCATTTCTGAGCTGGGCTGAGCTTTGCAAAGGGATTCCATCTTTCTATTCAATAAGGAAAAAGGCCTAGGCACTTCTAATTGATGGCGTATCGCACAATCGAGTATAGAGAGACACAAAATGGCCCACGATCATACGCATCACTCTAAAACACATCATGTCCATGTAGGCCATAGCTCTTCTTCTGTCCATGATAAGCATGCTGGTCATAGCCCTGAGATTTTCCGCAGACGGTTTTTTGTCTGCCTGGTGCTGACCCTACCAGTTCTGTATTTTTCGCCTTCTTTTCAGCAGTGGTTTGGCTATCAGGCCATTCGGTTTACTGGCTCTGAATTAGTGAGCCCTCTTTTAAGTGTTGTGATCTATGGCTATGGCGGCTGGGGATTTTTAAAGGGTGCCTGGATTGAGCTACAGAGCAAAATCGGGATGATGACCCTGGTTGCTTTAGCCATTACAGTTGCATTTGTCTACAGTGTGGCTGTTTCTTTTGGGTTAGAGGGTGAGCCATTCTACTGGGAGCTAGCTACCTTAGTCACCATCATGTTGCTAGGCCATTGGATAGAAATGGCTTCGGTGCAAGGGGCTAGCCGCGCCCTAGAGCACCTAGCAAATCTGGTGCCAACAACAGCCCATCGTTTTAGGGCAGGCAAGATCGAGGAGGTTTTAGTCGAGAGTTTGCAGCCTAGCGATACCATTCTCGTCAAACCTGGCGAACAAATCCCGATTGATGGCGAGGTGATTGAAGGAGCCTCTAGCATTAACGAAGCATTTTTGACTGGCGAGTCTCGTCCTGTCATCAAACAGGTCGGAGATGAAGCTGTAGGTGGCTCTGTCAATGGCGAAGGGGCACTCACCTTAAAAATCATTCGGACAGGCGATCAGACGACGCTGAGCCAAATCATGCGTCTGGTAGAAGAGGCACAGTCATCGCGAAGCCGATATCAGGCTCTAGCGGATCAACTGGCCTATTGGCTGACCTTGACTGCGATCGGAGTCGGCGTACTGACCTTTGTCGTTTGGCTGTCGGTAGGCCCATCATTGACTTTTGCGATTAATCGGGCCGTAACCGTACTCGTTATCACCTGTCCCCATGCCTTAGGCTTGGCCATTCCCCTAGTAATTGTCAATGCCACGTCCCTATCGGCAAAGCATGGCATCTTAGTGCGGAACCGTGAAGCGTTTGAGCGGGCACGTCAGATTCAGGTGATCGCCTTCGATAAAACGGGTACCTTAACCGAGGGTAAATTTGGGGTTCGCCATATTTTCACAGACGCTGTGGATGAACCAAATGCGCTGGCGATCGCAGCCTCACTAGAAACCTTTTCAGAGCATCCGCTAGGAGCAGCCATTGTGCGGGAAGCAGAAGCCAAGCAAACCAAGTTGCCTGGTGGCACGGACTTTCGAGCGGTGGCTGGCAAAGGGGTCGAGGGTACAGTAAACGGACGTCGCTATCGGGTTGGGCGACCTGAGTGGGCCGAAGAACTGGCGCTATCGGTAGCAGACTCGCTACAGGCCGGGCTAGTGACCATTGAGCAGCGTGGAGAAAGCGCGATCGCGCTGATGGACGACAAGCAGCTTCTGGCACTGTTTGGGCTAGCCGATAAAGTCCGTGCTCAATCTCTCCGGGCGATCGAGCAGCTACAGGCCATGGGATTGGAGGTTGTCATGATCACAGGCGATGCTGAAGCCGTCGCTAAATCAGTGGCCGATGAGTTGGGCATTGATCGCTACTATGCCCGAGTCTTACCGCAAGATAAGGCATCTCTCATCCGCAAACTGAAATCAGAAAAGCCCGTTGCGTTTGTCGGCGATGGCATCAATGATGCACCAGCCATGCTTGAAGCCAACTTAGCTCTCGCCATTGGGGCTGGCACCAACGTTGCGATTGAATCTGCCGATCTGGTCTTAATCAAGAGCGATCCAATCGATGCAACCTATGCTTTAAAGCTGGCCAAAGCAACTTACGGCAAGATGATCCAAAACTTGTTTTGGGCAACCGGCTACAACGTAGTTGGCATTCCGCTTGCAGCTGGAATCGCCTATCCCTTTGGCATTTTGCTAACCCCAGCCGTAGGGGCAATTTTCATGAGCGTTTCAACTGTCGTAGTGTCTATCAATGCGATGTTACTACGCCGAGTCAAATTATAAATGCATTGTTTACTAAGGTGAATATTTATGCATATTAGCACGCTCGAAATAGAAGGAATGATGTGCAGTGGATGTGGCGAAATTATTGAGAGGGCAGCCAAAAAAATTCCTGGCATTGAAAAATGCACAGTCGAGTTTTCCAAAAGTCAGGCTACGGTTGTTTACGATCCTCAATTGGTGACCATGGAAACTGTGCAGAGGGCTCTGGCAGGGGCTGGATATAGTACCCAAGTTGTAGAGAATTCTTCTGTCGCTTGAGTCGATCAATATGCCGAACGACTGAAAATCAAATTAAGTGAGGCAATAATAAACCTATGACCAACGACTCTTCGACAAGTTTTCGGTGGCAATCTCCGTCTGGGATTGCGCTGCTAGTATTTTTAGGAATTGCCGCGTTCTTTCTATTCACCGAGCATCTCGCTCACATTATTCCTGTGTTGCCGTGGCTGTTTCTATTGGCCTGCCCCTTAATGCATGTTTTTATGCACGGTAGCCCCGGAGGACATCACGGGCATAGCCGTCACAATTTGCCTCAAGGAGATGAGAAATGAATAACGCTCCTGCCTATGGCCTTTGGTCGTTAGTGATGATTAATTCTCTAGTGTTCATCATTTTTGCGGTTAGCTTTACGAAGCCAAAGAGTGCTCGTGATTGGCGATCGTTTGGGGTATTTTCTGCCTTCATCGTCGCGCTTTTCACCGAAATGTATGGCATTCCTGTCACCGTCTATCTGCTTTCAGGCTGGCTACAGAGCCGCTATCCTAGCTTAGACCCTCTATCCCACGATGCCGGACATCTCTGGTGGACAATTTTAGGACTCGGAGGCAACCCTCACTTTAATCCCATTCACCTGCTTAGCAATTTAGTAGTTTTGAGTGGGTTCATCCTGTTATCTTCTGCTTGGAGAGTACTCTATGGGGCGCAGCAAAACCATCAGCTTGCGATCACCGGCCCCTACTCAAGGTTGCGACATCCTCAATATGATGCATTTGTCTTGATCATGTTTGGCTTCTTGCTGCAATGGCCCACTATTCTCACGCTGCCGATGTTTCCCTTTTTAGTCTGGATGTATGTCCGTTTAGCCCATCAAGAAGAGCGTGAAGCCTTGACGGAATTTGGCGAGGAATATGCTCAGTATGCGGCCAGGGTACCTGCCTTTTTCCCACATTTTGGTGCCGCTGACAGGCAAGGTGAAGACTTCCCACATGTGTAATTACAGGAGTAACCATTATGGAAGGCAACAACATGGATCGTAAGACATGGCTATCTGGTTCAGTGGGCTTAATCGTTCTATTCGGGAGCTGCTGTGAAGTCTGGCAACGGTCTTGCTTCTAACTCAGCTTGTGCAGTAACCAAACCGTTGTCTCGAATGTCAGAAATTAGCCATTCCATCTCGTTGATCTCTCGGCGCTGGGCCTCGATGATGCTATCGGCCAGTTCGCGCACCCGCAGATCTTGGATCTGGGCTCGCTCGCTGGTCAAGATGGCAATTGAGTGGTGAGGAATCATACCTTCCATGTAGTCTACATCGCTCACCGTTACCTGACTGCGCACCAACCAGAGGGCCGCTCCGAACAATACAATGGCGCTCACGTAGATGGCTACATTGGCGCTGCGGCTTTTATACATGTGCAGCATGTACGACAGCATGATTACCATCATCGCGGCTCCCATAATCAGGGCCATGAATACCCGCGTTTCGCTAAACCAGGCGTGATCGAGAATTTGATAGGAGTGCAGATACATCAAGAAAAACATCACCACAATTGAGGTGCCAATCATGGCGAAGAACCGGACGTAAGCACCTCTCATTCCGGAGTCGTGATCGGCGTTAGTATGGCTTCCCATGGCCTGCTCTTTACTTGTCATCGGTTTTCCCTAAACTCAACATGTCGAAACGTGAAACTTTACAGGTCAAAACATTTTGAACTAGCCGCAGATCAATATACCGTCGAGGCCAGCCCTACAAGCCGCTGATTAGGCACCAGAGAACCGTCGCAGCCATAGTCGCAACCCCATCCCTTCGTCGCTAACGGCAGACGTCAAGAACGAGGTAGGGGATGGGGCAAAACTCTGGGGTAGAACTCCAACCACTGAGCAGTTAGATCACCGAGCAGTTAGGCCCTTGCCATCGCCGCCTCAGCAATTTGACGATAGGTAGCTGCCGCCTCACGGCAGGCTTGGGCACACTTCTTGCAGTGTTCGGCGTCGTGCTTCTCACATTCGCTGGCGCAGGTGTCACAGATTTCTGCACAGGCTTTTGCCATAGGCGCAATAAAGTAAGATCCTCGCACCATGAAAGTGGCCAAGGTGCGGCAGCTGTCGCCGGTATCTAAGCACATACGAGCGCATTTCATCATGCTGGGGTTGCCCATACAGGCTTCAGCGCAGTGCTCACACTCCACAGCGCAGGCCATAGCTTTGTCAAAACTAGACTGGTAGTTTTCGCGATTTAGCAGCATAGGAGTACCTTGGTTTTGTCATAGAAGTAGCCTAGTTGAAGCTATTGCTATCTTCACCTCTCTCAGGTACTAAGGTTAACTTCCTCCCAATGAAATAGGTTGATTTCATCCTGATTTCATCAGTTGGTGATAATGGGTTTTCAGACTGACGGTTATTGTTTTATGCGGTCTCAATTTCATTGGTGGTTCATCTTCCAGTCGTAGCATAACTGCTGTAGCGTTAACTGTTGTTTCACCGCCTTGACTCTACAGTTCACTGAAGTCTCTATCGTCATAGTTAGTAAAGAATTAGCTTTTTTAAGCCAATAGTCCGGACATTTGTCTGGGCAAGCGCTGAAACCCTTAATCTCTCATTGACTAGACCACTGTGGAAGAGGGCTGAAACTCCCATTCTGCCGTTGGCTCCCAAAAACTGTCCGGAG
Organism: filamentous cyanobacterium CCT1; assembly: GCA_003017855.1. Lineage (GTDB taxonomy): Bacteria > Cyanobacteriota > Cyanobacteriia > Phormidesmidales > Phormidesmidaceae > Nodosilinea. The sequence continues at coordinate 7,644 of PYER01000220.1, forward strand.
TGTTGTTAAGCAGCCACCTGAGTGAGTTATTGAAAGTTGAGTATCTATGCGCTCTATCAAACGACGAGAGTTTTTGGGTCTGGGGGCAGGAGCCACGGCAGCTATCCTGCTCTCTCAGTGTTCTAAAACACTACAAGGTTCTACTGCCAGCCCTGCGCTGCTGCAAGGGCGCGTTGTCAACAGCCAGGGAGGATTACTGAGCCTTGATTTGGAGGCAGGGGTTCAGCCGGTTTTGGTGGGCGATCTCAGAGCTAACCTCCTGACCTTCAACGGTCAACTGCCTGGCCCCCGGCTAGAGGCCAAACCGGGTGATACGGTGCAGATTCGCTTTGCCAACCGACTTAATCAACCCACCAACCTGCACTACCACGGGCTGCACGTTACCCCCCAGGGCAATGCTGACAATGTCTTTCTAAGCGTGCCTCCAGGGGAGCGTTTGACCTACGAGTTTACCCTTCCCGCCGATCATCCAGCGGGCACGTTTTGGTACCATCCCCATCACCACGGCCACGTGGCTGAACAGCTGTTTGGCGGGCTGGCCGGGCTGTTTATTATCCGGGGCGAGCTAGACGAGATTCCTGAAATCAAAGCCGCTCAAGAAGCCTTTATGGTGTTTCAAGATTTTGATGTTACCAACACCGGGGCGATCGCCGCTCCCGATATGATGGCCCGCATGATGGGCCGCGAAGGCCCGCTGATCACCATCAACGGGCAGCTCAACCCTGAGCTGTCCTTGGCCCAGGGCGGGCTGCTGCGGCTGAGGCTGTTAAATGCGTCTCCGTCTCGATTTTATCGTTTGCAGCTAGAGGGCCATAGCCTACAGCTGATAGCAACAGATGGGGGTGCGATCGCCGCCCCCGTCGAACTCTCCGAACTGCTGCTAGCTCCTGGCGAACGGGCGGAGGTACTGGTACAGGGCAACCGCGAACCGGGTCAGTACCGCCTACTCAATCTCCCCTACGATCGCGGCGGCATAATGATGATGGGGGACGGTGGCATGGGCGACATGAACCACAGCATGGAGGGCGGTGGCATGGGTGGCATGATGCACCAGGGCAGCTCCGCCTCTCCCCAAACCCTAGCGACGGTGACCTATCGTGGTTCGGTCGCCGCCCTGCCGCTGCCCCAGCGCTTGGGCACAGTCGAGCTATTGCCCAACCCAACCCTCAGCCGTCGCATTGAACTCGATATGGCTATGGGGTCGGGGATGTCTATGGCATTCCTATTCAACGGCAAAACCTTTGATGCCCAGCGCATCGACATCAACCCCAAACTCAATACTGTCGAAGAATGGGAACTGGTCAACATCGATTCTGACCGGATGGATCACCCCTTTCACTTACATGTCAACCCGTTTCAAGTCATTAGCCGCAACGGACAGCCTGAACCTTATCAGGCTTGGAAAGACACGGTACTGGTGAAAGGTAACGAAACCGTGCGCATCCGCATTCCGTTCCGCACATTCACAGGTAAAACGGTTTACCACTGTCATATCCTCGACCACGAAGATTTGGGCATGATGGGCACTGTGAATATTCAGCCCGCTTAGGCGCTATCAGCAACGCTATTAATCTAGCTTTATAAAGCTAGATTAATAGCGTAGTCTAAAACTCTTACTCGTTTACTTCCAAATCCAAGTCAGGTGATTAGCCGGTCGTCCCGATTACAATCTGCTTGATATCGGGTTGATTGAATATAGGTGGGCGCTACTTGGCAAAGGTAAACCGTCCATTCACCTTTTCACCGCCGATATCAGACAAAATGGCTACGTTATAGTCTCCTGCGGCGGTGACAGGTACCATGGCTGTGTAGTGTGCACCATCGGCGTCATAGCTCAACTCGATAGACTCTTGGGTGCCGTCGGGAGCCTGAATTTGGGCCATGACCTTGGCATCGGCGATCGCCTCGTGAGTATCGCCCTTTTGTAAAAAGAAATCTAGGTGAACTCCGGTCGGTTCATTGGCCGTAATCAGCTCTAGGTGGTAGGGGCCAGACTCAACCACTTGTCCCCCTTGGGAAGACTGCATTTCAGCGGAGGGGTCGGGAGCCGTTTGAGCTTCCGCAGCGGGTGCTTCGGCAACAGCCTCTGTGTCGGCGGGAGCGCTGCTTTGCTCTTCACTGCTGCCACAGGCTCCCAGGGTTAGAGCCAGGCCAAAGGCTACTACAGTATAGGTCAGAGTTTTTTGGACGGTCATAACGGTATTCCTTATAGAGAGAAGACAGAAGGTTGCTCAGAGGCAGCCTTGGGGCTGCGGATCGAAACACTGTTACTGCACCAAAGCAGTATCTCGGGGCTCGGGTTCAAACTCGTTAGACGTCAGAGGGTTCGCTACCTTGGGAACCAAATGCCGCCCAAACAAAGAGTAGAGCGCTGGCAGCACCAGCAGGGTCAGCGCCGTTGAGGTAAACAGGCCACCCAATACGACTACAGCTAGGGGCTGCAAAATTTCCTTGCCCGCGCCGCTGCCCAGCACCAGGGGCACCATACCCAGGGCTGAGGTGAGGGCTGTCATGAGAATAGCCACCAGCCGCTCTGAGGAGCCTTCAACGATTACCTGGCGCAGGGGCATGCCCTGGGCCAGTTTGGTGTTGTAGTTGTCAACCAGCAGCAGGCCGTTGCGGGTGGCTACCCCAAACAAGGTAATAAAGCCGACCAGCGACGCCACTGACACCACACCGCCACCCAGGGCAATGGAGGCAATGCCCCCTACCAGTGCCAGGGGCAGATTGACCATAATCATCACCATGCCCAGCACTGATTTAACCGCAAAGTACATCAGCACCGAGATGACAACGATCGCCAGTCCGCCAAACACCAGCAGGTTGCGGCTGGCCCGCTGCTCTGACTCAAACTGCCCACCGTACTGAATGTAGTACCCTGACGGCAGCGCTACAGAGGCGCTAACGCGATCTTGAATCGCGTCTATCACCGAGCCCAAGTCGCGCCCCGCGACGTTGGCCGACACCACAATTAAGCGAGAGACATTTTCGCGGTTGATGGTGTTTGGCCCGGTGCCGTAGTCAATGCGGGCCACCTGAGCCAGGGGAATTTTCTGGCCCACTGGGGTATCGATCAGCAGGTTACTGATCGCCTCTAGGTTGTTGCGGGCGTCATCTTTGAGCCAAACCAGCAGGTCAAACAGCTGCTGCTGCTCTAGCACCTGGGAGACTACGCGCCCATTGAGTGCCGTTTCGACCACGCCCGCAATTTGCCCTACAGTGAGGCCATAGCGGGCGGCTGCGGGCCGATCGAACTGAATCTGCACCTGTCGAATGGGCACCTGGGGTTCCAGTTGCAGATCTACCAGGCCATCGATATCGCGAATGGCGGCTTCCACATCGCTGCCGATAGTGCGCAGTTGGTCGAGGTCGGGGCCAAAGATTTTGATGGCGATCGCACTTCTCACCCCCGACAGCACCTCGTCCATACGGTGCGTAATAAATCCGCCCACGCTGGGTGCAATGCCGGGAATGCGGGCAAACTCTTCGCGAATGGTTTCGATCGATGCCTCGCGATCGCGCAATCCCTCTTGGCTCAGCTCCACATCTAGGTGGCCCAAGTTGACCCCACCCG
>PYER01000547.1 GCA_003017855.1 filamentous cyanobacterium CCT1
CCCTGGGCGTAGAGGGCCACGGCCATGGCCAGTTTGGGTTCCGGCTCATCAGGGGAGAGGGCGAGAGTCTGTTGCCACTTGTCCATGGCCGCTGCTAGCTTGCCTTGCTCGAACAGCACTAGACCAATGTTGTTAATCGGTGGCCAAAACTCCGGTTCTAGTTTGGCTGCCCTGTCATACTGAGCGATCGCGTCGCTGTAGCGCTGGAGCTTAAAGTAGGCGTTGCCGAGGTCAAAATAGGCCCCGGCATTCTCAGGGCTGACTTCTAGACCGGCCTCCAACCACTCAGCGGCCTGGAGGTATTCTTCCTGCTGGAAGAAGGCCGACCCCAGGCTGAACAGGGTGCTTGGTTCCCTAGGGGCAAGGCGCCGAGCCCGCTGAAGAATGGCGATCGCCTGGTCGGTTTCTCCCGTCTGGAGATAGAGACTGCCCAGCAAAGACAGCACCTCGGGGCTCTCCGGCGCGAGCTGAGAGGCCAGCTGAGCCCGTTCTAAGGCTGGTTCATACTGTTGAAACTGGGCCAGTTGAAGGGCCTCTTGGGCCAGTAAAAGACCTTGTTCTTCCAGACTTTCGTAGTTTAGGGGCAGCACGTAGGGGAGCAGCGCTTGGGCTTGAACCGCCGGGGTTGCTCCCAAGAGCCCTACTACCGCTAAGAGAGAAATAATCGAAGTCTGTTTCAACACTGAGCAAGCATCCAATGCGAGAGGGCGATCAATAGCTATCAGCAAGCTTAGATCATCTCTGCCCAGAATGGCTGGTCTGGGCGGCCAGGGCATTGCGCCGCCACATGGTAGGTTTGATCCGGCGGAGGGCTGAGGCTCTAAAGCGCTGGTCCCAGTCGACCTCGCTGATCTGGGACAGCTCCGATAGGGTAGGGGCCAGGTTGTGAGGGTAGGGCTGAAACTCGACCACATCGCTAGGCTGGGCAAACCGCTGGTTCCAGGGGCAGACATCTTGGCAGATGTCGCAGCCCGCCACCCAGCCCTGAAGGCGCTTAGCGATCGTCTCGGGCAGTTGGGGATCGCGGTTTTCGATGGTGTGGTAGGCAATGCAGCGATTGGCATCAACTACCCCCGGAGACCGAATCGCCTCAGTGGGACAGGCGTCTAGGCAGCGGGTGCAGCTACCGCAATGGGCGGTGTGGGGGGTATCGCTGGGGAAGTCTAGATCCGTCAAAATTTCTCCCAAAAACACCCAGGATCCATAGTCGCGGGTAATCAGGCAGCCGTTTTTGGCGATCCAGCCGAGGCCAGCCTGCTGGGCCCAAAACTTATCCGATATCGGTCCGGTATCTGCGTAGTAGCGCACCTGGGCTTCGGGCTGTTGAGATTGTATCCACTGGGTCAGGGCCTTGAGTTTTTGGTGCAGCACCCGGTGGTAGTCTCGGCCCCAGCCGTAGCGAGAAATTTTGCCGTATTCCCGGCCCTCGGGGTGGGAATGGCTGGTGTAGTAGTTAAGGGCTACACAAATCAGCGATCGCACCCCTGGCATGATTTTTCGCACATCCTGCCGTTTGGCATTGGCCATCCAATCCATATCGGCGTGGAAGCCTTGCTCGAGCCAGCGTTCTAGAGCCTGGGTGGTGGCGGTTTCGGCCGGAATCGCTGTTGACGGTACAGCGGCAATGCCTAGCCGATGAAATCCCAGCTTCTGGGCTGTTTCCACGAGGGACAGACGGGAGAGAACCATACGATTAGCTTCCTCAAGCAATGGCTACCAAGGCAGCGGCAAAAGTTTTTTGAAAGAGAGCCTGGGTGCGCCGTGAAAACCCATTACATTAGAAGCCATTTGCGTCGCTAATTCCCTGGCAGGATTAAAACTATTGTCGCTGTTGAATCGGTTCTATCGATGTTGCCTAATTTCCCGGCTTTACTCAAGGCTGGGGCTACCACTGCTGTTTTGTGTTGCCCTTGGCTGGGCCCTCGGCTGGCCAGCGGTCCTGCTCCATGCTGGAGGCCTGACTGGAGAACAGACCCTAGCGGCTACTCCGGGGCAAATAGCTG
>PYER01000548.1 GCA_003017855.1 filamentous cyanobacterium CCT1
GTTCATCATGGCGGAGCCCCCAGTCGGCATTTCAAATACCTGCTGCTTAGGGCTTGTCCAAGTGATTGCGTACTTTTCTTCCACTGCAGCAGCCGTCAGCAAACCGCCAGTGCTGCCACCGAATATAGGAGTTTGACCCGTCAGAGTTTCAGCCATAAATGCGTTCTCTAAACCATTTGTTCGGCATCCTATCATCGTCAGATGACCCGACAATAACGTTTGTGAGGAAGTGTAACAGTTCTTCAGATGCCCTAAGCTAGCTCAGGGCCAGGGCCAGAACTACCAGAAGGGTAGCCTTAGCCAATCGTCTCATCGATGAGCAGAGACTCCTGGGGACGATAGAGGTGACGGGGCGATCGCAGGGCCGTAGGCTTAGTCCGGGTCGATACGCCGCGGCTGACTTCCCCTTGGGCCACCGGCAGGGTGAAATGGAACTCGCTGCCCTGGTTTTTACCCGCCGAGGTGGCCCAAATTTCACCGCCTAGTCCCTCAACAATTTGCCGACACATGGCCAGCCCCAAGCCCGTGCCTCCGGTGGTGCGCCTAAGGGCCCCTTCCTCCTGGTAGAAGCGATCAAACACCACCTCCAGGCGATCCGGCTCAATCCCTCGACCGGTATCGGCCACGATTACCTCAAGCATCTGATCGTCCCGCTGCTGGGCTCGAATCATCACCGTCTCATCAGTGGCCGTGAACTTACAGGCATTGTTCAGCAGCTTCACCAGCACCTCCACCAGCCATTCCCCGTCCGCTCTCACCAGCGGCAGGCGAGGGGGGAGTTCCACCGTGATGTCGGGATAGGTGTCCTGGTGCTGCTGGGCATGGATGCTGCTCAGGGACAGGTCAATACATTCTTCCAGGGATAACGATTCCAGATTCCACTCAATGCGACCGCTCTCCAGGCGAGACAGGGTCAAGAAGTCCTGCACCAGCCTCCGCATTCGTTCCGCGTCTTCTAGGGCAGAGTCCAGCATGGTTTGCTGCAGCTCCTGAGGCATGTCGGGTTCGGTGGCCAGGCTTTCTAAGCACACCTGAATCGTCGACAACGGCGTGCGCAGCTCATGGCCGGTAATGGCAATCAGGTTGCTGCGGGTACGCTCTAGGGCCGCAAGCTGGTGGTTTAACCGCTGTAGGTTGGCATAGGCTTCCGCTTGGATAATGGCCACGCTCAGCTGGGTGGCGATCGCATCAACTAGCCCCTGATCATCTTCATTCCACGCATAGGGCTGAGCCTGACAGTGGTGCAGCTCAATCACCCCCAGCAGCCGATCCTGGTAAATCAGTGGCGCAATCAGCCAGGAGCGAATCTTCCATTGCTTAAGGGTCTTTCGGACCCCGTCAAGCTCCTGCTTAAACGGCGAGGTCGGATCGGCGGTATCCTCAATCGCCACCAGTTCCTTCGCTTCCCGGACATAATCCAGTAAAGGATTATTCAATTCCCAGCGGGCCGACTGCAGAGAAGCCACCCCCGATTTGAGATGTTGGTGTTCGATAATGACGGATTCGGCCTGATCTTCCCAGCGATACATCAGGCAACGGCAGACATCTAAAGCCTGCCCCAACTCCTCAACCGCAATTTCAAAAATCTCATCGGGGTTAAGCGACTGCCGAATGGCAGAAGTAATTGAATTCACCAATCGCTCCTGCCGCTCCCGAGCCGAAATCGCCTTGTAAGCCTTCAGCAGCTTGTACTGTCCAGCCTGAAGATAGGTCACTAATCGCTGGGCAAAGGGATCGGCTGTAGCCGAATCGATTTCTCCAGGGTCAGTTGCCCTCCCTAGGAACCGCTTTCGCGCCGCGAGAATTTTGGCCGACAGCTCCGGGCGATAGCCTTCAATCCGCCGTAGTAAGATGTCTGCTGCCTGCTGAGTCACATAGCGATTTTGCGTCCATGTTCCTTCAAACCGCCGAGTCTGCTCAAAGGCTGCCCCTTTGTAGGTCGTTCCCAACGCTGCTGGTACCGGAGCTCTTTCTCGACAAATTAAACAGGCACTGTAGGTC
>PYER01000221.1 GCA_003017855.1 filamentous cyanobacterium CCT1
CATCCACCCTGACCACCCCCTGGGCCACACTGCAAAACGGCTCCGACATTCGCGGCGTTGCCCTAGAGGGCGTCCCCGGCGAAACCGTCAACCTCACCCCGGCGGTGGTCACCACCCTGGGCCAGGCCTTTGCCACCTGGCTGTCGGCAGAGCTAGGGCGTCCTTTGGATGAGCTGACCATTGCCATCGGGCGCGACAGTCGGCTGTCTGGGCCGGAGCTAATGACGGCGGCGATCGCAGGCATGACCTCCCTGGGCTGTCGGGTGCTGGACGTGGCTATGGCCTCGACTCCGGCTATGTTTATGGCCACCGTGCTGCCCGAGTTTGGCTGCCAGGGTGCGATCATGATGACCGCCAGCCACCTGCCCTTCAACCGCAACGGGCTCAAGTTCTTTACCCGCCAGGGCGGCCTGGGTAAAGGCGATATTTCGCGCATTCTGGAACTAGCTGAGCAGGGCAAATTTACCGCCGCAGAAGTTCCTGGCTCAGTGGAGAGTCGCGACCTGATTGGAGCCTATGCGGCGGGTCTGGTGCAGCAAATTCGCCAGTCGGTCAACCACCCCGACCACTTTGACCAGCCGCTGCGGGGGCTCAAAATCATTGTCGATGCGGGCAATGGAGCAGGCGGCTTTTTCGCCAGCCGGGTGCTCGAACCGTTGGGGGCAGACACCACCGGCAGCCAGTTCCTCGACCCCGACGGCACCTTCCCCAACCACGTGCCTAACCCCGAAAATGCGGCGGCCATGGCCTCGATCTGTCAGGCAGTCGTGGATCAGGGGGCCGACTTTGGCCTGATCTTCGACACCGATGTCGATCGCGGTGCAGCGGTCGATGCCAACGGGCGCGAACTCAACCGCAACCGACTGATTGCGCTGATTTCGGCGATCGTGCTGCAAGAGCACCCCGGCACCACCATCGTCACCGACTCCACCACCTCCGACGGGTTGACCCGGTTCATCGAAAACGACCTGGGGGGTATTCACCACCGCTTTCGGCGCGGCTACAAGAACGTTATCAACGAGGCGATTCGGCTGAATGAGGTGGGCCAGCCCAGCTGGCTTGCGATCGAGGCCTCGGGCCACGGGGCGATGAAAGAAAACTATTTTTTAGACGATGGTGCTTACCTGGTCAGCAAGCTGCTGGTCGAACTGGCCAAAGCCCGCCTGGTCGGCAAGCGCCTCAGCGATTTAATCGCTACCCTGCAAGACCCCCACGACAGTCAGGAGTATCGGCTGAAGATTTTGGCACCGCAGGCTCAGGCCCACGGTGCCGAGGTGATGAATGAGCTAAAAGCATTTGCCGCTACCCAGGCCGATTGGGCGATCGTGCCCAGCTACGAGGGGGTGCGGGTCAGCTGCCAAGCCCCGGACGAAGACGGCTGGTTTATGATGCGCATGTCGCTGCATGACCCGGTACTGCCGCTGAATGTCGAGTCGAATGTACCGGAAGGGGTGGCTAAGATTGGCGATCGCCTAAAGTCCTTTTTTGAAACCCTAGAAGGCTTAGATATTTCCGCCTTGGGGACGTAGGATCAGGCAAAATGGGTCGGTAAACTCCGGCATGGAGAGTGGTATGTGTTCCGACATAGCGCTCCCCTGCGGCCAGAATTAATGAAAGAGATTTCATCGAGCGTGATGGGGGGAGTTCAGGCCTGTTTTCAGTGAAAATGATTGCCAAGAGGCCGGTATGGAAGAGCTGTTGGAATTGCGAGAGTTATTGCTGGCTGACCGGGTGAGTGACGCCTTGCTTCTGGTCGAGGAATTGACGGAAATGAGCAAGGATGACAAACTCAACAAGATTTTTAGCTTTGGCGTTATCCTACTCCACCATCTCATTAAGCAAGTCGCAGAGGGGCGCACCACCCGTTCTTGGGAAGCCTCTATTCTCAATGCCGTTAAACAAATTCAACGTACCAATCAACGACGCAAAGCCGAGAGCATGTACTTGACCCTGCAGGAACTTCAGGACACCCTAGAAGATGCCTACGACTCTGCGCTGCGGCAGGCAGCCTTAGAAGCGTTTGAAGGTCGCTATGATGCAGCAGAATTAGAGCAGAGGGTTAATCACAAGGCCGTGATTAACCAAGCGATCGCGCTGATTGTAGGCTCTGAGACCGATTCAGCGATCGACTAGGGCTCTGCCTACCACTCCATCTGGAGCCATAAGGTATCCTCACAACAGTTAAGGCAACTAACCTATGGTTTCTTTTCCCAAGCTGCCCAGGTGGGCGATCGCGGGTCTAGCCTTTCCCCTCATTTGCCTCAACGGCTGGCTGCTGTACTGGCTGGGGGGGCTGCTACAACCCGCTACCAGCATTGTCGTCACCGCCACGCTGATCGCCTTTTTGCTTGACTACCCCATCGACTGGCTAGAGCATCGCGGCCTGGCCAGAAGCCTTGCGGTAGCATTGGCGGTGCTGTTAGCCGTTGTGGTTACTACGGTTTTGGTCACCTTTTTAGGGCCTCAGGTGTGGCAGCAGCTCAACGACTTGGCCGAACGACTGCCAGGCTGGATCGATCGCGCCAAAACCCAGCTGCTGCTGCTCGAAGATCGCACCTTCTTTCAAACCCTGCCCATCGACCTTGACCAGCTCACCGTCCAGGCTGCCAATCAGCTCACCAACGCCCTGCAAGCTACCACCACCCAGGCCATTAGCGTTACCCTCAGCACCCTCGACAGTGCAGTTAACCTTCTAGTAACTGCTGTGCTGGCCATTCTGCTGGTCATTAACGGCGACCCGCTGTGGGAAGGTCTGCTGAGCTGGCTGCCGACCTCCTGGCGATCGCAGATTCGCAGCTCGCTGCGGCCTAGCTTTCAGGGCTACTTTTCGGGGCAGGCCACTCTAGCGCTGATTCTGGCGGTGGCCCAGTCGACCGCCCTAATTCTGCTCAATGTGCCCTTTGGCCTGCTGTTTGGCTTGGTAATTGGCCTGGTCAGCATCATTCCCTTTGGCGGCACGGTGGCGGTGCTGGGAGTGAGCACGCTGCTGGCGTTTCAAGACATTTGGCTGGGTCTTAAGGTGCTGGGCGTCGCGATCGTACTAGGGCAAATTAACGACAACCTGGTGGCCCCGCGCCTGATGGGCGGTATTACTGGCTTGAATCCAGCGATCATTATCCTGGCCCTGCTGATTGGGGCCAAGTTCGCCGGTTTTTTGGGGCTGCTGCTGGCCGTACCCACCGCCAGCTTCATCAAAAAAATTGCCGATGCCATTCACGAACCGGGGCATGAGCCCGAGCTAGAGCCCCTTAAGAACGGTGTTCTGGAGTCTAAGCCACTCTAGATATGAAACGGCTATGACTCTGCGCTAGCTTTCAACTTTGGCCCGAGCCGCCTTTAGAATGCTGTCGAGCAGGCCGGGAAACGCTGCCTCTAAATCGTCCCGGCGCAGTGAGTTCATATGCTGGGTGCCCTGCTTGCGGCAGTGCAGCACCCCAGCCTCCCGCAAAATTTTGAAGTGGTGAGAGAGGGTTGACTTCGCCACTCCCAAATCGAGATCGGAGCAGGACAGTTCGTCGTTACTGGCTAAGCGCTGCACAATTTCGAGCCGCACGGGGTCGCCCAGGGCATACAAAACCCCCTCCAGGGCGATGTCTTGGCAGTTGGGATGATGAATAGGTCGCATAGTTGCATTATGCCACGGCAGGCGCTATAGTTTGATTGTTCGACTTTTTCGAATAATTGAAATTCCCCCAGTTGGCGGAGGTGTTCTAATGTCCGCAGTTGCAAGTATTACCCAAGAAACGTTTCAAACCGAAGTGCTACAAAGTGACGTGCCAGTACTGGTCGACTTTTGGGCACCGTGGTGTGGCCCCTGTCGCATGGTTGCCAGCGTGGTCGATGAGGTGGCTCAGCAGTACGACGGGCAGCTCAAGGTGGTCAAGGTCAACACCGACGAGCAGCCCAGCATCGCCTCCCACTACGGCATTCGCAGCATCCCCACGCTGATGGTGTTTATGGGCGGCGAGAAAATGGATGAGGTGGTTGGGGCCGTGTCTAAGAGCACGCTTTCTCAAGCCGTCGAGCCGTTTTTGAGCTAACCCAGCACAGCCGCCCGTAGGGGCAAACGGTTGTTTGCCCTTACCCAATTCATGCCGCTATTAAGATTTTTCCTGGCCTGATGTCTTTAGGGCGATTGCCGTTTGCCCCACCTGGAGCGTCGTTAAGCCGTTGTCTCTGGTTTTGGCCCCGATCCTCGTTGGGGCAAATGCAATTTGCCCCTACATGACCCCCACGATTCTGCAAGAACCTCTAGCACTAACCCTTCCAAAGGAAGCTCTTATGTCTACTGAAAAGAACCTGTTTACGCCTATCCAACTGGGCGCTTACGAACTGCCCAACCGCATTGTGATGGCTCCCCTCACTCGCAACCGGGCGGGGGAAGGCAACGTGCCTCAGCCACTGAACGTGACCTACTACGAGCAGCGGGCCTCGGCAGGGCTGATTATTACTGAGGCTAGCCAAGTTTCTCCCCAGGGGATGGGCTACCCCGCCACTCCCGGTATTCACAGTGCCGAACAGTTGGCCGGGTGGCAAAAGGTGACCGAGGCCGTGCACGCCAAGGGAGGGCGGATCTTCCTGCAGCTGTGGCACGTGGGCCGCATATCGCACCCGTCTTTGCAGCCCGACGGGGCAACGCCCGTGGCTCCCAGCGCCATTCAGCCCCAGGGCGAGGCTATGACCTACGAGGGCATGCAGCGCTTTGTCACGCCGAGGGCGCTGGAGCTAGACGAAATCCCTGGCATTGTGGACCAGTACCGCCAGGCGGCCAAAAATGCGTTGGAGGCAGGCTTTGACGGGGTTGAGGTGCACGGGGCAAACGGCTACCTGCTCGACCAGTTTTTGCGCGATGGCAGCAACCACCGCACCGATGCCTACGGCGGCCCAGTCGAAAACCGCGCCCGCCTGCTACTGGAAGTGACCGAGGCTGTGACGGAGGTGTTTGGCGGTCAGCGCGTCGGCGTGCGCCTTTCCCCCAGCAGCACCTTCAACGATATGACCGACTCTGATCCCAGGGCCACCTTCGGCTACGCCATCCAGACGCTCAATCAGTTCAACCTGGCCTACCTGCATCTGCTCGAACCTAGCGAGTCTGACCTGCGCCACGGCGGCACGGCCATCCCTACGAAAGAGTTTCGCCCTCTGTACGACGGTCTGCTGATGGTGAACTGGGATTACGACCAGGAGGCGGGGAATGCGGCGATCGCCAGCGGTGATGCTGACCTGGTCTCCTACGGCAAGCTGTTTATTGCCAACCCCGACCTGCCCCAGCGCTTTGCGAAGCAGGCACCGCTCAACGAGCCCAACCCCGAGACCTTTTACGGCGGCGGGGCCGAAGGGTACATCGACTACCCCACACTGGCAGAGGTGGCCTAGACCGTGGAATAAAAACCTGGTTCTGCGCTGTAAGGGGTCTTATTTCATGAGCCAGCCCTGAAAGAAACCGGGTTTCTGCTGAAACTGAAGCACAAATCGCCGTTTTCGCCGAAGGTGAGCCAGGTTTGTTAGCAAACTTGGCTCACCTTCGGCTGAGCAACAAATGGTTTAAAGCGTACGTCTTTCGGTGTAGTTTGCATGAAACTACTGAGAGGAGCGCACGATGAGAGCGGCAAGCATTCTTTTGGCGGGCGTGGTTGGGCTGTCTAGCGCCATGGCCTTCTCCACCCCCAGTCGGGCCGACGAGACAATCTGCCGAGGTCATCTGGGTAACACCACGGTCGAAAATCTGCGGGTGCCCGATGGCGCAACCTGCACGCTCAACGGTACTCGGGTGGACGGCAATATAACCGTTGAGTCGGGGGCGGTGCTGGTCGCTCGCAGCGTGCGCGTCGAGGGCAATATTCAGGCTGAAAACGCCAATCAGGTGACGGTTAACACCCGCTCTCTAGTGAGGGGCAATATTCAAATTAAACAGTCGGGCGCGGCCATGGTGGCCGATACCCGCATCGGTGGCAACCTGCAGTTTGAGGAGAATACGCGATCGCTGCTCAGCCAGGGCAACACCATCGGCGGCAACCTGGAGGCCTACGAGAATGCAGGCGGCCTGCGAGTGTTCAGCAACCGCATTAACGGCAACCTGCAGTGCAAAGAAAATAGTCCAGTTCCGAGCGGCAACGGAAATATGGTGCGCGGCAACAAAGAAGACCAGTGCGCCCGGTTCTAAACATTCCTGCGCTAAAACCCTTGGGCGAGGGGAGTTGTGGCTAAGCCTCCAAAGCGACGCTGGCGGCCTTGGTACCACTGCAACGCCTGGTGAAAGGCGGCGCGATCGAACTCCGGCCAAAGCAGGTCGGTAAAGTACAGCTCGGTGTAGGCCAGCTGCCAGGGCAAAAAGTTGCTCAGCCGCTGTTCACCGCTGGTGCGAATCAGCAAATCGGGGTCGGGCTGTGGGTAAGTCAGCAGGGCGCGGCCCAAAGCGTCCTCATCCACCTGGTCTAGGGATAGGGCACCGCAGGCCACCTGCTGGGCAATGTGGCGAGTAGCCGCCACTAGCTCCTGGCGGCCGCCGTAGTTGACTGCCACATTAAATTGCACGCGCTGATTGTGGTTAGTCACGGCCATCGACTCCTGCATCAGGTCTTGCAGCCGCTCCGGCAGCGGCGATAGATCGCCCAAAAACTGAATTCGCACCCCCTCGCGCTGCATTTCGGCCAGTTCGCGGCGCAGCAGGCGGTCAAATAAGCGCAGCAAAAAGGTGACTTCTGCCATCGGTCGCCGCCAGTTTTCGGTCGAAAACGCATAGACCGTTAGCGCCCCAATGCCCCAGTCTTTGCAACAGCGCAGCAGCTCTTTGACGGTTTTGGCCCCCTGGCGGTGGCCCGCCACTCGCGGTAGCCCCTGCTGAGTAGCCCAGCGACCGTTGCCATCCATAATTACCGCCACGTGGGCAGGTAGCGCTGCGGGATGGAGATCCGCTGGCAAGGTTGAATAATTGATCGGTTGAATCATGGATTTGAATTCCTCCAAAGCATGGATGTAGTATCGGTAGGGTGCATTCGCGGCAATAAACTTTGCTACCTACCCTCTAAAGGCTGAGCCGCAATGCACCGCTTACCGTGTTGGGCATCCCTTCGGTGCATTGCGGCTCCCAAGAGATTCTGAAAAACTGCTGAAGTTACCGGGCCGCGTAGGCAGAGCCGCGCCTCTGGCGTATGCACCCTACAAATGGGTAGGATTGGGGCCGAATAAGGCCGTTAGGTAAGCGGGCGTCAGCGATCGCTCCCACCGCCACAGCACCCGCATCACCTGGTCGAGGGCATAGCAAAAGGTGAGCCGGTGACTGATATGCCACTGGCTCCAGGCCAGTTCACGAGTCATCCGGCCCAGGGTGTGTACCAGGCTGCCCTGAAGCTTGGGCTGTCGCCATTTCTGCACCATTGCCTGGGTCAGCACACCCGCCATCATGCCCAGGCTCGTTTCGGGATAGGCCCAGCGGCCAAAGCCCCAGAACTTGGTCATGTGGTTGACTTCGTCGATCAGCAGTTCCGCCAGTACGGCCTGGGTGGGGCCGGTGGTGTAGGCCATCATCCACAGGTAGAGGCAGGCGGCTCCGTACTCTGTCGCAATGCGGTGCAGCCCGTGGCGGTAGAGGTCGGTGCGGGGATTGCCGCTAGGGGTGTAGGGTCGGGCCGCGTGGGGAACCGGGTGAGGCTGTTTTCGGCTCAGGCGGTGGTAGAGCATAGTCAGGGCAGGGGTGTGGCGCTTCTCTTCGCGCTCCCACAGTCCGGGGGTAACCACCTGGCCGTCGGCATTCACTGTGCCCCCCACGAAGTGGGCCATTTGGGGATAAAACTGTTCCAGGTACTGGCGGCTGGCCTGGGTGTAGCCCCGAATGGGGGCTTCGGTGTTGATGGTGCCGAGCAGAATGGCGCAGAAGGTGTCGAGCGAGATACCCGTCACCTGGTCGGGGTGAATGGTGCCCCAGTTGACCCGGTTCCAGCTTCGTGGCTGCGGGGTTTGAAACTGGCGGGGCAGGTCAGCGAGGCGATCGCATAAATGCTCCACCGTCACGTATCGTCGGGTGAGTGCGGCAATTCGCTGGTTCACCTGGGCCATAGCTGGGGCCGGCCACCACGGCCCCGCCAGGTCGTGCCCAGGGGAATCGACGGTTAAAAGAACAGGAGTAGCCGTCATATTTGATACACTCTCAATGCGCTACGGTTGAGTAAGTTCACCGTAGCGACTCCAAGGACCGCCGTCAGTCGGGCAGAGTCGGGCTGGCGTCAAAACGGTTTGGCTCCAGAGGCGGAAAAAGACGGAAACTGTCCACTCGGGATGAAAGAAACCTGAATCTTGGCTAGAGTTGGGGCCGTAGGGGATACACACGACCATGGCATCAGATGCGGTAGAACTGGCAGACCGGCTTGTCTTCACCGTCACCGGACGGCATCTGAACGATTTGCAGCGCACCATCCTGCGTCAGGTGTGGCAGGGGCAAAAGTATCTCGACATTGCCAACACCGCCGGGTACACCGAGGGCCATATAAAAGATGTCGCCTACCAGATGTGGCGGCTGCTCTCTAAGGTGACCGGGGAGAAGGTGACGAAATCGACCCTCAAGTCGGCTCTAAAGCGATCGCTGCTCAAGATGGGTATCGATGTATCGGGGGCCAGCGCCGCCCTGGGCTTGGCAGACTCGGCGGGGCCGCGAGGGGCGTTAGTTCCCGCTAATAGTGCCCAAACTGCTGCCATCACTTCGGCAAATCCTAACTTTGTCGGTCGGCAGGCGGCGATCGCCCACCTCACCACTCTGATCGCCCAGGGCCACCGCACCATTCTGATTCAGGGCGAAGGCGGCCTCGGCAAAACCACCCTAGCCCAGCATTTTGTGGCAGCACAGTCGGTGGATCTTACCCTTGAGCTGATGATGGCCAAAGACCCCGCCGACATTACCCCAGTGGAGTGGGTAGTCGAAGAATGGCTGCGCCAGGACTTTGGCGTCGAGCCGGGGCGTGAGTTTGGCGTCACCCTCGATCGCCTGCGTCGCCACCTGCGCCAGCAGCGGGTAGCCGTGTTGATTGACAACCTGGAGCCAGCGCTCGATGCCCAGGGCCAATTCATTCCCTCTCACCGTCGCTATAGCGAACTGCTGCGGGTGCTGGCCGATAGTCGCGGGCAAACGCTAACGCTGCTCACAAGCCGCGATCGCCTCTGCGAACCGGGCATTCCCATCGCCCACTACCGGCTGCCGGGGCTGAGCGTCACCGCATGGGCCACCTACTTCGCCCACTGGGGAATCCCTGAAAACGGCGATGTGCTAGCAGCCATGCACGGTGCCTACGGCGGTAACGCCAAGGCGATGGAAATTTTGGCCGGGGCGGTACAGGCCGACTTTGAGGGCAGCCTCGCGCTCTACTGGCAGGCCCACAGCCAGGATCTACTTGGGCCGACAGATCTCAAGAATTTGGTTGAAAGCCAGATTCATCGCCTGCGCGACCTCGACGCCGATGCCTATCGCCTGTTCTGCCGTCTCGGCGTCTACCGCTACCAGGATGTGCCAACAATTCCTTGGGAATTGTTGCAGTGCCTGATGGCCGACATTCCCGCGCCGCGTCACCAGGCGATCGTCACTTCCCTGCGAAATCGATCGCTGCTGGAGTGCCGCCAGGGCCGCTACGGGCTGCATCCGGTGGTGAGAGCGGGTGCCCTAGCTCAGCTCACCGCCAATGCTGAAAAGTCTACTGAGTGGGAAGTGGCCCATCGTGCCGCCGCCCGCTGCTGGAGCGACAGCATTCAGCGCATTTGCAGCCTCGACGATGCCATTCAGGCACTGGAAGCCTACTACCACTACATTGCGATTCAAGACTATGGAGCCGCGGCGCGGGTGATTTTGCACAGCCGTGACAACCAGTGGCAGCAGTTTCTACCCCTGGGCAGCACCCTCTACCGCATGGGCCTGGTGCAGCCGGTCACCGATGCGATCACCGCCATCATTGACCACATTCCGCCAGAAAATGCCGACGCCAGCGAACTGGCCAATATTTTGGGCGACCTGTACTGGATACAGGGGCACCTGGAGCGGGCGATCGCCTGTCAGCAGAACGCGATCGCGATCGCCCAAACCTGCTTGCACACCGAGGCTCCCGACGCCGCTACCCACCGCTGGTACTACCTCACCATGCTGGTGGTTGACTCTCAGCTCAGTCTCGGCCTTTATCACCTCGACCTGTGGGATCTAGAGGCCGCCGCCACCTGGTTTAGCCAGGTGATTGCCACCGCCACCGGTACTCGCCATCAGCCCTGGGCCGACAAAGCCACCACCTGTTTGGCGCTGGTGCTTTCCTGCCAGGGCGATCGAACCGCTGCAAAAACGCTGGCTGATAACGTCATTGAGCAAGTGCGAGGTCGGGGGCAAAGCGGGCGACACGCCTTCTTTGTGCAGCTTTTGGGCCATACCTACATCAACCTGGGTGATTTAGATACGGCTGAATCTCTATTTGATGCCGCAATTCAGGCAGCGGAGGCGGGTCACTACCTGCAAATTAAGGCCAATGCCCTGGTGGGGCTGGGGCGCATGAAGTCCCAGCGGGGAGATTTGGCCGAGGCGGTAGAGGATTGTCGAAGCGCGATCGCCCTGCTGGATGAAGTCGGTGCCCACGGTGATCTGGCGGCTGCCTACCTGCAGTACGCCCTCACCCTGGCCCATCAGCCCGAACAGGCTGCAGATGCCGAGACTTTTCTTTACAAAGCCCTGGAATTGTTTCAGGCGATTCCCGCTCCTCAGCAGGTGGCTAGAGCCCAAAAGGCTTGGCAACAAAGGCGATCGCCTGTTTCCATCTGAGCCAAAGCCCAAACAACTCTATTGATAGCAAGGTTTACAAACCGCAACAAAGCGGTTAATGTAATGACATACATACCCGCTTGTTCTTCGCGAATGAGCACCTTGTAAACCTAACTGCACTTATTTCCATCATGACCACGACCTTACAACGTCAACAATCTGCCTCCCTGTGGGAGCAGTTTTGCCAGTGGGTCACCAGCACCGAGAACCGCCTGTATGTAGGCTGGTTCGGCGTACTGATGATTCCTACCCTGCTCGCTGCGACCACCTGCTTCGTAGTGGCGTTCATCGCCGCCCCTCCCGTCGACATCGACGGCATCCGTGAGCCCGTGGCTGGCTCGCTGATGTACGGCAACAACATCATTTCTGGTGCGGTTGTGCCTTCCTCCAACGCCATCGGCCTGCACTTCTACCCCATCTGGGAAGCCGCTTCCCTCGATGA
>PYER01000222.1 GCA_003017855.1 filamentous cyanobacterium CCT1
CGGTTTGACTGGGCCGAGGCCTGGTACCCCGTCGCCTATGTCGACGATTTGGACCCGACTACCCCCACCCGGTTTACGCTGCTGGAGCGGGGCATTGTGATCTGGTGGGATGCTAAAGGCCAGAGCTGGCGCGTATTTGAAGACAGGTGCCCGCACCGCCTCGCCCCCCTGTCAGAAGGGCGCATCAACGAAGCTGGAGAGTTGGAGTGCCCTTACCACGGCTGGGCCTTCGCGGGCGACGGCAACTGTACCCACATTCCCCAGCAGCCTATCGATGGCCAGGGCAATCTGTCGTCGCGGGCCTGTGCGGGGTCTATGCCAACCGCGATCGCCCAGGGCCTACTCTTTGTCTACCCCGGCAAGGCCGAAAACGCGCCCCAAGTGGAGGTGCCTATCGTTGGCCCCGTGGATGAAGACCCCGACGGCTGGGTAGTGCTCAACACCTTTCGCGACCTGCCCTACGACGCCCTTACCCTGCTCGAAAACGTGCTGGATGCCAGCCACATTCCCTACACCCACCACAAAACCGTGGGCAAGCGCGAGAATGCTGCCCCCATGGTGATGGACGTGGTGGAGTCGGGTAAGCAGGGCTTTCGCGGGCTGTGGCCCGAAGGCCCCCGCAAGGGCAATTTGGGCACCCAGCACACGACCTTCATTGCCCCGGCGCTGATGTACCACGACCTCACGTCGAAGCAGTTTGGCCGCACCATGACCGTGGTCTACGCCACCCCCATTCGCAAGGGTGAATGTCGCCTGTTTGCCCGCTTTCCGTTCAAGTTTTCCTCAAAACTGCCCGCTACCGTAATTGGCCTCACGCCCCGCTGGTACAGCCACATCGGCAACAACGCCGTGCTCGAAGACGACCAAATTTTTCTGCACCTGCAGGAGCGCGAGCTAGAGAAAGCCATTGGCCACGCCTCTCCAGATGAGGATCGCTCCTACGCCCAGGCCTACTATCTGCCCACCCAGGCCGATCGCTACGTGCTGGCCTTTCGCAACTGGGTCAGCGACTTTGAGGCCGATCCCTTTCCCGGTCAACGTTTAGAGCGCGAGTGGACAAAGGAAGCCCTGCTCGATCGCTACCAGTCTCATACCCAGCACTGCCATAGCTGCCGCACGGCTCTGAGTCGCATCAAAACGCTGCGCTGGGGGCTTTTGGGAGTGAGTGCGGTGGGTTGGTCGCTGCTGCCGATCGCGATCGGTAGCTTCACCACGACTACGGCCATGCTGCTGTCGCTGTTGCCCCTGAGTACCGCCGCTGCCTGGGCCGTTTTGGGCCGTTTAGAACGCCGCTTTTATGAAGGTCGAGCAGTGCCGCCCCGCAACCTGCCGGAGAAAAAGGCTGCGGCAGGCCGTACTTAGAAATAGCTGCGGGCGTTACTCTGGCCAAACTTAATGGCAAGGATTAAGGCTGTGGTGGGCATTGCCCACCCTACGGCTGGGTCTACACCACTAGGGTGAGGCTTTGACCACTGCATGGGGACAGCCGGAACGGCTATCCCATAAAGCTTTCTCTACAGCTTCCTGAGGCTCAGGAGGCAAACCTCCTGTGGGATGGGCCTTTGCCCTGTTCTACTCTGCTTATGAATAAACCAGGCTAGTCCGCCGGAATTACCCGTACCGTCCCTACCAGGTCGATGCCGGCGGGGGTCACCGACAGCTGGCGAATATCCACTTCCGGCCCCAGGTCAAATTCAATTTCGTCGAGCGCTATCGGCGAGGATGGTGCGTCGGTAGCGGGTAGCACCGTTGCCACCGGCTGACGCAGACACAGCCAGCGCCCGTCGCGCATTGCCAGCCCCATTGTTAGCTCCAGGGCGTCGCTGCTGAGGGGTTCTGGGGGCCAGCACAGAGTCAGGCGATCGCTAGTCAGGGCAATGTCCGGGGCGGGCGACGCCTCGCCAAGCCAGCGATCGAGGGGAACTTGCTGCTGAGTCACCGCCCCCGCCAGAAGCTGCCTCAGCACATCGCGCAGCCCCTGACCCAGCAGATCTGACTGTAGCGACGCCCGCAAATCATCGGCCAGGACGCTCACCTGCCCGTCTACCGGAAAGGGCTGCAGCAGCCGCAGCGCCTTGCCCCGCAGCACCTGGGGCAGGTTGACGCGAATATCGGCGGCGCTGACCGCTACCTGGCTGACGTGCAGCCCCTGGTACACCGCTTGGTGGGCCGCCAACGTTACCTTTGGCAGGTAGCCCCCCAAAATCTGCCGGTCCTTGCCGTCGATCGCAAACTCCAGGCCCTCAATGTGGTCGAGCTGACTGTGCAGCCACAGGCGAATGGCGGGCGGCAGCAGGCGGCTAATGATGCGGCTGCCTTTGGCGGTCGAGGCATCGAAGTCGGGCGTAGCAGCAGGGTCAGAGGGCATTGTTGGGCTAAGGGTGACAGAAACAGGCTGGCGCGAACTCTAAGGAGGGGCACGTGTGGCGATCGCATCCCCAAACTCTAGCAGGGGATGCGCCCAGGTGAGAGCCGCTGCGATTGCCTCTCTCAATCTGACGCGATCGCCAATTTAGGCCTCAAACCCGCGCCCAAATATTAAAAAGTCCTGACGCAATAATACACAGGGGATCATATTGTTATGATTTAATGACATTGCGATCCCCAAACCCCTACTTTCTCGCTGCAATAGCCAGAAAAGCCTTGGTGGGGGCTTGATCCCAGCGGTTGTTTTTGTCATGCTACAGGGCAACGGTTGATCCCCAGCTGCAACCAAAGGCCCGATAACCGGATGCTGAGGTTGGGGCCGAGTGCTAACGCCTGGGGTGTGGGATCGGTATCAGAATGGCGGGGATCGTCCTGTCCTGCTGCTGCCCCTCTGCCGTAGCTCACCGAATTGCTAACTGTCTATCGTCCTGGTCTTTATTAAGGAGAGTGCTCTATGTCATCGCCCCGTCCGCCTCTGGAAGATATGACCCTGCGGCAGCTCCGCAAAGTGGCTAGCGAATACGAGGTGTCTCGCTACAGCCGCATGCGCAAGACTGAGCTGATTGAGGCTATTCAGGCGATCGATGCCAAGCGCGGCGCAGGTACAGCGGCGGCTCCTGCAACCGTGGCACCTGTGTCTGCTCCGGTAGGTGTGGCGGTGGCGTCTACCCCGACGCCCTCCTACAGCGCTCCGACTCCTCCCTCGGTTGAGGTTCTGGCCTCAGTGGACGATGGGCTGGCCGATTTGCCCAGCGGTTATGGCGAGAGCCGCATCGTGCTGATGCCCCGCGACCCCCAGTGGGCCTACGCCTACTGGGATATTCCCAACACCCACAAAGATGAGCTGCGGCGGCAGGGCGGTTCGCGCCTGGCCCTGCGCTTTTACGATGTCACCGACATCGACTTTTACTCCCAGGCCCCCCACAGCCTGCAGCAGTACGAGTGCGACGAAATGGCGCGCGAGTGGTACCTGCCGATTCCAGTCAGCGATCGCGACTACGTGGCCGAAATTGGCTACCTCTGCAACGACGGTCGCTGGCTGGTGCTGGCCAGGTCGCTGCCCGTCCACATTCCGCCGGTCTACCCCTCCGACTGGGTCGAAGACCACTTCATGACCGTTGACTGGCAGGCCGATCTGCGCGGCAAGACCCTGATGATCCTCAAGCACCCCAGCCAGCGCGCCGCCGAGAGCACCAATGCCATCTACGACAGCATCTTCGCCATGACCGAGTCGGCCGAGGCCCAGCGCGTGGCGGGTTCGCTGTTTGGCTCCATGCAGCATGTCCCAGCCTCTATGGCTCCCGAGAAAGCGGTCAGTTCCTACGTTTTCCCTTCTGGGGCAGGGCTATGGGCGGTGCCTGGGGCTGCGGCAGGGGTACCCACGATGTCGGGAATCGGTGCCTTTGGCGAACTAACCATGTCGGGAGCGGGCTTCTCGGCCTCAGCGCCGCCAATTCGCCCCCGCAAGTTCTGGCTGGTCGCTGACGCTGAGCTGATTGTCTACGGGGCTACCGAGCCCGATGCCACTGTCACCATTGGCGGGCAGCCGATCAAGCTCAACTCTGACGGCACCTTCCGGTTCCAGATGTCCTTCCAGGACGGCAATATTGACTATCCAATCATGGCGGTAGCGGCGGATGGCGAACAAACTCGCGCCATCCACATGACCTTCGATCGCGCTACCCCCTCGCGTCGCACCAACACCAAAGACGAAGCGGTGCTGGAGTGGCTGCCCTAGGCTGCCCGATTGCTTAACGGCAGAATCACAGATTAAGGAGCGCCTTGGGGTGCTCCTTTTTTTTCAAAGATGGGGCAACTCCCCGCATAGAATGAAGTGTTGGCAAGCCTGCTTACATCTTTAAGTAGGGTGCGCCGTGGTTTGATAATTTAAGTCCTAAACAAACTCCTACGCCGTGAAGTTATTCCTGTTCCACACTCCCGAAGAAGTTCCTGACCAGGGCAGCCCAGACTGCGCGATCGCCATCGATGTGCTGCGGGCTACCACTACTATGGCGGCGGCCCTGGCGGCGGGGGCTGAGGCTATTCAAGTCTTTAGCGATATCGACAGCCTGCTCGAGGTGAGCGCAGCCTGGCCGGCTGACAAGCGGCTGCGGGCAGGAGAGCGGGGCGGCGGCCAGGTCGAGGGCTGCGATCTGGGCAACTCGCCCCTCGACCACTCCCCCGAAACATCGGGGGGCAAGCGGCTGTTTATGAGCACCACCAACGGCACCCGCTGCCTCAAGCGCATCGAGCATGCCCCCACGGTGATTACCGCCGCCCTCACCACCCGGCAGGCCGTAGTCGAGTTTTTGCTCAGCCACAACCCGGAAACCGTGTGGGTGGTGGGCTCCGGCTGGGAGGGCACCTACTCGCTCGAAGACACGGTCTGTGCTGGCGCGATTATTCACGGTGTAATTGCGGCGACAGGGCAGACGTTTAAGGATTTAGCGGGTAACGATGCGGCGATCGCCGCCGTCAGCCTCTACCTGCAGTGGCAGGATCAGCTGCTCGACCTGATGCACTACGCCAGCCACGGCCAACGCCTGCTGCGTCTCAACAACGAAGCCGACCTGCAGTACTGTGCCCAGCTCGATGTGCTCAACATTGTGCCCCGCCAGCACGAGGTCGGAGTGCTGGGGCTGTAGCCTGCTGCTTGACCGAGGGCAACCCGACCGATTGCCTACCTGTTGCCATTCAACCGCTGGCAGCGTGGGGCTGTTGGCCTGTGCCACAAAACCTGGCAGCTTGCTCTAAGCAAATACCGCAGAAATTTGGCAGAGCTTTACAGATGGCTTATTCGTTCTTTACGTCAATTCCCCTATGGTAGTCATGAACCACTAAGGTTCTTATAGGGTACGTACTATACTGAAACATCTAAAAACTAAGGCCTCCAGCTCTCGGGCTGGGGGCTTTAGTTTTGAACGTGCCAGGGTTATAAAAAACAAGGTGTTGGCTTAGCTGGGGGAGATTGGCAGTGCAGCGGTTAATGGTGGAGCCGAGTCAGGTGGTAGCTGATCAGCTTCGGCTCAGCAGCAGCCAGCAGCATTACCTGTATCGGGTGCTGCGGCTGGGGGCAGGGCAGCAGTTTGTGGCCCTCGACGGCCAGGGGCAGCAGTGGATTGCCACGCTAACTCGCGATGATGTGGCGACGATCGCGCCCGTTGCTGCCCCCACCACAACCCTCCAGGCCCCGATTACCCTGGCGATCGCCCTGCCCAAGGGCAGCGGCTTTGACGACGTGGTGCGTCAGACTACGGAACTGGGGGTGACCACGCTGCAGCCGGTGATTAGCGATCGCACCCTGCACCAGCCCAACCCCAAAAAGCTGGAGCGGTGGCAGCGGATTGCCGCCGAGGCCACCGAGCAGAGTGAACGGCTGCTGCTGCCCCAAATTTTGCCGCCCCTGCCCTGGCGAGACTATCTCAAGCAGGCGAGCGAGGGGAATCGATGGATCTGCGTGGCGCGGGGCGATGCGCCCCACCTGCTGACGGCGGCCCAGGCCAGCGATCCGCTGGTTCCGGCTGCGATCGCCATCGGGCCAGAGGGGGGCTTGACAGCAGCCGAGGTAGAGGCTGCGATCGCGGCCGGGTTTCAGCCCGTCTCCCTAGGGCCCTACATTCTCAGGGCGGTAACGGCTCCCCTGGCGGCGCTAACTTTGGTCTCGGCAGCGCGCACGTTGCATAATTCTCTGGCGAATTCTAAAGACATCTAAACCAGTCTTCGGAGTCATTCTCAATAGCAAAAAATTATTGCAAATACCCCAAAAAGTTCGCTAGTATTCTCATTAAGGATAAGTTATTGAAATCTAGCGGGGGAAAAATAGGCTATGGCTGCTTACACTCCATCAGCCCTCAAAGCCGAGCTAAACGAGCGCGGCTGGCGCATGACTCCCCAGCGAGAGACCATGCTCAAAACCTTCCAGAATCTGCCTGAGAGTACCCACCTGAGTGCCGAAGATCTGTGCGAACTGCTCGCGAAGGAAGGCGAGCCGATCAGCCTCTCTACCATCTACCGCAACCTCAAGCTGATGGCGCGTATGGGCATCTTGCGGGAGCTGGAGCTGGCCGAGGGCCAAAAGCGCTACGAAATCAACCAGCCTGCGCCCCACCACCACCACCACCTGATCTGTGTGCGGTGCAACAAGACCATCGAGTTCAAAAACGACTCGGTGCTCAAGGTAGGTGCCAAAACTGCCGATCGCTCGGGCTACCACATTCTGGACTGCCAGCTGCTGATCCACGGCATTTGCCCCACCTGCCAGCGATCGATCGTGCCGATCTAATCGTTGCAGGTGCAGCAGAATCAGTGGTGGGCAGTGCCCACCCTACAGCTCAGCGATGGCGTTGTTCAGCCAATATATCTGGGTAGGGGCGAACGGCGATCGCCCTACAATTTGGAGAAAATGACCAGTATTCAGCACAAAATTCCTGAGGGCAAACAACCGTTTGCCTCTACAGGACTTCGTGGGTGTACTTGTGCTGCTTCACGTTGTCGTTCTTGGAGATTTTGCGCTGGCTGTTGAGCACCCGCTTTTTCTCGGTGGTGTAGTTTAGCTCGCGGTGGATGGTGCCGATGGGAACCAGATTGACCGCCTCGGGCCGCGACTGGTAGGTGCGGGCAGCGGCCAAAACACGCTCTTCGTAGTCGGCGCAGGGCTGAGCCGGGTCAGCGGCAATCTCACCGAGATCCATCGCCAGGGCCTGGGCCATAGTGGTGCCGCAGATGGCGCTGTAGGAGGTGGGTACGCCCTGGAGCACCGACTGCAGGTAGGCCGACGGAATGGGTTCCAAAATTTGCAGCTCGATCACGTCTCCCTCCTGGCGCAGGTAGCAGGTGGCGCGCCCGATCACTACATAGCTATCGGCGGGCAGGGTGTTGGCTGGAGACTGAGGTGCGGTTTGAACCATAGTATTTAGTCAAGATTACGGCGTTGCCCGCTGGGGTGAGACGGGGCTTAGTTCAGATTCCTCCCCCCGATGCTCGCTGTAGGAGCTACATCCGGCACCCGCCTTAGCAAGGGGGGCAGGGGGAACCCTGGGGAATTTCGCTCTCAAATTCTAACTTTCTGAGATGGGGAGCCGCGATCGCCCCTTAAAACCGTCACAAAACACAACTTGTTGTCCGAAATCATGGGTGAATTTCGTGCCACTCTTTCGCCTGCTGCTGAATGGCCTCTAGCTCCTCGGGCTTCATCCGATCCAGGTTTTTGAGAATAAAGCTCATGCGGCCCTGGGTCTGGAGCTTGTCGCGGTGGCGGTGCAAAAAGTCCCAGTAAAAGAAATTAAACGGGCAGGCGTTCTCCCCAATGCGAGCTTTGGGGCTGTAGCGGCAGCCTTTGCAGTAGTCGCTCATTTTGTTCACGTAGTTGGCCGACGAGGCGTAGGGCTTAGAGGCCAACCGCCCACCATCGGCAAACAGGCCCATGCCGATCACGTTGGTCTGCATCACCCAGTCATAGGCATCGATGAACGCGGCGTGGAACCAGTTCTCAACCTCCTGCGGCACGAAGCCAGCAATCAGCGAAAAGTTGCTGAGAATCATCAGCCGCTGAATATGGTGGGCGTAGCCCGTGCGCTGAATCTGGTCAATCACCTGGTGCAGGCAGTTCATCTCAGTCTCGCCATCCCAGAAGAACTGGGGCAGGGGCTGCTGGTGGTCAAACCAGTTGCGATCGCTGTAGTCGGCCTCAAAGTGGCTGTAGAGACCGCGCATGTACTCGCGCCAGCCCATCACCTGACGAATGAAACCCTCCACGCTGTTGAGGGGTAGCTCGCGCTCGGCAAAGACTTCCTCTACTCGCTCGATCACCTCCAGCGGGTGCAGCAGGCCCAGGTTCAGGTAGGGCGACAGCAGCGCGTGCCACATGGTTTCTTCCCCCGCCACCATCGCATCCTGGTAGGGGCCAAAGGTTTCTAGCCGGTCGGTAATAAACACATCCAGAACTTGCAGCGCCTGCTCACGGGTGACGGCCCAGCGAAAGGGGGTGGTTTGGCCAAAGGTCGTTATCTTCAGGGCTTCCACTTTGTCGATCACCGCCTGGGTGGTGGCGTCGGGCTCAAACCAGTGGGGAGTTGGGGTGCTGAGCTTGCTCTTGGGCGGCTTGCGGTTGTCTTTGTCGAAGTTCCACTGGCCGCCGACAGGCTGGTCTCCCTCCATCAGCACGTCAAAGCGCTTGCGCCCTTCGCGGTAAAAGCTCTCCATCAGCAGGCCCTTGCGCTGGTCGGCCCAGTCGTTAAAGTCATCGGTGCGCCACAGAAAGAGGTTGTTGTCGAGCCGGGTGAGGTCGCAGGGCAAATCCAGCCCGTCTAGCCAGGCGCTAAACGGATGGTCGACCGGCTCCATCAGCCGCAGTTCGCTGATGCCCTCAGCTTTGATCCAGTCGCGCAGAGCGGTTTCGGTGTCGTCGGCGATCGCGTAGGTAACCGGCCACCCGGCATCTTTTAGCTCGTCGGCAAAGTGGCGCATGGCCGACCACACCATCACCAGCTTTTGCCGGTGGTACCAGCGCTCCTGGGCAAAGGATAGCGACTCGACCAAAAGAACCGGAGCTTTGTCTTCACAGCTGGCCAGGGCCGCCTGATCTTGCCAAAGCTGGTTGCCGAGTACCCAAATCCCAATGGTCATCACTTTTCCCTTATGCTGTCTGCTGGCCCGTAGCCTTTTTTATTGTTGCGTAGGTGAGCCAGGAGTGGGGCCAGCGGCAGGCACAGCAGAACTGGGGGTAGATACTGTGGGAAAATTTTGTCTACTGCTACGGCTGCCCTACACCCATGACCCGCGATTTGCGTCACGAGCCGTCCCAAAATTGCCATCTTTCTTCCACGCCTGAGCCAACGGCTCTGCCCCTGGCCACCTACTGGCAGCAGGCTCCGGCTTTGGGGGACGATCCCACTTTGCGGGCAACACAGTATCTGGGCCTGCTGCGCGATCTGGCCGTGCAGCCTGGCTGGATCAGCCTCGACCATATCGCCGACCCGCCAGGAACCGCCCTGATCTGGATTAGCGCCTATGTTCACGAAGTCAACCAGCAGCTCAACGCCATTTTGAGCGATCTGCTGGCCTGTTTTGTGGTCAGCCAGCGGCCTGAGGTTCAGATTTTTGCTGCCCCCATTGCGCCCCAGGCGGGGGTAGATGGGTTTTGCTGCGATCGCACTCCCATCACCCTGATGGTCGACCCAGGCCGCATTGTGCCCGCCGACTGGCCGGGGCTGGTGGCCCACGAGCTGGCCCACGGCGTCGCCAGGGTCAGCGGGCATGGGGTTGAGTTTGCCGGGGCGATCGCCCACCTCTGCCTGGCCCAAGACCTGCCCGTGCCCGCCCCCAATTTAGATATCGAAGCCCTGAGTCACTGGCCCCCCTGCCACCGTACCCCTGATCCAAAGCAGTTTTGGCTAGGACAAACAGCCTGGCGGCGATAGCCACCCAGTTGGGCTTCTCGGCTTACCCCTTGAGTGGGAGAATAGCCAAGACCCGCCTTACAGGATTTTTGCAGACTATGAAACGCCTACTGGCCATGCTGGCACTCGCGCTGACGTTCTGGGGGTTTGGCTTTGCCACCGCAGACGCCGCCATTCCCGACGATGTGCAAAAGCTGCTCGACACCAAAAAGTGCCAGGTGTGCATTCTCAACGAAGCCGACCTCAGCAACACCGACCTGAACGGGGCCAACCTCAAGATTGCCGTACTGACCCAGGCCAACCTGGCAGGTGCCGACCTCAGTAATGCCAACCTGATGCTCACCGATATGGAAGGGGCCGACCTGAGCGGTGCCACGCTGGCGGGTGCCCAGATGAACGGCGCTAACCTGCCCAATGCCAACCTCTCAGGGGCCGACCTGAGCAACGTTGAGATGACCCAGGCCAACCTGACCGACGCCGATCTTTCCAACGCCGATCTCAGCGGTGCGGTTATGCTCAGCGTGACTCTGGGCACCGCAAATCTAAAAGGTGCCAACCTAAAAGGCGCCAACCTGCGCGGTGTTAACCGCAGCATGGTGCGGTTTTGCAATACCACCATGCCCGACGGCAGCATTGAGAACCGCGACTGCTAGGGATTCTCTTTGCCGTAGGCCTGCCAGGCAAGGTCTACGAGCCCGTTGACAATGGCCGCCGCCACCACCGGGCTGCCCTTACGGCCATTGATCCGCACGTGGGGCACCATGGCGTCTTGCAGGCGGCCTTTGACCACGGCGGTATCGATAAACCCGGCTGGGGTAGCCACCACCAGGGCTGGCCGCACCTTCTCGGCATCGATTAAATCGACCAGGGTAGACAGCGCCGCCTCAGAGGAACCAATTACAAAGATGCCTTCGGGATAACGCTGGGCCAGGGTCTCTACGCCCCAGGCCGCCTGACTTTTGCCCTTTTGCGGCCGGGTCAGAGCATCCATGCTGCAGTAAACCGGGTTGGCAAAGGTCTGCTGAATGCAGGGGGTAATGCCCACCTGCACCATGGGCACATCCACAATGATGGTGGTGCGAGCCGCCAGCGCCGCCGCCCCCGACTGCAGCGCCTGGTCAGAGAAATGAATGTCGTCTTTGAATTCAAAATCTGCGGTGGCGTAAATTACCCGGCGCACGATTTCGTACTCCGAGGGCGAGAAACTGTGGTCGCCAATTTCGGAGTCAATCACTCGCAGGCTGTGGGCATCGGTCACATGCCATTCCATAGCAGATGGGGAAATGGGGTCAGATTGCTGGGCTAAGTGTAGCCAGGTCTGGGGTGCAGCGCAATGGGTAGG
>PYER01000223.1 GCA_003017855.1 filamentous cyanobacterium CCT1
GTTTTGCTTACACCTGCACTCTATGCGGTGGATAGCTTTTCTCCAATCCATCCCTCAAAAACTGTCCGGAGTGTTGTCAATGCGGTAGGTTGCATTCATCTGGTTAGATCATAGCTGAAACATTCGTCTTCCTACTAAACTCTACGCTTGAACACCACCAGGGTAATGTCGTCGTAGATGGTGTGGTCGCCAATGTGGGCGTGGATATCGGCGATGATGGCGGCGCGGATAGCGGTGGCTGACTGAGTTGAGTGCTGCTGCGCTACCCCAATGAGGCGGTCCAGGCCGTAGAATTTGCGATCGCAATTCTCCGCCTCAGTAATGCCGTCGGTGTAGAGCACAACGGTATCTCCTACAGCCAGGTCGACAGAGTGCTGAGCCGTAAACTCAGAGATATCTTCAATTAGACCCACTGGATAGCCCAGATCAAAGGTGTCGATACGCTCAACGGTGCCACTGGAGCGGATAACAATTACCTCCTCATGCTGACCACTGATAGCGAGCTTGCCCTCTTGGTAATCGATCAGCGCCAGGGATAGGTTGCGCAGAGAACCCATGCGTAGCCGGTTCTGGTAGATCACCTCGTTGAGCGTATCAAACGAGACAACCGGGTCAGCCACATTCAATGTCCGCAACAGGCGCACCGCTGTTTGGGCCATGATCGCCAGCACGCCGCTCTCCAGGCCGTGGCCGGTGACATCACCAATGCCAATGGTGACCTGCTGGCTATTGAGCAAGATGTCGTAGTAATCGCCGCCGACCTCCTCAGCCGCCTCCATGAACCCGGCCATATCCAGGGGGGCGATCGCCGCCAGTTCCTCAGGCCTGGGCAAAATCATCTGTTGCAGCTGACGGGCCACGCTCAGTTCGTCGCTCATGCGGCTGTTGTCGGCCTCAAGCGCCTGATTGAGACCGGTAATTTCAGCATTGGCGGCGCTCAGGGCGGCCTCGGCCTGCTGCCGCTGAGCCACCTCCTGGCGCAGTTGGGCCAGGGTTTGCTCCAGGCGGTGCGACTGCTGCTCTAGCTCCCAGCTGTACTGCACACAACGCGAAACCTCGCCCAGCATGTCAATCACGACATCGGCCGCCGCAAAGGATTCGGCCTCAACCCCCAGCCAGGGCAGCGGTTGAATGCACCCAGGGCTGGATTGCACAATGCGAAACTGACCGTCGGCCTGGGCCTGGCCAATGTGGCATTCTTTTTGCAGGTGGTGATTGGGCTCGCAGCACACTTTACCGCTGGGCGATCGCCAGCACTGCCCGTAGGCCGCCGCTCTCACCGCCTCGCTGGCCACGGTTTGGGCCTGCTCCACCGCCTGCCGCCAAAGGTAGACCTGGGTATAGGCAGACTGAATCGGGGAACTGGTTACTCGCTCGGCCCCGTAGCGCTGCTTAAAATTGGACACAAACTGCCGGTTGGCGGGCGTATCTAGACTTTGAAAATAGCTGCGGCAGGCGTAGTGCCCCATGGCGGCAGGGCCGATTTGCTGGAGTTCAGCCTCGGCCACGCTCATGGCCATAATTGGCATGCGATCGGGGGTGAGCCCCTCCGCCTGAAACTGCCGGTAAAAGGCCAGGTTGCTGTCGCCGTTGAGGGTGCTAAACACCGCATCGGGCTGCAGGCGCACCAGCTCTTGAATAATGGACTCAAAGTCGGTGGTGCCCAGAGGCACATAGGCTTCCCCGGCCAAATCGCCCCGGTGGTAGTGCAGCTGGCCTTTGAGAATTTTGTTGGTTACCCGAGGAAACACGTAGTCTCCTCCCAGCAGGTAGATGCGCTGTTTGCCCTGGGCCAGCATCCATTCCAGGGCGGGTTCGACCTGCTGGTTGGGGCAAGAACCCGAGTAAAACACCCAGGGCGACTGCTCAAGCCCTTCGTACTGCACCGGGTACCACAGCAGCACCCGGTGAGCTTCGAAGACGGGCAGTATGGCCTTGCGGCTGAGGGAGGTCCAGCAGCCAAACACCGTCGCCACCCGGTCAACCTCGATCAGCGCCCGAGCCATAGTCGCAAACTGGTTTGGGTTTGAGCCACCATCGCGAATGACGGGCTCCAGAGGCCGACCCAGCACGCCGCCGGCCTGGTTGATTTCGGCGATCGCCATCAGGGCGGCATCAACCAGGGGCACTTCGCTGAGCGCCATGGTGCCGGTCAGCGAGTGCAGCAGGCCAACGCGAATGGGCTCAAAACGGGAGGGGGGCACCATGGGTTTCAAGCAATCAGGACTGGCGAGCGATCGCTAACGATCGATCATCTTAGATTGCCCAACCCATAGCTCCAATCCTGCACCTGAAATGGCAAAACCTGATCACAAAAAAACCAGCCCTAGCCGGTTAATTTAACTTCATTAGAAGCTGGCGACCGGCTACACCTGGGCTTGGTAAGAGCGGCCCATAAAACGCAGGGTAACGGGCGTCGAGGATGTCGCTACTACAGTAGGACTGTGGTATCTGGCGCTCCAGGACACACCTCGGTACTTACCAATTACTTCCCCTTCGCGGGTTTCAACCGTGGGCCATTGGCAGGCATACTCGGCACCAAGAAAACGTAGCTGCATAGGGGGATCCTTTGATTACTTAATAGTTAGATTTCAAACGCAGACGTAACCAATGCACTACAGGGTTGACCAAATTATGGCCCCAAAACGTTAAGAGGTCCTGATATGAGCATTAAATTGACAAATTTGTTACAGAAATTTTTGGATTTTTCTAAACGGAAAAATTGCTCGCTTTTGAATCAACCCCTCCCTTGACCCCAGACCAGCTTGATGGAGAGGTTATTGCAGCCGTTGATTTAAGTACGACATGTTGACGGACGAAACTCTCTAGTCGGGGTATTACACCGAATGCCCTGACGCAAATCTGTTCTCATCCAGTAGACGTTTGCCCCAGGCGGCGGGCACCAAAAGGGGATTAGGCAGTGATGGGCGGTGCAGTCTTTGCTGGCTGGCCCTCAAGAGCGATCGCATTCACGCCTGCTTCTTTCGGGTCCAACCTTTAAGTGGTCAGCGGCCAACGGCAGGCCGATCGCACCCTTCTGGGCTAGAACATAATTTTGCTGCGAAGAAATCAGCTTGCCTGCGGTGGCTTCGACTCCGCTCAGCCAACGCAGACGTACCCTTAGCGGAGTCGAAGGGTACGCCTGCAGCTGGGGCATTGATTGAAAAACTAACCCCCAATCACCGACTCTATTTTGGCTGCGTCATCTTCTGCCACTTCTGGCACCTCGGCAACGGCGGGTTCGTGGTGGCTAAACACCAGTGCGTCATCCTGCAGATCGACTGCGATCGTGGCTCCCTGGGCAAAGGTCGTCTCCAGGATCCTGGTGGCGATTGGGTTCTCCAGCAGCCGCTGAATCGCCCGCTTCAGGGGGCGCGCCCCGTAGACCGGGTCGTAGCCGCTCTGGGCAATGAAGTCGATCGCAGCGTCAGAAATATCCAGCCCGATCGCCTGGTCAGCCAGACGGCGCTGCACCCGGCGAATTTGCAGGGCCACAATCTTGCGCAGCTCGCTCTTGCGCAGCGAGTGGAAGAGGATTAAATCGTCCACCCGGTTGAGGAACTCAGGGCGAAACTGCTTTTGCAGGGCTTTGAGCACCTGAACGCGCATTTCGTCGTAGCGATCGTCGTCTCCCGCCAGCTCTAGAATGTGGTCGCTGCCCAGGTTGCTGGTCATGATCACCACAGTGTTGCGGAAATCGACCCGGTGGCCCTGGGAGTCGGTAATGCGGCCGTCGTCGAGCACCTGGAGCAGAATGTTAAACACGTCGGGGTGGGCTTTTTCGACCTCGTCGAGCAGCACCACCGAGTAGGGGTGGCGACGCACCGCTTCAGAGAGCTGGCCGCCGTCTTCGTAGCCGACGTAGCCGGGGGGTGCCCCCACCAGCCGCGACACGGCGTTTTTCTCCATGTACTCCGACATGTCGATGCGAATCAGGGCGTCTTCGGTGTCGAACAGAAACTCCGCCAGGGCGCGGGCCAGCTCGGTTTTGCCCACCCCGGTCGGCCCCATAAACAGGAAGGAGCCCAGCGGGCGGCCCTGGTCGTTCATGCCTGCTCTGGCGCGGCGAATGGCGGCGGCCACGGCTTCTACGGCTTCATCTTGACCAATCACCCGCTCGTGCAGGTGGCCTTCGAGCTGGAGCAGCTTTTGCCGCTCCGACTCCATCAGCCGGTTGACCGGAATGCCCGTCCACTTGGCGACGATTTCGGCGATGTCGGCCTCGGTGACCTGCTCGCGCAGCAGGGTGGTGCCCTGGGCCTGCACTTCGATTAGCTGGGCCTCTAGGGCCTCACGATCGCGCTGTACCGACTCCAAACTGTCGTACTTCAGTTTGGCAGCCTTGTTGAGATCGTAGGCCCGCTCCGCCTGCTGGATCTGAATGCGAATTTGGTCCTCTTCTTCTTTGAGGGCGTTGATGGCGTCGAGGGCCTGCTTTTCGCTCTGCCACTGACCGCTAAACTCGGTCTGCTTGGCCTGGAGCTCGGCAATTTCTGCCTCAATACGGCCCAGCCGAGCCCGCGAGGCCGCGGTCATCGAGCCGTTTTCGGCCTCTAGGGAGAGCTTCTCCATTTCCAGCTGCATCAGGCGGCGCTCGATGCCCTCCAGCTCCTCAGGCTTGGAGGTGATCTCCATTTTGAGCTTGGCGGCGGCTTCATCCACCAGGTCGATGGCTTTGTCGGGCAAAAAACGATCGGAAATGTAGCGATCGGAGAGCACCGCCGCCGCCACCAGGGCGCTATCGGCAATCTCGACACCGTGGTACGACTCGTAGCGTTTTTTCAGCCCCCGCAGGATAGAAATAGTGTCTTCGGCGCTGGGCTGGCCCACGTACACCTGCTGAAAGCGACGCTCCAGGGCGGCGTCTTTTTCGATGTGCTTGCGGTACTCGTCGAGGGTGGTCGCGCCAATGCAGCGCAGCTCGCCCCGGGCCAGCATGGGCTTGAGCAGGTTGCTGGCATCCATGGTGCCCTGGCCCGCCCCGGCGCCCACCACGGTGTGCAGCTCGTCGATAAACAGCACCACCTGCCCGGCGGAATCGGTCACTTCTCTGAGTACCAGCCGCAGCCGCTCTTCAAACTCGCCGCGAAACTTGGCTCCGGCGATCAGACCGCCAATGTCTAACGAGATCAGGGTACGGCCCTTCAGCGACTCGGGCACTTCACCGTTGACGATGCGCTGGGCCAGGGCTTCGGCGATCGCGGTCTTACCCACCCCCGGCTCACCGATCACCACCGGGTTGTTCTTGGTGCGCCGAGAGAGCACCTGAATCACGCGGCGGATTTCGTCGTCGCGACCAATTACCGGGTCGAGCTGGCCGTCGCGGGCCAGCTGGGTGAGATCAATGCCGTACTTTTCGAGCGCGTCGTACTGCGACTCGGGGTTTTGGTCGGTGACCTTTTGGCTACCTCGCACCGCCTGCACCGCCGCCATCAGCTCCGGGCCTTCGACATTAAAGCCGCGCAGCAGCCGACGGCCAATCCGTTCGTCTTCTTGAAAGCCCAGCAGCAGGTGCTCGACGGAAATAAACTTGTCCTTGAGGGTTTGCCGCGCCGCCTCGGACTGATCGAGCATGCGATCGAGGCTCTGGCCCAGATACAGGTTGCTGTCGAGGCCGGGCCGCACGCGGGCTTGGCGCTTGGCAAAGGTCTCTAGCTCGTCGAGAATTTGGTCGCTGTCAAGACCAGCCTTATCCAAAACTTTGTGGGCCAGCCCGTCTTCTTCCTGGTCGAGCAGGGCAATAATGACGTGCTCCACCTCCATATACTGGTGCTTGCAGCGGCGGGCCACGTCCTGGGCCTCAACGATGGCATCCCAGGCTTTGGCGGTAAACTTATCGGGATCGGTTGGCTGCATAATCTCCGTGGGCGAGCCGGCGTGCGCTTTGCTTTTTGTAACGGTTGGACGTTCAGTATATCAGTTGGGCGCTGGGGCTGGGGCTGGTGACCGGGGGTGGATACCCGCTGGGTTACAGCATAGATCAGCTGCGATCGCTAAACTGTTCAAAACCACGGCAACAGAGACTCAGCCCAGCGGCAGGGTGAGGCCTGAGGCGAGTAGAGCCGTGGCGGCGGCAGGGGTAAGGGGACGCGACAGCCAGTAGCCCTGACCCAGTTCGCAGTTCAGCGCTTGGAGCCACTGCAGCTGCTGGTCTGTTTCAATGCCCTCTGCGATCGCCGCCAGCTGGAGCTGATCGCTCAGGGCCACAACGGCCTGGACAATTTTGTAGTTTTTGTCGCCAAGCTGCATCTTGCCGACAAACGACTGGTCGATCTTTAAGTAGTTGGCGGGCAGGTTGTAGAGGTAGCTCAGCGATGAGTAACCCGTACCAAAATCGTCAATGCTGATGCTGATGCCCAGTGCTCTCAGCTGCCGCAGCCGATCGATGGTGGTCTCAACGTCGTTGATCAGCATGCTCTCGGTGATTTCGAGGGTCAGCGACGTAGCCTGGAGCTGAGTTTGTGCCAGCGTCTGCTGAATGGTTTCAACCAGGGTGGTCTGCAGCAGATCTTTTCCGGACAAGTTGACGCTGACCCGCAGGTTTTGCGCGGCTGGAAACTGCTGCTGCCAGGTCGCCAGTTGGGCGCAGGCCGCCTCGAGCACCCAGCGGCTGATGGGTAAAATGAGCCCCGTTTCTTCTGCCACCGGAATAAAATCGGCGGGCGACACAAACCCGCGGACGGGATGTTGCCAGCGAACCAGGGCTTCAAACCCCAGCACCTGACGAGTATTGAGATCGACAATCGGTTGGTAGTGCAGCGTAAACTGCTGCTGGTCGATGGCCAGGCGCAAATCCTGCTCCAGGGTCATGCGTTTGACGGCCTGAATGTGCATGTCGGCGTTAAAAACTTCGTACCTGGCTCGACCCTGCGCCTTGGCTCGATAGAGGGCAATATCGGCGTCCCGCATCAGGTCAGAGGCGGCGGTGTAGGCGCTGGTGCCCCAGACAATGCCAATACTGGTGGTCACAAAGATGGTGTGGCCATCGACCAGGGTAGTGCCCTCAAACTGGGCCAAAATGCGCTCGGCCATCTGGATCGCCACTTGAATATCGGCAATGGCCTCCAGCAAAATCACAAACTCGTCGCCCCCCAAACGGGCCGCCAGATCGAGCGGGCGAATGATGGATTGCAGCCGGTGGGCCAGATGAACCAAAAGCTGGTCACCCACCAGATGGCCCAGGCTGTCGTTAATGATTTTGAACTGGTCGAGGTCGAGAAATAGAACGGCAAATTGATCGGTGTTGAACTGCTGAGCGCGCTGAATGGCCAGCTCTAGCCGGTTCATCAACAGCGATCGGTTGGGCAGCTGGGTTAAGGCGTCGTGCAGGGCGTTGTGAATCAGTTGCGCTTCGACCTGTTTGCGATCGCTGATGTCGACATTGACCCCAATCATCCGCTGCGGTTGCCCGCCTGAGCCGCGCTGCACAACGGCCGAGACTTCGATGTGGTGAATGCTGCCGTCGGGCCATACCACCCGAAACTCGCTCTCAAAGCCTTTGCCGCTGATCAAGGTTTGCTGGATTACCCTCTGGATGTGGGGCAGATCCTCTGGGTGAACTCCGGCCTCCCAGGCGCTGTAGGCTGCAACAGAATGGTCGGTACGAATGCCGTAGAGTTCGTACATGCGATCGTCCCAAACCAGGCGATCGCTAGCAATATCCCAGTCCCAAATGCCCATATTGGCCGCCTTCAGAGCTATCCGCAGGCGCTCCTCTCCCATGATCAGCTGCAGTTCATCCTGGGCGCTCCCCTGGGCATTGGCAAAGGTTTGACCCATCACCTGAATGAGCTGAACGATCTCGTCCTGCCACCTGAGCGCTTCGCGGCCAGAGGCAAAGCCCATAAACCCGGTGACCTCGGATCGCTGCACCAGGGGAACGGCCAGAACAGCGACGACGTTGAACTGCCGCCAGCTGGCTCGATCAGTGGCCGCAGGCACCTCAGCCAGTCGGGAAACCCGCAGGATTTGCCGCTGCCTCAGCCGGGCCACAGTCCAGGGAAGGGCAGAGAAGGGAATGCGCTCGGACAGCGGGCTTTCGCAGGCACAGTCGGCCTGTCTCCACTCATGGGTCAAATTGAGGGTTTGGGTGGTTTCATCAAACTGAAAGATAAAGCTGGTATCGACGCCCGTCACCTGACAGATATCTTGTAGAGCCCGTTCGATTTCGATATCTAAACTGGCGGGGCTAATATCGACAAATCGACTGGTGATTTCGGCCACCAGCTGGTTGAAATCGCGCTGTCGGTTTAGGGCGCTCTCGGTGGCTTTGCGATCGCTGATATCTTGAAAGGCTGCGATCGCAAAGATCACCTGACCCTGCTCGTCCACAATCGGCGCTCCCCACACCTCAAGCGGAATCACGCGATCGGCGCGGTGGAGTTCTATATCGTCGATGTAGGTGGTCTTGTCCTGCAGCGATCGCGCGATCGGCATCTCGGCCACTGGGTAGGGTACCCGCGTGCCCGCTCGGTACACCTGAAAGATTTCAGCCAGCTGCTCAATTCCGGTATTGGGAATGTCGCGAACGCCCAGCAATCGCTTACCGACCTGGTTGAGGTAGGTCATTTGACCCGTGGCGTCGTATACCGAAGCCCCAACGGGTAGAGCATCTAAAAACTGTTTTAGCCGACTCTCGCTGCTCGCCAGCTCAGCATTTAAGTTGCGCAGTTGACCAAACGAAGACTGCAGCTGTTCGGTCATCTGGCTGAATGAGTCAGCCAATTCGCCCACCTCACGGGTGTGAGGTGAAATCGCCACAACCCGGTTTTTCCCCCGGTCTAAATTGCCGCGAGCAATGTCTTTGGCGGCCTGGTTGAGCTGCAGCAGCGGATTAGTAATTCGGCGAGCCGTAACAATACTCACCCCCGTCGCCAGCGCGAACGCCCCCAGGCAAAGCCAAATCGTGTTGCGAGTATTGGCATAAATCTGCTCCATAAAGTCAGATTCGGGCGCAACCACCACCACAAACCACCGCAGACCATCCGTCTGAATCGGCGTAATTTGCAGAAACTGTCGCTCGCCATCCAGCTTAAAGTTCAGCTGCAGCGGCGCGTTGACTGAGCCAAAACCACCGTCTAAAGCCGCATTTAGATAGGCCGCCGAGGCGCGAATCAGCTCATTCTCGCTCTCAACGGCGGGCAAACGGCTAACCCTCTCGCCATTAACTACAACCGGATTGTCGCCGTCAGAGCTGCCCACCAAATCACCGTTCGCCTCAATGATGTAGATTTGGCCCGAGGGGCTAAAGGCGATCGCATCGAGCAGCTGACTGATTTGGCCCAGGTTCAAAATGACGCTGGCCACCCCCTGTAGCTGTCCGTCATTACCGTAGACGGGCTGAGCCGCATTGATGGCCAAAGAGTGGCCTTCCATCGCGCTAATAGAGGTGTAAACGTCTGTCCAAACCGGCCCTTTGGCGGCTACAGCCGCTTTGTACCAGGGGCGCTCTCTGGCATCAACAGCGCGATCGAACGTAGACGAGCGCGCAATTTGACGCTGGCTGTTCAGCTGTAGACTGACGTACTTGCCCTGGCTTTCGGCGTTAAAGTACTCCAGAACATAGCGAGTTTCGCCCTGCTCGAGGCGCTGAAACATGGCCAGAATGTGACCCGACGAGTTGCCCAGCCCCAGTCCCTGAATCGTTCCAAACGTATTGATGTAGTCCCAGTAGAGGTCTTCCACCGAGCGGATATTGCTCAGGTCTAGGTTTTCTCGCTGAATCGCTTCCACGCTCAGGTTATTGACGATTTGCGCCGTCAACAGCAGATCTCTGACCTGGTGGCTAATCCGCGCGGTGGTCTCCTGGCGCAGCTGGCGAGTAACCTGGTTCACCGCCTGCTGCCCATTGCGAATTGATAGCCACGCTGTCAGGCCTACCGCCGCCGCCACCTGCACCACAAACGGAACAACCAGCACAAGTCGTAAAGGTGCTCTGGCTAGTAGGCGACGCATTCCTTTTACCTGAAACGACGACGGCTAAATTGTGCTAGCAGGGTTGCGGGCATCAGGTTTGCCCCATGCAGGGTCAAGTCAGCAACTTAGCTTAACGAATTAGGGGATTGGGCCGGCGATCAGCAGCAGCACCGCTTTTGGCGGCACAGCTTCAGCTACAGCCCCCGATCGACTGCGTAACTTGGTTATGCCATACCCTAATCTATAAAATCTCCGTTAGCTACACTCCTCCGGCGTGGGGGGGTCTCCACGAGCATCAGGCAGCACCGTCTCGCTGCATCAGGTCCCTAATAGCGAATGCGCGGATCGATATAGGCATTCAAAATATCGATCGCAATGCTGATCACCGCCACAATCATGGCAAAAAACACCATCAGCCCCTGCACCACCGGGTAGTCGCGCTGGCTAATTGCTTCATACAGGCGGTTAGCCAAACCCGGCCACGAGAACGTTACCTCTGTTAGCACCGCGCCCCCCAGCATGGCCGCAAAGGTCAGCCCCAGAATGGTAATCACCGGAATCATCGCGTTTCTGAGGGCGTGCACCAGCACAATCCGCCGCTCGGGAATGCCCCGCGCCCGCGCCGCTTCCACATAGTCTGCCGCCAGGGTTTGCTTGAGGTTGACCCGCACCATGCGCTCAAACACGCCGCTAATCAGAATGCCTAAGGTCAGGCTGGGCAGCGCCAGGTAGTAGAGGGTGGTGGCAAACGCGCCAAAATCTAGCGAGAGCAGGCTGTCGAGTAGGTAAAGCCCGGTCGGCCCGTCGGGCGGGGTGGCCCGCAGCGGGTAGCGAGTGCCAATGGGGAACCAGCGCAGCTGCACCGCAAAGATGAGCTGCAAAATCATGCCAAACCAGTACATCGGAATGGCGTAGGTAATGATGCCAAACAGCCGTCCCCCGGCATCGAGCGGCGAGTTGGGCCGCGAGGCCGCTAGAGCCCCCACCCCCACCCCCACCAGGGTCGCCACAATCATGCCGCACACCGTCAGCTCTACCGTCGCCGGAAAGTGCGCCCCAATGATCTGCCACACCGTCTGCCCCTGGGTGGCCAGGGAAGACCCCAGATCCAGACGCAGCAGGTCGCCCAGGTAGTTGAG
>PYER01000224.1 GCA_003017855.1 filamentous cyanobacterium CCT1
GTCCTGTGGACAGGCTTCGCCAACGCGTTAGCGTCTCCTGCAGGGAGAAAGGGGGTAGGTAGGTAGGAGCTACGGCTGTCGTAGGGTGGGCAATGCCCACCATTGACCCACGTCCAGCTCAGATCACCTATCGCGGCCTAGGCCAACGCCTCGATCAGCGCTTCGGAATGGGCCACCGCGCCAAACACGCCGCCCTGCATTTTGACCATCTTCAGCGCTGCTAGGTGGTTGCCGTAGTCCGTCGCGCCTGTGCAGTCCGACAGCAGCAAGCACTCATAGCCGCGATCGTTGGCGTCGCGCATGGTGGTGTGGACGCAGACATCGGTGGTAATGCCCGAGAGAATGATGTTCTGAATGCCTCTGCGATGCAGAACCAGATCCAGGTCGGTGGCGTAGAAGGAGCCTTTGCCGGGTTTGTCGATTACCACTTCGCCGGGCAGGGGCTGCAGTTCGGGGATGATTTCCCAGCCGGGTTCGCCGCGCACCAGAATGCGGCCACAGGGGCCGGGGTCACCAATGCCTGCGCCGATCTGGCGCGATCGCCACTGCTTATTCTCCGGCAGGTCTGCCAAGTCAAGGCGATGGCCCTCGCGGGTGTGGATGATGGTGAAATGGCGATCGCGCAGCACTCCCAGCAGTTTGGCAATGGGCGCAATCGGGGCGCGGGTGAGGGCCAGGTCGTAGCCCATTTTGTCGACATAGCCGCCGATGCCGCAAAAGTCGGTCTGCATGTCAATCACAATCAGCGCCGTATTCTCAGGCCGCAGATCGCCGTTGTAGGGGTAGGGGTACGGCTCAGCTTCAACAAAAACTCCCATGGTTACTCTCCATTGCGATCGGACGTTGATGACTTACAGCGTTGAAGACACACGATGATGGTAGGAAGGCTTGGGGCGATGGGACTACTCCTGTGCCTGTCCCAATGCCCCTGGGGCACCCGTCAGCGTCCGCTTCGGCGAACAGGTGACGATCATAATGATTAGCGTCAGAATGTACGGTGACGCATTGAACAAATAGTAGTAAGCGTCGATGCCCACCGATTGCAGGGCCGGGCCGATCGCCTGGGCACCGCCAAACAGCAGCGAGGCGTAGAGACACTGCACCGGACTCCAGCGAGCAAAAATTACCAGGGCCACCGCCATCAGGCCCTGACCGCTCGAAATCCGCTCCGACCAGCTGCCGGGGTAAAACAGCGACAGCGACGCCCCGCCAATCCCAGCCAAAAAGCTGCCCGCCACAATGCTGGCCATCCGCACCTTAAAAATTGAAATGCCCATCGCCCGGGCGGCATCGGGGCTGTCGCCCACCGCCCGCACCAGCAGGCCCCAGCGGCTAGAGCGAAAGAACCACTGCATCAGGGGCGCGATCGCCACCCCCGCCAAAAACAGCGGGCTAATTTGCAGCGCCGACTGCACCTGGGGCATCTGACTCCAGGCCCCCAGCGAAATTACCGGCAGCTGGGGGGCCGAGGGCTGAATGAAGGGCTTCCCCAAAAAGAACGCCAGGCCGCTGCCAAAGATAATCATAGCGATGCCCACCGCCACGTCATTCACCCGGGGCTGCTGCGACAGCCAGCCGTGAATTACACCCAAAAACATTCCTGCGATGCCCGCCACAATGACCCCCAGCCAGGGCGACCCGGTCAGGTACGACACGGCGTAGGCGCTCATCGCCCCCATCAGCAGGGTGCCCTCCAGGCCCAGGTTGATCTTGCCGCTTTTCTCGGTCAAACATTCCCCCAGGCTGACAAACAGAAATGGGGCACTCCCCCGCAGGGTTCCGGCAAGAATGGCGAGGGGAATGCCCCACCACCCTAAGGCTTCACTGGCCATGGTTCTCACGCTCCATAGGTGTGATTGAAGACATGTGCTTGAAAACGTTTAAGTGACTAATCAGGGGTGAACTCCTGCCCCTCCTCTCCCAGCTCCTTCTGTCTAGGCAAAAGGAGAGCTGGATGCAAAGGCTCTCTATACTTCTAAAAGGTTGGTAACCCTATCGCTTATAGCCAGAGTCATCTGGATTTAGGAGATCAATAGAGCTTGAAAACGATCGAACGTTTGAACGCTTGTCTGACAAATGAAGCCCTCTAAACTGGCGTAGCTGTTGCCATTGGAGGCGCAGGCCTTACTTTGGGCGGGCGCGCCTTGAAGATCGGCAGCTTGCCGTAGAGCGAGTCGCTGTAGAGTACCGAGAGAAACACAATGCCCTGGAATACCATCACCGTGGCATCGGGCAGGCCGTGGCTACGCTGGAGAATGCCGCCGCTGGCCAGAATGCCGCCCAGCAAAAGCGCCACCAGGCTGGCCGCGAGCGGATTGTGGCGAGCGATGAAAGCTACTAGCACGCCGCCATAGCCGTAGTTGGCGTTCAGCGATTCGTTGGCTCGACCGTGCACCGCCGCCACCTCAACCATGCCCGCTAGCCCGGCGCAGGCCCCGCCCAAAAAGCAGATCGCCAGGGTGAGCTTGCCCACGGGCAGCCCCGCCACCCGCGCCGCCCGCACATTACCCCCGGCGGTGCGCGCCGCAAAGCCAAAGGTAGTGCGCTGAATCAAAAAGTAGGCTAGACCGCAGGCCACCAGCCCCAGCACCAGCCCGTAGTGCACCCGACTGCCGGGCAGATTGCCCAACATGTGCATCTCAGGAATGGGAAAGGTCGAGGGCTTGTTGAGGGAGCTGGGGTCCTTCATGGGGCCATTGACCATGTGGTTGAGCAGCGCGATCGCGATGTAGTTCATCAGCAGGCTGCTAATGGTCTCGTTGACCGCCCGGTAGTGCCGCAGTGCCCCAACAATGGCAATCCAGATGCCGCCCACTAACATGCCCGCTAGCGCCATACCCAGCTGCACCCCAGGGGTGGGCAACCCCCAGCCACCCAGGGTAAGACCACCGGCTACTGCCGCCAGCCCCCCTAGCACCAGCGCCCCCTCGTTGCCGATAATCACCAGCCCCAGCCGCGCCGGCAGCGCCGTACACAGCGCGCTCAACATCAGCGGCGACGCTTGAATTAGCGTGTTTTGAAACGAACTCCAGCTGCCGAAGGCGGCCCGATAGATCGAGTAGTAGACCCCAAAGGGGTTCGCCCCAGCCAGGGCGCAAAATAGGCCGAAGATCACCAGGGCTGCCACCAGAGC
Source organism: filamentous cyanobacterium CCT1 (assembly GCA_003017855.1). Taxonomy (GTDB): domain Bacteria; phylum Cyanobacteriota; class Cyanobacteriia; order Phormidesmidales; family Phormidesmidaceae; genus Nodosilinea. Next base: position 3,134 of record PYER01000224.1, read on the forward strand.
CCCAACCGGAATGCAGATTTTTTCGAGAAGACTTCGCCAGCGATCGCTCATAACTCTGCTCCTTTGCTCACCAAATTTTGAATAGCGTGGTTGTGTTGAAAGGGAAGGATGCCGAATGATGAATAGTTTTGGAGGTTTTGGGTAAATAGCGACCAGCGCTCAGCAGTGGGTCAAAGGTCGTCAGGGGATGGTGGGCAATGCCCACCCTACGGCTCACTTACTCACCTACCCATCCACCCATCCACCCATCTACCCCACGCTCCCCATCACCCCTTCCGCCAGCCAGTTCATCTGCTCCAGCTCCACTGCCGTTTGGCCAAGTTCTTTGCCGCCCGCGATCGCGACTTTGCCCTGGTTGTCTTTAATTTCGCCTTTGTAAATTACCAGTTCGCCAGAGATGAGCTGGGCTTTAGCGGCCTCTGCTGCCTCCTGGGCTGAGGCACTCACCCCTGGTCCGTAGGGCGACAGCTTTAGAAAACCGTCTTTGAAGCCGCCCCGCACCAGATGGGGAATGCCGCCGTTCATGAGGGTTTTACCCTCCTGCATCATCGTGATGTAGTTGTTGTAAACGTTTGACCAGTCCCACTCGGCCCCGGTGAGGTAGCCCTGGGGAGCCAGTTCGGCCTGATTGGCGTGGTAGCCCGAGGCAAAAATGCCGCGCCGTTCGGCGGTTTCAATCACCACCTTGGGGCTGTCAACGTGGCAGGTGAGCACGTCTACCCCCTGGTCGGCCATGCTGTTGGCGGCCTCGGCCTCGCGCACCGGGTCGGCCCAGTCGCCGGTAAAGATTACCTGGGTGGTCACGCTAGGGTCGATGCTGCGAGCCCCCAGGGTAAAGCTGTTGACGTTGCGCAGCACCTGGGGAATGGGTTTGGCAGCAATGAACCCCAACCGCTTGCTGCTGGAGGCATGGGCCGCGACCACCCCCGCTACGTACTGAGCTTCGTCGATGTAACCAAAGTAGCTGCCCACGTTCTCGGGGTGCACGCCCTCCTGGTAAAGCCCGCCGCAGTGGAAAAACTGCACCTCGGGAAAGTCCTGCGCCAGAGCCAATACGTGGGGGTCAAAGTAGCCAAAGGAGGTGGCAAAAATCGCGGTAGCCCCATCCAGATCGATCATGCTGCGGATGGTTTCCTGCACCGCGTTGGTCTCAGGCACGCTGGCCTCTTCGGAAGTTTTCACCCCATCCATTCCGTCCAGGCTGGCGCGCCCTTCGGCGTGGGCCTGGTTGTAGCCATAGTCGTCCTTGGGGCCAACGTAAATAAAGCCAGCCGTCAACGTATCGCCGCCCGATGCCGTCGGGGCATTGCCGCAGGCGCTGAGCTTGACCGTCAGGCCAAAGGCACCCGTGGCCAGCAAGCCCCGAACCATCTGGCGTCGGGTCACCTGAAACGTGGGGTTGCGCATGGGGTTCTCCTGAAATGAGAGCAAAGGACAATCAAGATGAAGCGCTCTAGCCCATCCTCGGCCCCCTTTTTCTGAAGAAGAAAGGCGGCTGAACCTCTTTTTCTATTGGAAGCGATTTGAGAACGGAGCTTTGAGCGCGGGCTCAGTGTTGTGGAACGTTGCCTAACGTTAAAGAGAGATTACCAATGCCGCCCGAGAACTGAGGTTCGAGAAAAGTTCGCCAAACGTGCGTTTCTGGGCAGGGGAAACAGGCTGGCTCGGCAAAATGTTGCCTATGGCACAAAGTTGGAGATAAGGCTTGGCTAGGATCGCCTCAGCGAAAGGCCGCTATGCCCCATGCAGCCTAAGTTCCAGAGCAGCCAGTAATCTTGGATACACAGCCATGACCGCCGACGATGCGCTAAGACTGGTTAATCGGGTTTTGGCCGAGCGCGGGATGGGTGCGCTGAACCCGGTGCAGGCGGCTCTATTTCAGCAGGCCTGGAACGATCGCACCTACCAGGCCACGGCCCTGGCGCTGGGTTACGAGGTCGGCTACATCCGGCAAATTGGCGCTGAGCTGTGGCAGTGCCTGTCGGAAAATCTGGACGAAAAGGTTACGAAGCGTAACCTACGGGAGGTGCTGACTCGACAGCAGCGAGGTCTGTTCCCTCAGACTGCACCGCTGGGGCAGGCCATCGCCCCTTTGGCCCCACTCCACCGCCGCGACTGGGGCGATGCCGCCGCCGCCACCCATTTCTATGGCCGCACCGACGAACTCGCCCAGCTCCAGCACTGGATCTTGAGCGAAAATTCCCTCAGTACCGATGGCACCGCAGGGCAGCGCTGTCGGTTGGTGGGGCTGTTTGGCATGGGGGGTATGGGCAAAACCACCCTGGCGGTGAAGCTGGCCCAGCAGGTGCAGGAACATTTTGAGGTGGTGATCTGGCGATCGCTGCGCCACGCCCCCCCGGTCAACGACCTGCTGAAAGAGCTGCTGGGGGTGCTCTCGGCGGCGGTGCCCGAGTCCTCTGGGGCAGAATTTGATGGCCTGCTGCGATCGCTGCTCGATCAGCTGCGCCAGCACCGCTGCCTGCTGGTGCTCGACAACGGTGAAACCATTCTGCAGCCGCGCGATCGCACCGGCACCTATCTGCCCGGTTACGAGAACTACGGCCAGCTCTTTGCCAGTCTGGGCAACGTTGAGCACCAGAGCACCATTGTGCTCACCAGCCGCGAAAAAATCAAAGAGATTGCCCAGCACGAAGGCGAAACCCTACCGGTGCGATCGCTGCGGCTGCGGGGGCTGCCGTCGCCCGTGGGTCAGACGATTGTTCAGGCCAGGGGAAAATTTACCGGCACCCCCGACGAGTGGCAGCACCTGATCAATCACTACGCGGGCAACCCCCTCGCTCTCAAGATGGTCGCCGCCGTGGTGCAGGACTGTTTTGACGGTCAGCTAGAGCCGTTCGTGCAGGTTCTGAGCCAGGGAGACTCGGTATTTGGAGATATTCGCGACCTGCTCACCCACCAGCTCGATCGGCTCTCGCCCGTAGAGCAGCAGGTGATGGCCTGGCTCGCCATTTACCGCGAACCCGTCACCCTGGCCCAGGTGCGTGCCGACCTGGTGGCCCCCCTCGCCCTAGGCGATCTGATCGAAGCCCTCACCAGCCTGGAGCGGCGATCGCTGATCGAGCGCGATACCCCCAGGGCCAGCCCCACCCGCTTTACCCTCCAGCCCGTGGTGATGGAATACATGACCGACTGGCTGGTGGAGCAGATCAGCTGGGTCATTTTGGCCGCCCCTACCACCAGCGCCAGCCTGTTGCACAGCCATCCCCTAATTTTGGCTCAGACCAAAGACTACCTGCGTGACAGCCAGACCCGCCTCATTTTGCAGCCCGTACTAGAACGGCTACAGCAGCGACTGCGGCCCGGCGACCTGAGCGACCATTTGCGCCATCACCTGGCGGCCTGGCGCGGTCAGCACCTGCCCAGCTACGCCTGCGGCAACCTGCTCAACCTGCTCCAGCAGGCCCAGATACCGCTAGCAGGCTGGGATTTTTCTGAGCAAACAATCTGGCAGGCCTACCTGCAGGACAGCGTTCTGCACCAGACCAACTTTGCGGGGGCAAACTTAGCGCGATCGGTGTTTAAAGACACCTTCAGCCAGGTGCTCGCCATTGCCTTCAGCCCCGACGGCGAGCTGCTGGCCGCCAGCGATGTCAGCTACGAAATTCACCTGTGGCGGGTCAGCGATGCCCAGCCCGTGCTCACCCTGCACGCCCAGGACGGCTGGTGCTGGGCGGTCACCTTTAGCCCCGACAACCAGACCCTGGCCAGCAGCGCCAACGGCACCATCGACCTGTGGAATCTAGCCACAGGCGATCGCTACGGCCAGCTCAAAGATTCCTCCAGCCGGGTCTTTTCGCTGGCCTTTAGCCCCGACGGGCGCTACCTCGCCAGCGGCTGCGAAGATCACCAGATTCGAGTTTGGGATGTGCGTACCCGCACCCTAATCTACTGTCTCAGCGGTCATACCGATGAGGTGCGATCGGTATCCTTTGCCCCCCAGGGTTACCTTAGCGGCGATCGCACACTAGCCCTAACCGGCCACCAGCTGGTCAGCGGTAGCTACGATGGCACCCTGCGGCTGTGGCAATTGGGCAGAGATTCAGCTAGCGACCACAGCACCGTGATGGCTGCCGGATCACCCGTGTGGTCCATTGCCTTCAGCCCCGACGGCCACACCCTGGCCAGCGGTCACCAGGCCGGCAGCATACATGTTTGGGACGTGGCAACCCAACGGCAGCGGCAGCGGTTACAGACCGACTCGCTGGTGCGATCGCCCCAGGGTCATACTCAGGCGGTGCGATCGGTAGCCTTCAGCCCCGATGGTCGCTATCTGGCCAGCGGCGGCGATGACCAGACCATTCGCCTCTGGACCTGGCAAACGGGACAGGTGAACTGGGCCTTCAAGGGTCACAGCAGCTGGATCTCAAACGTGGCCTTTAGCCCCGATGGTCGCACCCTGGCCAGCGCCAGCGAAGACCAGTCTGTGCGGCTGTGGGATAGTCAAACCCACCAGGCTCTGCGGGTGCTGCGCGGCCACAACAGCGGTGTGTGGTCAGTGGCGCTGCACCCCCAAGGACATTACCTGGTCAGCGGCGGGCAAGATCGCCAGGTGCGCCTGTGGCCCCTCACCAAGCAGGCCGCTCCCCGAGCCTTTGAAGGACACGAGGGCTGGATATTCGCCGTCGCCGTCAGCCTCGATGGCCGCTGGATTGCCAGCGGCGGCGACGATCGCACCGTGCGCCTGTGGGCCAGCGAAACCGGAACCTGTCACGCCACCTGGACCGACCACCGCCATGAGGTTTGGGCGCTGGCCTTTTGTCCCCAGGGCGACCTGCTGGCCAGCGGCAGCCTCGATGGCACCATTCGCCTGTGGGATCTCAACAGCCGCGCTAGCCGCGGCGTTCTGACCGACCACACCAGCGGCGTATGGACCCTGGCAATTAGCCCCGACGGTCGCCGCCTGGCCAGCGGCAGCCAGGACCAAACCGTGCGCCTGTGGGATATTGCTACCCAAACCTGCCTACAAACCCTGCCCTGCGAGGGCAGCTGGGTACGGGGCCTGGCCTTTAGCCCCGACGGTCGATTTTTGTCCAGCGGCGGCTCCAACGGCTACGTCATGCTGTGGGACCTCAAGCTGGGCCATCGCACCGTCATCGGTACTCACCCCAGTTTGGTACTGGCGGTTGCCTTTAGCCCCGACGGCCAGTGGCTGGCCAGCTGCGGTGGCGACACGACCATTAAGCTCTGGCACCTGCCCAGCCGCCGCTGTCACCAAACTCTCTGCGGCCACGACAAGTGGGTGCGTTACGTCACCTTCAGCGCCGACGGCGATCGCCTGATCAGCTGCAGCCAGGACGAAACCATTCAGGTCTGGAGCAAGTTGCCCACCCCCGACGGCTTTATCTACTGCCACGAGCAAACGCTGCGGGTGCCCCGCCCCTACGAAGGCATGACAATTACCGGCATAACGGGGCTAACCGAGGCCCAAAAAGCGGCACTGATCACCCTTGGCGCTAGCGAAACCAGTGCTCCAGACCACCCTAAAACTCACTTGACTCAGCCGCCTGCGCCAAGGTTGTCAATAGACGCTTGACTCGGCTTAGAAGGGCATCGAGCGAGCCAGAGTAAGCTACGGTTTAAGGGGAAGCTGTGAGCATATCCCAACTGCACCTGCTCTGCTCCTACTGGTTGAGTTCTGCCCTGTTTCAAAGGTTGCCATGACAGCTGAATTTACCGTCGGCGATCGCGTTCGACTGATCTCTTGCCCGCCCTACTTCAAAACCGCCGACCCCATGCCCATGCTGCGCCCTGCTGACACCCTTCCGGTAGGGGCAGAGGGCATCATTCAAAGCCGCCGACCCGGTGGCTATTGGGGCATCAAGTTCGACAAAGGGGCGTTTTTGGTTGACAGCCAATACTTAGAATTAGCAGAAGCCCCGGCAGGCCAGGCTACCGAGGCTTCTGATCAATCGTCTGAGTAAACGAGCGAGGGGGCCTATGCCGAAGGGGTTTCAGTATCAGAATCAGCCGCCTCAGAGGTGGCCTCAGCAGCCGGTTCAGGGGTGGGTGCCTCAGCTTCAGCCCCAGCCTCTTCAGGGGTTGCTTCCTCAGCGACAGGCTCTTCAGCGACAGCTGCACCAGTGACAGGCTCTTCAGCGACAGCTGCACCAGCGACGGACTGTTTAGCGACAGGTTCTTCAGGAATGGACTCTTCAGCCACCACTTCTTCAGCTACAGCCGCTTCAGCGACAGACTCTTCAGCCACCGCGGTTTCAGCTACAGCCTCCTCAGTCACGGGCTCTTCAGCTATTGCTTCTTCGGCCACGGGTTCCTCGGGCACTTCTTCAGCTTTGGGCTTGGGTTTGGGGCCGCGCATTAGGGCGGGGGGAATCGCCGGTTTGCGATCGCGCTCATCGCGATCGCGGCCTCGGCCACCGCGTCGGCCTTTGTTGCCGTCACGGCGCTCTCCGGTGCTGCGCTCACCGCCGCTCTTTTCTCCCACAGTAATGATCTTCTTTTTAGGTTTCTCAGGGGAGGTATTGGGAGTGTCTGCCATGACCCTACGATAGTTAACGTCGTGGAGATCTTAACTCGAATTGGCCCTGCCCAACTTGATTCGGGCCGCTGCAGTCCCCGACGCCTCTGTCTGGCCCAGGCTACGCCTGCAAAGACAGTGCCCAACACCAGTGATGCATAAAGGAAACGAGCGGGAGAACATAACTCTGGCCAAAACTTCGCCTGCAAAGGTAGTGCTCCTGAGGCACTCGCCCTACCGCAGATCATGTGGTCAGCAATTTTGGCTACAGCCCTTACCCCATCAGCGTTGCCACGCTCGGCAGAAAGCCAGGGGCTGCAATCACCGATTTTTGGGCCATCATCAATTCATGAATAACAAGTAACAGGCCCTAATCAACTACCCGCAGTCTTCCCTGGCTCAGCGCCTCATACACTCGATTAATGAGGGCCGCATCTTTGGGGCTTAAATCCCGCTGGGAAAACATGGCCATTAGCTGCTGCTGGTCATTGCGAGTTAGGCGGCGGGCCGCAAACATTCTCTCAATGGTCTGCTCAAGGTTTGACATGGTAGCGCACTCTGATAGGTCGAACCGTGGCCATTTCCAGGATGTGCAGAACGTCGTCTGAATCACAAGCCTGAAAACTATAACGCTTTGTATAATAACTCGATTTTAATGAGCGACAAGGGTGGCCGCATCGGCGGGATAACTTAGTTTGTTTACAAAAAATGTACGGCAGCAGGCTTCAAATTCCGTATTTTTGCGGTCAGTAGCCACCCAACTGGTCATAGCAGCCCTCACCTCCGCCAGAATGCAGAAATCCAAAATGTTGGGCGGTGGCAACGAGCTAGCCGCCCGAGCTTGCCCGCTCAGGCGATTGACTCTGTTCTGCGCCAACCAGCCTGCTCAAATCCTTGTGACCCAGGCGGCCCCCACTCTGAAATATAGAGTTCAGCAGCTATACTCGTGCCATAGGGGTATGGATTTCGACAGCTAATGCAATACCTGGCCAAGGTTCAAAAAAAGGCATTCCTGGGCGGTGCAGAACTTCTACTGCTGGCCGAACAGACCTCTGAATCGACATGGACACTACTGTCGGCAGAGCGCATCGTTGAAACCACGCGCCTGCTGGCCTTTCAAGAAGGCAACCTGGTGCTGATCGAGCTTGACAACCTCAACCAGATTGTGTCTGTGCAGGATGCCACCTCCTGGGTGCTGGACCTGGTCGAGCACTACCTGGCCTACGGCGTCACCCCCGAAGCCCTGGAGCAAGAAATTGAGCGCGCCGAACGCTGGCGGCAGTCCCTCACCCTCAAAAGTCAGGAAGTCGACCGCCGCGCCC
>PYER01000225.1 GCA_003017855.1 filamentous cyanobacterium CCT1
CGCCTGCCGCTGGACCCCCAGCCCTGGTTCCCCAGCCCGGTTCCCCTGCGCCTGCTCCGGTGGCTCCTACCGCCCCTCCCCAGGCGGCGGCCAGCCCCATTCATACCCTGGTGGGCATTTTAGAACTGGGCGATCGCTCGGCGGCTCTGTTTGAGATCAACGGTGTTTCGCAGCGGGTTTACATTGGCGAGCGCGTGGGCAGCAGCGGCTGGAGCCTGGTGTCAGTCTCCAACGAGGAGGCAGTGATTCGCCGCAACGGTGAGGTGCGATCGGTCTTCATTGGCCAGCGATTTTAGGCGCAGCCATGGGCATGCGATCGCTGCCGCTGACTGCTTTGCTGGTGGCAGGTCTGGTGGCCTGCACACCCACTGTCGAACCTGCTGAGGACGGTACGGCTAATCCGCCATCGCCCGCACCCGAATCAGCTGAGACAGATGACGCAGCCCCCGGTACCATGCCCCAGGCAGACACCCTGGAGGTCGATTCATTTACGGTGGATGAGCTGTTTGCCCAGGGCGGCGGTGGCTGCGGCATGACTCTCTGGCAGCAGTCCGAGGGGTCACCACCAGAGGGGTTTATATTCTTTAACGGCATGGCTCAGCCCCCCGACGACGGCTTTACCCTGATGAAAATCAACGGTGAGTTTGTGCGCTTTCAGCGTACGGCGGCGGCAGGGGAGGAGTTCTACGGGCAGCAGACCGCTCAAACCTTTGTCAGTCAGGACGATGACCTTCAGCTCCAGGTCGATACCACCCTCGGCGAACCGGGAGAAATCGAATCGATCGCGGTCGAAGGCACCCTACAGCTTCAGCAGAACGGCGACACCCTGACCATTCCTGTGCAGGGCGACGCAGGCTGCTAATCGCTCCAGCGCCCTGGGTTTACTCGGCGGCGCGCCAGTGAATGTAGGGACGATTGGCTGAAATATCGGCACAGCGAATTTCGCGGAAGCCGTCGTCGCCCCGCAGGTCTAGCTCAAACCGCGCGGTTCCGTCGCCAAACTGGAAGGCATACATGCTCAGGTAGTCTGAAGTGGCGGTGCCAGTGCAGTCGGCAAAGTCTGTGGCGAGGGGGGCGGCGTAGACAACTCGCCGCTCTTCTGAGCTGACAATTTCGGGGGAGCCGATCACGATGGGGGCAAAATCGGGCACCACAGTATGGTCGGCACCGCCCTCAAAGCCCAGGCCAAATTCCCACAGGCTGACGGTTTCTGGGCAGGTGCCCGCCTCGGCTGTCACCTCAAACTCAACATTGGGTGACATGAAGGTATCAAAGGGCTGCGCCAGGGTGTCGTCGGGGTTGGCGAGGGGTGGTTCAGGGCTGGGGGTGCGATCGCTGCAGCTGGCCAGCAAGACTGTGCTGAAGGCCAGCGTCATCAAAACATTCAAAAGTTTCATCGGCAGTTGGGTTGTGATGAGGGGATGTAATGGAAGGCCGAACTGGATCATCCTGAGCTAAAGCCCACACCCTGTATTGAGGGCGAACGACTGTTCGCCCTCAATACAGGGCTTCTCAATCCCAAGGTGTTAACCTGCGATTAGCCTACTGGGCCTCGGCAACCAGATTGTCCCAGGCCTCCACCACGGCCTGTAGGGCGGTGGGGGTATTGTCTAAAGCCAGGTCGATGTATTCGGTCCGGCTGTATCCAGTCGATAGCTGCACGGTGGGATAGTCGGCAAACGCAGCATCGGTGATGTAACGCACCTGATCGAGGTTGGGGAAGCGCTGGTCTTCTAGCACCTGCTGAAAGGCGGCTAGCTGCTCAGGAGTCACCTGGCTTTCAGACACCACGGTAGCCCCTTCGGTTTCTACCAGGCGCCCATCGCTGAACAGGGTTATGGCCTGCTGTCTCCCGGCCAGCCCGCCGCTGACCAATGAACGAAAGACGTATTCGTCCGGGGTTTCATTAGGGTTTTCATTGGGCTGAGGGGGAATAAAGTCAGGAATCAGGCCGTTCTGACTGCCGCTGGCGGTGGGGTTTTGCACCGCGTTTTGGCCATCCTCACGGGCGTGGTAGACCCAGCTGCGATCGCCGTCGGTCACCACCAGCCGCAGACCAGGAATAGCAATCATCGTGCAGGCCTGGTTAGGTTCGTAGAGGCCCATGCAGCCATTCCAGGTGGCGGTTTCGGTGGCGGCAACGCGCAGCTCAGATACGGGGCGATCGACATCGGCGGCGACGGTTTGCAGAATGGTTTCTCGCACTTCTGGCGTCAGCAGGTCGTCTGCCTGGCCCAAGTTTTCACCAGAAGGGGGCATTTCAGGAGATTCGATCGCATCGCCTGAGGTAGCCCCAGAGTCGGGCACAGGGGCACAGGCCACGGCACCGACCGCCGTAGTGCCGAGGGCCAGCAGGCCCACCAGCGCCATCAGGGTTTTAGTTTTGAAGGCAAAAGAAGTCATAGTCGCAATCCTCACAAGCTCGATTGGGTCGTTGTTTATCACCATAGCCAGCCCCATAAGACTTGTAGTCCTGGTTACAGATTTGGTTACAGGGCAGAGTGGATAAGACAAAAAACGGGCCGCTACAGAACAGTAGAAACCCAAAAAGCACTGTCCCTAGCGGATGCAAACAACCGTTTGCCCCTACGTAGATACGGGCTGTTGTTCAGCAGGGGACTATTGCACCAGGCTATTGTAGGGCTGCCAGATCTGCATGCGCTGCCCATTAGCCAGTAAAAATCGACCGTCGGGGCTGAACTGAAACTGGCCCACGTCGTGGATTTGATTCAGGGATTGTCCCGTCGCCGCATCCCACAGGGTGAGGCCCTGGCGCGGAATTGGCTCACTTTCGACCAGGGGCAGCAGCAGGGTGCTGGTGGCCAGGGTTCGCCCATCGGGGCTAAAAGCAATTTCGCCCAGGTTGGTCGGCTGAACGGGGTGACCCACGCTCTGGTTGAGGGTCAGGGTGTAATCGGTGGCGTAGGCTTGCAGATCCCACAGGCGGGCGGTGGTGCCGTCGCTGGTGGCGAGGCGCTGAGAATCTGGGCTAAAGGCCAGGTCTAGCACCGGGGCGCTATGGCCTTTGAGGGTAATCTGGCGCGCTCCGGTGCGGGCATTCCAGAGTTTGACGCTGTTGTCGCTGTCGGCGGTGGCCAGGGTCTGGCCGTCACCGCTAAAGGCCAGGGGCAGCGGCGGGTAGAGGTTGGTGGCCCGGTTCACCAGGGTGCGCACCAGCTGCCCGGTGCTGGCATTCCACAGCTGTAGGGTGTTGTGCTGGGTAGCGGTAGCCAGCCGCTGGCAGTCGGGGCTAAACAGCAGGGTATGTACCATGCCGTCGTTGGCGTTGGTCGGAATTGTCCGCAGCAGCTCCCCGGTTTGCAGGTTCCAGAGCTTGATCGTGTTGTCGGAGCTGGCGCTGGCCAAGGTTTGACCGTCCGGGCTGATGGCGATCGCCCGCACCGCATACCTATGCCCCTCAAAAATTCGCGCCTGCTCACCCGTCGTTGCCGACCACAGCCGCACCACGCCGTAGGACATGCCTGCGGCCACGTACTGACTGTCGGGGGTGAAGGCGACGGCATTGGCCACATCGCCCACAATTCTGTCTCCCTCCGTCGCTGGCTCCTGAGCCGGGCTGCCCTGGGAAAACGCCTCTAGGGCTGGCCCCCGGTGCAGGGTGATGATCCGGTTACCGCGCTGAGCATTCCACAGGGCCAGGGCACTTTCGCCGGGGGTGGGGCAGGAGCGCTCGTAGCTGTAGCTGCCGATCGCAATCACGGCACCGTTGGGGCTAATCGCCGACGACACCGCCCGCACCGGGCACTGCGACTCGGGGTAGAGCGACCTGAGATCGATCGACCCGGCCAGCTGCGCCCGCTGCCACGAGCCCACCTGCGGCATGGGCCTATCGATCACTGTGGCCACCCAGTTAAACAGCGACGGAATGTAGCGGGTAAACCGCTCACCCTGCAGGTACATGGCGTCGATGGTGCAGCTGCCGCAGCTCTGCACCGACAGAATCTCTGAAATCTGCGCCCAGCTCACCCCTGCCCAGGGCAGATGGCCGACCGGGGCATCGAGGGAGTAGTTGATTTCTTGCTCCGTCATCCACTCGCCTGCGATAAAGGTGGGATCTTCTACGCCGGGAGGGCGAGTCCAGCCGACGCGATCGCCGAACGCTTTAGCCGCCACCGCCGAATCCACCGAGTTCTGATCCCTCACCTCCTGCCAGATTTTCTGCTGCACGCTGAGGCCAAACCGCCCATCGCTGGCCTCGACCCAGAGCCGATCGAGGGTCTGCAGCACCTCGGGCGGAATGTTGGTGGCCAGGGGAGTGCCCAGAATATCCCCACCAGGATGGATCCAGATGTCTAAAATTCGCCGCGTTTCGGCATCGGCTGCCTGCCAGTTTTGGGCGGCCAGGTGCGATCGCAGCGCGCCGAAATCCACCGGCTGGGCCTGGGCCCAGTTGACCTGCTGCGCGGTGGGGTCAACCTGCGCCTGCGCCACCGCTCCCAGCGGCCCGGCAATGGTGGCCGCCAGCGCCAACCCCAGGCCAAAATACATCAAACGTTTCATACCGTCTCCTGGGCGAAGCTGCGCCCTACCAACCAAAGACCTGTGACCAGACCGTAGACAGCCCAGCCGAATCCAGCCACGATGCCGCCTGCCCACAGCGGAGGCAGAATCGGGCAATACCCGGCACACAGCGCCGCACTGGCTGCACCCTGTAGGGCACCGCCCACCAGACTGAGCACCACCCAGCCCCAGAGACTGAGACCACGGCGACGCAGGATCAAACCCTGGGCGATCGCCATGCCCCAGATCATCAGCGGCCCGGTGACCAAATTGAGCCAAAACACCTCCCAAAAGCCAAAGGTCTGCCAGAGACCATTGACCACTGGGGCATAGAGACCCTGCATCAGCGATCGCAGCAGGGCGCTGACGATCCAGCCCAGGGCGCTGGCCAGCGGCCACCAGCGCAAGCCGCCCCCCCTGCTCAGCACAACCCTGAGTACGCACCACTGCAATGACCCCACAATTGCTCCGGTGAGGATCAATGTGGCCATAAACTGCAGGCCGTTGTTTTCTAAAAAGCCGACGACAAAGCCGCCCGCCAGGTTGGCCCCAACCCAGGCGGCCAAAAACCTGGCCGAGGGAGAACCCGGTGCGATTGTCCGATGGGGTGCACTCATAGCTGTAATCCTTGAATGATGGTGTCTAGATGGGGCGCAAACGCCTCCACCGCTGCTTCATCGGAAAATGACCCGGTGGGGTCACCGCTAATTACCCCGGTGACAAATACATAGACCTGGTCGCCATCGGTGGCTACATAGCCAATTCCCCGGTCAAACAGCGCCCCGTTGGGGTGGGTGACGGTGTAGCCGTAACGCAGCCCCGGCAGAGAGCCAACGGCGATATCCTGCGGCGGTTCGCTCGTAAAGGTGAGGTTTGGATCGGCCATGGTGCGATCGCGCTCAATCGTCCCGTAGTGGTCGGCCACCCAGGCCTGCAGGAATTCTCGCTCTGCGCCTGGGGTCGGGATTTCTGGCAGGTTGACCTCACTCACCGGATAGCTAAACCGTTCTACGGTGCCCATTAGCTCGCCATTGGCCTCGACACACAGCAGCACGTCATTCACGCAGGGCTCAACCTGCCAGTTTTCAGGGGCAGAGACTGGCCCCAAAATAGCGGCCCAGCCCGTCGCCGGTGCGGCCGGTGCGGTGACGGCTGCACCGGTTGCTGGCGGGGGCTCTGGCTGCGGTGCTGTCGGCGGTCCCGCAGTGCAGGCGATTAAAACATTCGAGACTAAAATCATCCCAGCCAGGGCTGGACGTCGAAGCGAGATACTCATGGTGTTTAGGGTTGAGAGCAGCTCTAGACCTCGCTGCCGCTGCCTGATACGGGCGGGGCAAGGCCTAGCAGCCGGGGAATAGACGGTAATTGCCTGCTAGCCTGAGACGACAGTCTGAAATGGATGAAGGCAATACCATCACGGTACTTCAGTCAGACACAGCGCCATTCCGCACGGTGTGACAGAATTTTGCTGCGCCATATCTCTATGATCTCCGGCGTCTGGATGGGGTTGAGAATGGTTACCAGAACTGAAACGCGCAGGCAAAAACAGCCGCCCAAAGGGCTACAAAGGGGCGATGGTTAAACATTGGCCCAGAAGGGCGATCGCAGCCAGGTCTGTACCGTATGGCTATCGCTGTAGCTAGGCTCAGCTGAGGTCTACCTCTCAACCGATGGGCAGGGCGAAGGTATCCCTCAGCGGTCAGATGCTCCTTCAACCACATCCTTTTTAGGATGAACCCCTAATCTGAAGGGGATTTTTGGCATGAAAAAGTTTATAGGCTATCTGGGGCTGACCGCCGTTTTGGCCGCTCTCTCGCTCCCGGCTGCGGCTCAGACGGAGCCTGACGCAACCGCCGAACTGCTCGATGCAGAGGGCAATCGAGTCGGCACCGTTGAATTTACCTCCGTTGAAGACGGCGTTCAAATTCGGACCCTGGTTGAAGGCTTTGACGCTGCCGTAACCGGCGACCAGCGCGGTCAGCATGGCCTGCATATCCACGAGACGGGAGAATGCACTGCGCCCGATTTTTCTTCTGCCGGTGGGCACTTTAACCCAACGGACGCAGACCATGGGTTGCTGGACCCAGACGGCCCCCACGCTGGAGACCTGCCCAATATTTGGATTGAGGCCGATGGCAGCGCCGACTACACCGTAACCACCAACCTGATTACGCTGGAAGAGGGCGATGGTCAAAGACCCGCCCAGGAGGATGATGGTCAAAGACCGGTTCAGGAGGGCGATCGCAGCCTGTTCGATAGCGACGGTAGCGCGATTATTATTCACTCTGGTGCTGACGACTACATCACCGACCCATCGGGCGATAGCGGCGATCGCTTGGCCTGTGGTGTGATTGAGCCAAACCAGTAGCGCTAGCCTCAGCCAACCTCACGAATTGCGAAAGCGAAGAGCCAGCAGCGCAGGCCGCAGGCAGAGGTAGGCAAGGGGGCCAAACAGGGGCACCAGGGCTATCAGCCAAAACAGCTGGGAATTTGGCGATAGCCCCCGTCGCGCCATGTCGTCCTGCAACAGCGTTGGGTAGGGGAACAGCACACAAAATAGACCAAAGGCAATGCTCATACCGTGAACAAAGCGATTGGTCAGGAACGCTTGCCCAAAGCCAGCCCAGTCGCCCCACAGCACGGCAAAAAGCACCATGGCGATCGCGCTGATGGTCAAAATTACCCCAGTTAGGCGCGAGTTTAGGATGGCGAGCCAGGTGTCTTGTTCACCTGCAAACTCCTGGTTGGGCTGACGCAGAGCCAGGTAGGGAATCAGCGCAATCACACCCGTAGCGATCGACGCCAGCATAAACAGCCAAGCCGGTAGAGACTGCATTCTGCCGTCTGGGAAAATCAGGCTGCTGTAGATCAGCAGCCAAATGCCAACCAGGCCAAACAACGACAGCAGGACGGGGTTGATCGACGGAATCTGTCCATCCAGAAGCGATTGGATGGGCTGAAATGCATCGGCTGGTAAAGGAGGGGCAAAAACCAGTACGTAAACGATAAAGCCGAGCCAGATCAGCCAGAGCGCCAGCGTTCGAACCATGATGTTGGAGCCTCGTTTTGTTCTGTTTGATTGTTGAGGCTGAGGCGGCTCAACAATACCCACCATGGGTAGATTGATGACAGAAACTAAACGACTGAGGACGTATTTGACGCTGGCAGATGTCGGCACTGTAGGGACGTTTGCACCAAGGGATCCGAACTCAATTTAGGCTAGCGCCTCCATCAGCCAGCGCATGAGGGTAGTGTCGTCTTCGGTTTGCGATCGTCGCTCACTACCGATGGCGCGCAACCTGATGGCCGTACAGCTCAGCGCCGTGCGATCGCAGGCATTCTTCCCAGTCACGCCGCTCAAAAATTGCTCAAAACGTGGGATGGCACCGAGCCCGAGGGTCACGTTTGACAGTAAATACTTCAATAGTAAGTTCAAGGAAGATCATACGGTTTGTAAGTACTCCTTCACTTGGCGCACAAAATTCTCAGCCTGGACGTAGCACTCGTTAGCTGCTTCTATAGAAGCTTCGATCAGATCGGCATAGTCGGCTTCTAAACGCTGCTCAAAGGTTTGATGCAGCCACATAGACATCTCTTTGTCAAAAATTCCTGTCTTGACGAACTCGCGATCAAATAAAGAAATTGCCCCTTTATGCTTCGATGTGCCAAGCTGTCGCGTGACGAGCAGCGCCAAGACAGCGTAAAACATGGCGTAGTAGCAACGATTAATGGAGTCAGAATAAAGGTCTTGCTCAAATAAAAGCTGCCCAGCATCCAGGGCATTTTGGGCCTGCTGAAGTCGCGCCTTAACCAAAGCGCCAATATTGTCTGCTTGACTCATGCAGCAATACCCTCTGCGAGGATATTGTGAACCAGAGGGCTGGCTGTATAAGGGCTAGACTCAAACTGTTGTCGGGAATATTTGACCGTGGTAATGACTACATCATGGTAAAAGCCAACCTCCCAAGCGATGTCGCTAATGGCCTTCCAAGTAGTGCGGTCTAAGGTGTCAACCACAACACAAATATCAAGGTCTGAGTCTGGCTGAGCACTGCCTCTGGCCCGCGAGCCAAAAGCCCAAATGCTGGCGGAGGGGAATTGTCCGCGAATTTTGCTGGCAAATTTGGCCAAAATTTGTTGATCGCTCGTTGAGAGCATAGTGCGTTGAGCTGCCTAAATGTCAGCATTCTGATACTGGCTCAATTGTAACTAGCCTATGGCACTTGGCAGTACCCACCAGCATCCTGCTACTCCACTCCCCCTCCTCCCTTCAAGCGGCAAAAACTTTAAGATAAGTAAAGACTTTATCTGTCGCTGGGAGCTGAATCCTTTCGTGCAACTTGCTCATCGTCCAACCGATGGTTGGGCTGAAAATTCCTTATCGGGCTCCATCATGCTGGATACTCGCGATCTCTCCAAGGTCTACGGGCGGGGCAAACAGCGGTTTGAAGCGGTGCAACAGGTCTCTCTCACCCTGCGCCAGGGCGAGGTGCTGGCCTTTTTGGGACCCAACGGGGCCGGTAAAACCACCACCATCAAGATGATTGCGGGCCTGGTGCGCCCGACCCAGGGGCAGGTTACCGTGGCTGGAGAAGACCCCCACCGCCAGCCCCGCGCCCTGCGCCACATTGGGGCCGTGCTGGAGGGCAACCGCAACTTGTACTGGCGACTAACGCCAGAAGAAAATCTAGAATATTTTGGCGTGCTGCGGCAGGTGCCCCGCAAGGTAGCCCATCGCCGGGGGCTGGAACTGCTGGCCCGGTTTGGGCTGGAGGAAAAACGCCAGACCCCGGTGCAAAAGCTCTCTCGCGGCATGCAGCAAAAGGTGGCGATCGCCGTCGCCCTCATCCACAACCCCAAGCTGCTGCTGCTGGATGAACCCACCCTGGGGTTGGATGTGGAGGCCAGCGAAATGGTCAAAGCCCTGGTGCGCCAGATTGCCCAGGAAGGTCGAGCCGTGCTGTTGACCACCCACCAGCTCGACGTGGCCGAAGAACTTTCTGACCGAGTGGCGATCATTCGCCGGGGACGGATCATTGCCGAGCAGTCTACCGAAGCCCTGCTGCGGGAGTTCTCTAGCTCTACCTATCACCTGGAGGTGGAGGGCGACCTGTCGCCTCAACAAATTCACACTGTGACCCAGCTGGGGGCGACGGTACAGGGCAGGCAGATTACCTACGCTGGCCCCCCAGAAACGCTCTACAAGCTGCTGGGGGCGCTGAGCCCAGTGCCGCTAGTTTCGGTGCAGCGCGATCGCGCCGACCTCACCCAGGTATTTCTCAAACTGGTCAACGACCAGCCGGATGTTTCCCCATGATCGATCTGCTGCACGCCGAACTCAAGCGCACCTGGATTCAGTTTATTCGCTACCCCACGGAGGTGATCTCGGGGATTGTCATCATCATCGCGGTCTTCTATGGGCTGTTTGCCAGTGCCCAGTACATTGCGGGGCCAGGGTTTGCTTTTGGCGATCGCCTCGATGCCGTAGTGATTGGCTACGCCCTGTGGAGTCTGATCATTTCGGTCAACAACGACATTGCCATCAATCTACAGATCGAAGCCGAAACCGGCACCCTGGAGCAGGTCTTTCTGTCTCCCTTTGGGGCACCACGAGTCTTTTTGGCCCGAGCCTTTGCCAGCCTGGCCCTGCGGCTGGTCATTCTGGTGGTGGTAGTGCTACTGCTGATGGGGCTCTCCGGCAGTCGTTTGGCCTTCCCCCCCATCCTGCTGCTGCCTTTGGCTTCGCTGCTGCTAGGCGGTTACGGCCTGGCCTTTTTGATGGGGGCGGCGGCGCTGGTGTTCAAGCGGGTGCAGCAGGTTTTGGGGATTTTTCAGTTTTTGCTGCTGTTTCTATTGGCCGCCCCCCTGGAAGAATCCACTGGCCTGATGCAGTACCTGCGGTTTCTGCTGCCCATGCTGCCCAGCACCGGCCTGCTGCGCGACCTCATGGCCCGCGGCCTGAGGCTAGACTGGCTCACCTACGGTCTGGCTTTGCTCAATGGGATGGTCTATTTTGCCCTGGGCCTGCTGGTGTTCCGCTGGGCCGAAGCCACCGCCAAGCAGCGAGGTTCCCTGAGCGGGTATTGATTACTCTACAAGCTGATCGGGCGAATGGGACCGTTGTAGAGCACCTCAAAAGTCCGGTTGGGGTTCACCAGCACCTCCGTTTCAAAGGAGTAGATGGGGTCGCCGTTGACATCGCGTTCTTCGGGGCGAAAGCCCTTGAAGGTAAACAGCAGGGAACCATCCTCGTTAATTACCACGGGGGCATTTGCCGTGGGACCGTGCATCGCTGGCTCGGCCATGTAATTCCCCAACCCCCCATTGGCGGTCTCGGCAGCCGCGCGGGCTATATTTCTGCCTCGCAGCAGGAAAAGTGGGTCTACATCGCCCTGAGCCGGGGGAGTGG
>PYER01000226.1 GCA_003017855.1 filamentous cyanobacterium CCT1
GACCTTCATCGGGGTGGCCTGGGCGCTGATTCGTCCGTTTTTGACCATGGTGGTGTTTACGGTGGTGTTTGGCCGCCTGGCCAACCTGCCCAGCGAGGGCGGTGCACCCTACCCCATTCTTGTATTCTCGGCGATGCTGCCCTGGCAGTTTTTTTCTAACGCCCTCAGCGAGTGCAGCAACAGCCTGATTACCAACGCCAACCTGATCTCTAAGGTGTACTTTCCCCGCCTGGTGGTGCCTACCAGCGCTGTTATCGTCAGCTTTGTAGACTTTCTCATTTCGGGCATTATTCTGCTGGGGCTGATGGCCTGGTACCAGGAGGTACCCTCCTGGCGGGTGGTGACGCTGCCGCTGTTTATCCTGGTGGCCTTTGCCGCCGCTATGGGAGCCGGTCTGTGGCTGGCTGCACTCAACGTGCAGTACCGCGACTTTCGCTACGTGGTACCGTTTTTGGTGCAGTTTGGTCTCTACATTTCGCCTGTGGGCTTTAGCAGCAGCATTATTCCCGATCGCTGGCGGCTCTTGTACTCGCTGAACCCTATGGTGGGGGTGATCGACGGCTTTCGCTGGGCCATTATTGGGGGCGATGTGGCCCTGTACTGGCCGGGGTTCTTGCTGTCGCTGCTGCTAGTGGTAGTACTGTTGGTTACCGGCATACTGTATTTTCGCCGCATGGAGCGCACCTTTGCCGATGTGATTTAGCGGGGGGCGCGATCGCGTGAGAACTGATAAACTCTACTACCAAATTTTTCTCGCGCAGCCTGCCCTGCTGGCCGACCTGATCCCTGGCTTGTCTGCCGACTGTGCCTTTGAGTACGTTGCCCCGGTGGTTAAAGAAAGCGAATTTCGTCTGGACGGGCTGCTGGTACCGCTCTCGGATGACCCGGCGGTGCCGGTGATTTTTATCGAGGCGCAGATGCAGCCCGATAGCCGCTTCTATGGGCGCTACTTCGCGGAAACTTACCTGTATCTCTACCAGTACCAGGTCGATCGCCCCTGGCGCGGGTTGCTCATTCTTCAGTCGCGTCAGCAAGGGCTGGGTAGCGAAGCGCCCTATGCCGATTTACTGGAGGACAAGGTGCAGCGCATCTACCTGCAAGACCTGCTGCACGAAACTCAGCTGCCCCCAGCCTTGGCCCTGCTCCAGCTAATTGTGCTACCCAGTGCCGCTACAGCCCAGGCGGCGCGCAGCCTGCTGCGCACCGTAAAACCCCGGGGAGAAGAGGCTTTTCAACAGATGCTCAACCTGGTGGAAGCTATACTAATCAATAGATTCCCGCAGTTGACCACTCAGGAGATTCTGGCGATGTTAGACATCAAAACGGCTGACATTCGGCAAACTCGCTTCTACCAGGAAGTGCTCGAAGAAGGTCGCCAGGAAGGTCGCCAGGAAGGCCTTCAAGAAGGTCGCCAGGAAGGTCGCCAGGAAGGTCGCCAGGAAGGCCTTCAAGAAGGTCGTCAGGAGGCAGAGGCTACGCTTCTGATTCGGTTTTTAACCCGGCGAGTGGGTTCATTGTCGGAGGGGCAGGTAGCACAGATACGGGCACTGCCCCTGGCGCAGCTCGATGCGCTATCGGAAATTTTGTTGGATTTGGCTGACCTGAGTGCTCTAGAGGCCTGGCTGCAGGTTCATACAGTGGAGGGCGATGCCGCAACACTAGAGGTAACCGGCCTGGATGAGTAGGGCCGGTTACCTCTAGTGTTGAACCGCCCCCCAATGCGCCAAGCACTCACCTCATGTGGGTGTCTATAGGGTGAGAAAATGAGGTATCAGCGACTTGCAGGGTTACATGCTGCTCAAGTTGGTTAAGCGCAATGTCCGAGTCTCTCTACGATACTGATTTCTACTCATGGACTCGCAAGCAGGCGGAGTTGCTGCGCGAGGGGCAGCTTAGCTTGCTCGATCGCGGTCGCTCAATTGAGGAAATTGAGGACTTGGGCAACAGGCACTACGACCAGCTAAAATCCCGCCTGGTGCAGTTGATGGCCCATCTGCTGAAGTGGCAGGTGCAGGACTGGCAGCGCTCTAATAGCTGGCGAGCTACCGTTCGGATGCAACGACTGTCTTTGGGCAAGCTGCTGCGGCGTAACCCAGGCTTGAAACCTCATGTTGACGAAGCGATGACAGAGGGCTGGGAGGAAGCTAGATTACTGGCGATCGCAGAGACAGGATTGCCCGATGAACAATTTCCCGAGCGCTGCCCTTATACTAAATCCTGCTTGGATACCCCCAATACCTCTGGGCGAATGCCATTCGCCCCTACAGGTTGGCCTTTTGAGAACCGGGGGTTTGTGATTCTGATTTGGTATTACACCTTTGAGCAGGTTATGGATGCAGACTTTTGGCCCTAGGGTGCTGACCGGGTAACTAAGTGTGAGGACATGCAACTTTCATAAAGCCAGGGGGCACAATGAGCACAATGGCGGATGCAACCGCTAAGTGAACTGCCCCCGTTCCACTGTCCCCATGTCTGATCCGGTTATTCAGGTCGAAAATCTCGGCAAGAAGTATGTCCTTGGCCAGCAGCAGCAGGGTAGCTCTCGCTATGTAGCCCTGCGCGATGTGCTGAGCGATCGCGCTAAAGTGTTGGGCCGTCGTCTGCGCCACCCCCTCAAGCCTCAGGCCAACTCTAGGCAAGACGAGTTTTGGGCGCTGAAGGATGTTTCCTTTGAGGTGAAGCAGGGTGAGGTGGTAGGCATTATTGGCCGCAATGGGGCGGGCAAATCGACGCTGCTGAAGGTGTTGAGCCGCATTACCGAACCAACCACAGGCCGAGTGCGCCTGCGGGGCCGGGTGGCGAGCCTGCTAGAGGTGGGCACGGGCTTTCACCCGGAGCTGACGGGGCGAGAAAATATCTTTCTCAACGGCGCAATTTTGGGCATGAGCCGGGCCGAGATTAACCGCAAATTTGACGAAATTGTTGACTTTGCGGAAGTGGAGCGTTTTTTAGATACGCCGGTTAAGCGGTATAGCAGTGGCATGTACGTAAGGCTAGCTTTTGCGGTGGCTGCTCACCTAGAACCGGAAATTTTAGTGGTGGATGAGGTATTAGCCGTAGGTGATGCTGCCTTTCAAAAAAAGTGTTTAGGAAAGATGGGAGACGTAGCTGCTAACAACGGCAAGACGATTTTGTTTGTAAGTCACAACATGGCAGCAGTAAATAGACTCTGCACCGTAGGCATTTGGATAGAAAAGGGGAACGTCAAACAAATAGGTTCAACAGAGAAGATAGTCAGTACCTACCTAAACTCGAACGCTGACCTTGAAGGTGAGCATCGATGGCGGAATTTTGACAAAGCACCTGGAAACTCAAAAATAAAGCTTTTGGCAATCAGGGTCTTAAACCAAAACCAAGAAATTTGTTCTACCATAGATTCACAAGAGCCGTTTTCCGTTGAGATAGAATATCAGATTCTGAAAGAATTAAAGGGCGCAAGAATTGGCTTCTTCTTCAATAATAGCGAAGGAGTAGTTATCTTTGCTCCAAACGATAATGAGAATGCAGCGAGTGGAAATAATCCAAGGAAACCAGGGAAGTATATTAGCAGGTGTCAGATACAGGGAAAGCTCTTTAATCATGGAACTTACTACATCAGCGCCAGTGCCGACATCCCATTGGTAGGCTCCTTATTTTTTGTCGAGGATGTCTTATCGATAAGGATTGAAAGGACAAAGGGAGACTACATATCTAGACCAGATACTCTCCCGGGATTAATTTGTCCAACTCTTTTCTGGAATATAAGGTCTGTTTAGTTAAAGTTCCTGCTCTTCACTTTGCTTAATCAAGAAAATAGTCATTTGAGAATACCATGATTACGCTAGTCAACCCACCGAATCCGCCAAAAGCCGTCTCTAACAAAGATATGATGGGCGGCCTTGGTCAGCTATACAGTAGTGAGGCTCTACAGAAGATCCCTGCAATCGATATTCCTTATTCGGCAGCCTTAATTCGAAAAAAGGGGATGCCAGTACAAGTTATTGATTGTTTGGGAAGCGACTGGGACATCAGTGAACTACTCATATTTCTTCAAGAAAACAATTCTGAGTTAATTGCCATAAGAACATCCACGCCTACCTTTGAGTGGGATATGCGCGTAGCGAAGCTGATTAAAACAGTAACTAAATCACTAATTATTATATTTGGTCCACATGTTCAGATCTTCCCCAATGAAACTTTGAAGCATTCATTCGTTGATGCTATAGTTTTAGGTGAGCCAGAGCTGACACTACTAGAGATTGCTGATAAAGGGTTGAATTCTGGCATTGAAGGACTTTGGTATAAAGACGAAGGGAGGGTATTTCAAAACTCACCTCGAAAGCTAATAGAAAACTTGGATAATCTACCATTTCCAGCATGGGACTTAATGCCTTATTCGGGCTACGAAGGTACTAATCTTATGAAGGACATAAAGCCTTTTGTAACTATTCAATCTAGTAGAGGCTGTCCTCATAGCTGTACTTACTGCCCTTATCCAGTAACCCAAGGTAGAAATCTTCGTGCACGTAGTCCTCAAAACGTTGTAGATGAGCTTGATTGGCTTTCTAAAAAGTTGGAAGTTAAATCGGTTTTGTTTCGTGATCCAGAGTTTGCGCTGTATAGAGATAGAGTAGTCAAGATCTGCGAAGGTATTATAGCTAGAAATATCAAGATGGCTTGGCGATGTGAGACTCGATTAAAAGATCTAGATGAAAGCCTAATTGCACTCATGGCACAAGCCGGATGTATTGGGATTAATATGGGCATTGAAAGTGGAGATGATGAAGTTCTAAAAAACGTTAAGAGAAGAATTATCCCATTAGATCAAGCTCAATCTATTATTAAGTCTTGCCACAAGCATAATATTGAATCTTTCTGTTTCTTTATCCTAGGTTTGCCTGGAGAAACAAGTAAGTCTGCTCGAAAAACAATTAATTATGCACTGAATTTGAAGGCAGATTTTGTTCAGTTTACAGTTTCGACCCCTTACCCAGGGACTGAATTACGAGAATGGGCCGAGGATAAAGGCTTTATATCTAGCAATTCCTTAGACCGAATCACTGGATACAACGCGGCGATGCGTAACGAAGCGTTGAGCGCTGAGGAAATTCAAAAACTACAATGGCTTGCTCAAGAATCTATAGAAATGCAGAGAGTAAAAATGGCCAAAAGATGTTTGGCTGACGTACGACTGCTAGCTTCAGAATTGAAACGATGGTTTAAGTTTCAAAAGACTAGAAGGCAATTTTATTGGGGAATCTAATGCGACTTTCTGGCTCGGTTGCTATTGTGACTGGGGGTGGCTCTGGGATAGGCAGATCCACCGCAATTATTTTAGCCAAAAGAGGAGTAAAAATTGCTGTTTGTGGAAGACATCATGAGCTTTTGGAGGAAACCACAAACCTCATAAAAAGCTTTGGGGGAAAAGCAATATCTGTGGAAACTGATATCAGAAGTCAGTTAGAAGTAATTGCTCTTGTCAACAGCGTAACATCTGAGTTTGGCTCAATTAATATCTTAGTAAATAATGCTGGGGTTGCGGTTGCTAAGCCATTATTAGAACTTGAAGAGTCGGATTGGAATTTGACAATTGACACTAACCTTAAAGGTATTTTTTTTACTTGTAAAGCAGTTATTCCTGAGTTGATTAAAGCCGGCCAAGGCGTAATTGTTAATGTGTCCTCTATTTTAGGAAAGACAGGTATAGCGAATTTCTCAGCCTATAGTGCATCAAAATTTGGTGTTATAGGTCTGACACAGGCTATAGCAAAAGAGTATGACCCAAAGCAAATTTGCATTTATGCATTATGTCCAGGTAGAACCTCAACAAATATGCAAAAACAACTAGGAGGTGCGTTCGTTGCTGAGCTATCAATGCCCCCAGAAAAAGTAGCCCAAAAAATTGTTGGACTGATTAGCGGTGAAATAAAAGCAAAATCTGGGGAAGATATTACTATTGACCAGCAATCTCTAAAGCTTAGAAGATATGATATGGTGAATGACTTAAGACAAAAAAACTACAAATTCAGGGACTTCGCCTCTAGATTGAAGAGGTATTTAACTTCAAACAAGACATAAATTTTATCATCAATGAAAATTCTTGTAATTACTAATTACTATCCTCCTCATTACATTGGTGGCTACGAAATTGGCTGCAAAGAAGCTGTGGAAGGTTTAAAGAAACGAGGCCATCAAGTCAATGTATTAACTAGCAACTATCGTATAAAATACTACACAAAAGAGGACGATGAACAAAATATTTGCCGAATGCTAAAATTTCAAATTACAGAAAAAACTAGAGGTCTAGGCATTTTTTTTGACCTCTATCTAATTGAAATTTTCAATCATATTGTTCTGAAGTTTACTCTTAATAAATTCAAACCTGATATCGTATACATTTGGAACTTTTCTGGCTTATCAGCTTCGTTGCTATTTAAAGTTCAAAAACTAGGGATTCCTTTATTTTACTTTATCTTTGACTTTTGGTTGTCTAACTGGAAGCAGGATCGTTGGTATTCGATTTTGGACTTCCCCATGACAGGCTTCAAGGGGAAACTCCGAGAGTTGATTGCGTATCCCTTATTAAAAAATACAGGATTTTATCTTAATTCTTCCTGTTTAAACTTAGGGAAAAATATTCAATTTGCCAGTCATTTTCTTAAATCAAAATCTTTGGAAGTCGGACAAAGTGTAGAGGAATCCACGGTAATATCTTGGGGACTAAATTTATCCAATTATCCTTATAAAGACTGTATAGACGGATCATCTAAGTTGCTTTATGTTGGTCAGGTGATGCGACATAAGGGCGTTCATACGGTTGTTGAAGCTCTTAAAATACTAGTTAACAAAAAAAACTATCCATTTATTAGTTTGACTATTGCTGGTGGTTTTGGAGATTCTGAGTATGAATCCTTTCTAAAAGGTTTAGTGTCCTCCTTAGGCTTAGATGAAAATGTGCATTTTCTGGGTTTTGTGGATCGCAAGGAATTGATTTCTATTTACCATACTCATGACATTTTAGTTTTTCCTTCCATTTGGGACGAGCCATTTGGGATTACGTTGCTAGAGGGAATGGCTTCGGGAATTCCTCTCGTGAGTACTGATAATGGTGGAAGCAAAGAAATATTGAGAGATGGATTTAACTCCTTAGTGTTTCCCAAAGGAAACCATTATAAATGTGCAGAGAAAATATACCAACTCATAAATGACGCAAACCTTTCTGAAAAGATTAGAAGAAATGCAAGGGAATGGGTAAAAGAAAAATTTGCATTGTCTGCAACTTTAGATAATATCGAAAGTCATTTAACTAATTTTTTAGTTGATTCACCTTGTAAAAGCTCTTAATAAAAAATTATGGAAACGTGTCAATCGGAAAATCTGAAAGTTCTCTACGACATATCAATTCTTGGTCGTGCTCATCTAGATGCCCGTTCTAGAACAGGAATATTTAGGGTTGTAGAGTCAGTTTTTGCAGAGCTCTCTTATCATAAAGATATTCTCTTACTGCCAACAGCGTTACATGAGAAGAGCGGTTTTTGGGATAATTATGCTGCTCAGTTGTATTTAAGTGATCAAAAACCTACTTACGAGGACTCTTTTGTAAGCTTTTACCCTAAAAAGATCCCTTTTTATAATGCTAGAACTTCTATACAAAAATATTTAGTTAGAGATTCTCAAAAAAACAGGAGTATTGTTAGTAGAGCTTCTAGATATGGAATTTCCCGAGGGTGCAAGCTTTTTGATAAAGTTTCCGGAGTTGATAGGATCTCTGCAAGTATTCGTCCAGTCATCAATCAAAGTTTTTATTTTGAAAGTCTTAATGTTTATCATTCACCATTCTTGTCTTTTCCTGACACTGATTTTCTGCCATCTAAAACAAAACGGGTCATTACTATTTATGACTTAATCCCAATAAAATTTCCTCAGTTTTTTACGGCGAGCCAAATCGATCTCGTTACCAGAGTACTCAAAAAAATTGATGCAAAGAAAGATTTTGTTGCATGCATATCTGAAAGCACTAGAAACGACTTTCTTGAATTCCTTGGCAATAAAATTGACCCCAAACAAGTTTGTGTTACACCCCTCGCTGCATCAGAAAATTTCTATCCTGTGAGGGATAAGAACCTTATTGAAGCAACACTTTCACGGTATGCTATACCTAGTCAATCTCCATATCTGCTTACTTTGTGCACCTTAGAGCCACGCAAAAATCTAAAAGCTGTCGTTAGCGCCTTTAAAAGGTTAGTTGATGGCTCTAAGAATTTAGATTTAAATCTTGTTCTTGTTGGAGTCAAGGGATGGAAGAATCAAGACATCTTTGAAGAAATAGCTAAAACACCTGGTTTAGAATCTAGAATATTTTTTACAGGCTTCATTCCAGATCGAGATTTAAGCCCTATCTATAGTGGAGCCAAAGCCTTCATATATCCTTCCTTGTATGAAGGCTTTGGCCTGCCTCCTTTAGAGGCAATGCAGTGCGGAGTACCTGTTATCACATCGAATACCAGTTCACTTCCAGAAGTGGTAGGCGATGCAGGAATTATGGTATCACCTAACGACATTGATGAACTTTGTCAAGCTATACATAGGGTTCTTGAGGACAACTCGCTGCGAGAGGCTTTAGCAGTTAAGTCTGTTCAGCGCTCTAAAGAATTTAGCTGGGCTAAATGCGCTGATGAAACAGTGCAACTCTACAAAAAAGCTGTGAGCAGTAATTAACTCTTAGTGAGTCGCCTATGAATCTGCTTTACACTCTCACTGCCTACCCTCCCTATATTGGCGGTGCCCAACTCCATCAGCATCTCTTAGCCCAACAGCTTCAGGCGACTCACCCTGTACAGGTAGCCACCTTCTGGAACTACAATCGTACCGACTGGCTGCTTGGCACCACTCTCAAGGCCCACAGCCGCCCTTACGATTACGACATAGATGACATTTCCGTTTATCGCCTGGGCTTTAGCTGGGCCGACAAACTGCGTATGGCCCCTTGGCTGCCCCTGTATTACCCCTGGATGGCCGCCGCCCTGCCTCCCATCGCTCAGGTAATAGCCAAACCCATTGCCGCCCTAGCCCACGCCAGTGACCTCATCCACAACGTGCGCATTGGCCGCGAAGGGCTGACCTACGCCTCACACCAGGTGGCGCGGCAGCGAGATATTCCCTTTGTGCTCACCCCCGTGCACCATCCCCGCTGGGTGGGCTGGCGTTACCGAGAATACATAAAGCTCTACCAGCAGGCCGATGCCGTAATCGCCCTGACCCAAGCCGAGGCCCAGATTTTAGCGGGGCTAGGTGTTCGTGAAAACCGCATTCATGTTACCGGGCATGGCCCCGTGCTGGCCCCCCAGGCCGACCCCGCGGCCTTTCGCGCTGCCTACGGGTTAACAGGGCCAGTAGTTTTGTTTTTAGGTCAGCACTATCCCTACAAAGGCTACCGTCAGGTGCTCGAAGCTACCCCCGCCGTGTGGGCGCAGCACCCCGACACCCACTTTGTGTTTGTTGGCCCCGCCGTAAAAGCCTCCGAGGCTGTTTTTGCCGAGTTTGCTGACCCTCGCATTCTCCGCTTAGGGGCCGTGTCGCTGCAAGATAAAACCAACGCTCTAGCGGCCTGCGACCTGCTTTGCGTACCCTCTAGCCAGGAGAGCTTTGGCGGGGTTTATACCGAAGCCTGGAGTTTTAGCAAGCCGGTGATTGGTTGTCGTATTCCAGCGGTGGCCGAGGTGGTCAGCGACGGACAAGATGGTTTCTTAGTAGAGCAAACGGCGGCAGAAATCGGCGATCGAATTAGTTGTCTTCTAGCCGACTTTACTCATGCACAGATGATGGGTAAAACAGGCAAAGAAAAGGTTGAAAAGCAATATACGTGGTCTCGATTAGCTGAGAGAACTCAGAGAGTTTATTTCGACTTGCTTTGATTATCTTTTTTGGGCAGCAATCCACAAAGGAAAAATACCAAAACCAATTCTATTCTTCAAGATTTTGGGCTTGCGAAATCCACTTTTTTCTATGTGAGCAATCAACTGACTTCTATTGAACCCAATCTCATGAGTTTCTGACAATACACTAACGCGATAAGAAACCATAGTGTGAATCAGATTTGGTTCGTTACAAATTAGTAACCACCCACCTGACTTCAAGCAAGTAGAGCATGATTCAATCGTTTGTTGCCAGTTATAGGCATGATGCAAAGCCTCGTATACATAAATACAATCAAAGGTTCCAATACTATCGTTCTCTAAACTCTTTTCAATGCTCTCCATAGGAGTTTGAATAAAACTTAGCTTCTTGTCGAAACCCTTAACTTTTAAGCTTTCAACCCTCATATTAGCTGCTCTAATATCATGAGGGGATAATGTTGAGCCAACGACCTCAAATCCCATGATAGCTAAGAACTCAGACATCCAACCGGTCCCGCAGCCTAGCTCCAAGAGCTTCATTGATGGAGTAACATTTATTTTTTTTAGACAACTCGATACCGCTACGAAGTCAGACAAATATTGAAATCCGGGTGAGCTAAACCAGAAGGGTTTCATTTGGGCTACTTCAAATGAATCTTCTACGGACAGTCCAGGCCACTGAAGAGAATAGCTGATTTCACGATCGTAAACCTTTTGCTGATCTTCAAAGGTTGGCGGGAAAATCCCTTCTGAGAAGTCCTGCAGAATCAAATAAGCGCCAACGATAACTTTCTGAAACTTTGACAAGCTTAGCTGACTGTTGGATTGATTTTCCTTCCACAGACGTCTTCCTTCTCTGAAAAAGCACGATTTTGATAGACTCCATGCGAGGTGCTGAAGTGGCTGCTTTCCATTTCTATTCATGCAATTTGGGAGCATGTCAGGTTTGCAAGGTCGGCTAAAACAGGTGAGGATACAAGTGTTGACCTAAAGGCCTAACTGATGCCC
>PYER01000227.1 GCA_003017855.1 filamentous cyanobacterium CCT1
AGATGTGTATAAGAGACAGCTCCATCCCCATCCCTGACTCTCGCCTCCTTTCCTTCCCCCCTCTCCTCTTCTACTCCTCCCCGCATCGCCCTAGCCCTTGATCGTGCCTTTAGCTTCTACTACCCCGACAACGTCAATATCCTAACCGCCCTAGGAGCCGAACTGATTCCCTGGAGTCCGATTGAGGACGCCCGCCCGCCTGCCGACATTGACGGCATGTACTTCGGCGGTGGGTTCCCCGAAATGTTTGCAGCTGAACTAGCGGCCAACCAAGAGCTGCACACCACGCTGAAAGTGCTCTTGCAGGCAGGCTTGCCGGCCTATGCCGAGTGCGGCGGGTTGATGTATCTGGCGACAACCCTGATCGATTTGGAGGCTCGGTCTTGGCCCATGGTGGGGCTACTGCCCACTACGGTACGAATGACCCCACGGCTGACCTTGGGTTATCGTCAGGCAACGGTTCAGCAGCCCAGCTTTTTGCTGGCGCAGGGTCAATCGGTTTGGGGGCACGAGTTCCACCGCTCTCAGACCGACACGGAGCCAGATCATCCCCTCTACCAGCTCAAGCGCTACGGGGCTGAGCAGCCTCACGCGATCGAGGGCTGGAGCCTTTACCAGGTTCAGGCGTCGTATCTGCACCTGCACTGGGGCGGCTGCCCAGAGGTGGCTCAGGCCCTGGTAGCGGCCTGCACTCGCTACCGCTTGCGGTCTGTTATCTAAATAAAAAACCTCTTCCCCGCGTTGGGAAAGAGGTTGCTGGTTCGCTTTTTATACTAAATTCTGCTTAGGTACCCCCAATACCTCTGGGCGAATGCCATTCGCCCCTACAGGTTGGCCTTTTGGGAATCGGGGGTTTGTGATTTGGATTTGGTATTACCAATCTTTAAAGGGGCGATCGCGATCGGCTGTGCTCTGGCTGAAGGACCTACAGGTAGGCCTGGCTCATCAGGGCAGAAGCTTGAATGTGGCGCTGTGCTGTCCAGCGATCGCCGCTCACAGACTTAGTCGTTTGCATACCGGGCACATAGCCACCGCCTAAAGCACGACTCATTTG
This sequence comes from filamentous cyanobacterium CCT1, assembly GCA_003017855.1. Classification (GTDB taxonomy): domain Bacteria; phylum Cyanobacteriota; class Cyanobacteriia; order Phormidesmidales; family Phormidesmidaceae; genus Nodosilinea. The sequence continues at coordinate 1,055 of PYER01000227.1, forward strand.
CACTAGCTGTTCAGAATTCCAGGTTTTACGGGTTTGGTTTTTCATGACGCCTCCTTTTGAATACATATGCATAGTAACAAAACAGTATTTTCGTATACCAAACACTATGTTTATGTATTGCATGAGAAGGATCGATGTATAGTCCCTCTTCAGGATGAGGCGGTTGATAGCGATTTGGTCAAGCTAAACCCATACATAAAACAGTCTCTCCGCCGCTAGGGTAGAGAGACTGTCCATGGGTAATGCTCCTATGGCTACGAGCGATCAGTTCTACGCTCAACTTAAAGGGTAAAACCTGACCTAATCACCAAAGCTAGAAATCACGGTCTTGGCTGATTCAATCGCCTCAGAGAGCAGGGTCGCGTGCTCGGTCAGGGCGGTGGTGCCTGCGGCGGGGTCAGCTGCATTAAGGGCAGTAGTGTCTTTTGAGAGCAGCGCGATCGCCCCTGACACCTCTTCAAAAGCCTTTTGCAGCTCGTCGAATTTAGTGCCGAGCTGGGTGTCAATGGCCTCTTTGAGCTGGCTGGGGGCCGCCTGCAGCGTGGACTTGAAGGTAGCCGTATCGGAAACCAGGGTATCAAAGGAGGCCGAGGCTGTATCTAGCGCCGCCTTGGAGCTTTCAATTTTGGGGTCAAGAGTGGTTGCGCTGATGGAGGTAGGGGCCGCAGCGGCTTTGCTGAGTTGTTTAGTGAGGTCTTTAGTGACAGACTTCAGTGGCTTAACTGCTTCAGAAAATGAATCTTCTAAGGCGTCTGAATAATCGTCTAGTACAGACTCCACAAACTCTTGGGCGGCTTCAGTCATTTTGAGATCCATGGTTTCGCTCAAAGTGCCCTTGGGTGCAGCCAGCGCTTGAGACGACATACCAAGCCCGCTTAAAACGACTAAGGTAATGACCAAAACCCCAGCCGTTATAGCTTTAAACACTCGGCCAGTGAGTTGATGCAGATGAGTCGGCATGAAACTGTTCCTAAAAATTCTAAAGAACCACAAACCGTGAGCTGCCAATAAATCTGTCAAAGTGCAGTTTATGTAGGGCAGCAGAGTGACCAAAACGACCTCAAAAAAGTTAACCAGTAGGGCTAAGGCGTTGCAAGCCGAAGCGATCGCCTCTGACTTCAACATCGACATTACAGAGAGCAGCGCCAGAATCTTGAGCTAAAGAATCGCCAAGGGGTGCCTCTGTATACAGTCCAGAAGCACTGTACACAATCACCTCGTCTTTTTCAATCAGCACACAAAAATCAAAAGACTCTCTCAAGCATTTTTGTCGCTTAACGAGTATAATCTTTGCCCCAAATAGCTCATTACTTGTGTTAAAGTGCCGCCACTTGGGCTCTTTTGCCTCTTCTTAAAGCCTGGATGTGGCAAAGGCCAACCGTATAAAATATCGGCAATTCCTAACATTTTGTTGGCGAACCCCAGCCCAAACTTTGCTGCTGGTTGCCACAACTCTATTCAATCCAAGCCGCTGATGTCGCAGTGGCCAGTCCGTTGAGGACATCGGTTAAACCGTCACTGGCGAAAACTGGCACATAGCCATTGCTTCAGAAATCTGGAATGTCCTAACTTGACTGGCGATGGCTGTACAGCCTGGCCCCCCTCCTCAGGCACCGATTAGTGCTATGGTAAGATCTATATATTTGTTGAAATTAGGAGTTTAGCCGTGGTTGAGCCGTTGCTGAGTGGCATTGTTCTAGGGTTCATTCCTGTTACCCTGGCCGGGCTATTTGTGGCCGCCTACATGCAGTATCGCCGGGGCAACCAGCTCGGTCTGTAAGCTAGTTAGCCTAAAGCTTCATAAGTCAGTTAGCCGAGGGCTAAATAAGCACTACCCACCGCCGCTTCAATCGAGGCGGCGTTTTTAATGGGCACAGCTATCAGGCTCGCCCGCAGCTGTCGCCAGGTTTCGTTGGCGGCTCCGCCTCCAGCGGTGTAGATTTGCCGCAGTGGCGAGGCTCCCAGTTCCGCCAGCAGGGTATAGCCTCGCTGCTCGATGCGGGCCATACCCATTAGTAAACCGTGCAAAAACTCCGCATCGTCCGCTGGCCGAGGGGTGAGGCGGGGGGCTAGCTCGGGGTCGTTGATAGGGAATCGTTCCCCTGGCTGAGTTAGGGGGTAGTAGTCCAGGTCGGTGGGAGCAGCTGGGTCGATCTTCTGGCTCAGCTCAGCTATAGCATCTCGACCAAAGAATTTTTCGAGCACGGCACCGCCAGTATTCGAAGCACCGCCCACCAGCCAGAGCTGGCCTAGACGGTGGCTGTAAATGCCGTACTCTATGGCATCAATGCGGCGATCGCTGAGCAGCTTAATCACCAGGGTTGAGCCCAGCGAGGTGACGCCATCTCCAGGAGCGCTGGCCCCGCTGGCTAAGAACGCCGCAATGCTGTCGGTGGTGCCTGCGACCACCTGACACTGGGGCGATAGGCCAAACCGCTGGGCGATCGCCGCCGTCACTGGCCCTATCGCCTCGCCTGGGGCCAGCACCCGAGGCAGCACGGCACTCCAGGGCTGACCCAGCATTCTGGGGGGATAGCTCAGGCTGCCGACGTCATAGCCGAGCTTGAGGCTGTTGTGGTAGTCGCTGACGCCCCACTGGCCGTGGAGCTGAGCGCTGAGCCAGTCGGCTTGGTGCAGCAGGTGAGCGGCTTGGTGCCAGGTTTTGGGAGGCAAAGTCCGGTGCCAACACACCAGCTTGGCCAGACTGGAGGTAGCGCTGGCGGCGGGGCTGTGGGGGGCGATCGCACTAACCGCGTCTAAGGCATCCGGGCAGGGGTGGTTGTAGAGCAGCGGTGGGGCGATAGGGGATCCGCTGCGATCGCACAACACCACCGTCCCCGAGGTACCGTCGATGGCGATTTGCCCAATCTGGGGGGCAATCGCCTCAGGCAGCGCTTCTAGTAGCTCCCAAAGCACCTGCCGCCAGCTGTCCGGGGCGGGCAGATCGGGGTAGGGCTGTCGCGTTTGCCAACAAAGATGCCGCTGCGGATCGACCACAGCGGCACGCACCCCGGAGGTGCCAAAGTCTATGCCTAGCGCCAGGGGAAGGGTGGTCACGGCGTAATCGTTACGACAGGACAATCATCGCGACTGAACCGAACTCCCCCAAAGCCCGGCTAGATGCTGATTTCGCTTAGGGAACGAGTCATGTAGTCGAAGGGATAATCGACAACGGAAGGATCGGTAACGCCCGCCTCCTGTGCCTTGGCCTTGACAATATCTTTCATGATGTTGATGCCAATCACCGTCGGGGCAATGGGCACACCGAGAGAATTGTAGGTTTCGCGCAGCCCGGTCAGCACGCGCTCGTCGAGCACGTCGGGGTTGCCTGCCACCAGGGCATAGCTGCCGTAGCGCAGGTAGTAGTCCATATCGCGCAGGCAGGCGGCGTAGCGGCGGGTGGTGTAGGCATTACCGCCGGGGCGAATCAGCTCGGGCACCTGGGCAAACAGCGTAACGCCAGCCTCTTTAACAATGCCAGCGGCGTTGGCGCTGATGACCGCCGCTGCTTTGATGCGATCGAGGCCGCTGTCAAAGTAAGACTTGATAGAGTCGAGGGCGTTGCTATCGAGGTAGCGCCCGGTGTTGTCGTAATTCCTGATCAGCGTGGTGACAGCGTCCCGCATAGGTGGTTTCTCCCAACTCTCACTTGGCAAACAGCATTTTAATAAACGGTTGCAGGCGCGGTGCGCCCGCCCCTGGCTAGAGGCTCTAACCTCTACAGTGGCCAGGTTTTATCCTCGAAAGAGTCTACCACGGGGGCTTGGCCCCTGATGGAGCAGCACTGCCAGAGCCTCGGCTTTATGAGTGAATTGTTACAAAACATCATGGTCTGTCACGGAGCTTTTGTTGGCTTTCCATGACAAAAAGTATTGGTCGATACAAAATAGGCTAACCCCTCTCCCTAGGATGATTCAGATGAGTTGATGCCTGTGGAACCCGCAGTGCCGGTATGCTCGTGTCGATAATGAAACATGGGATATTGCTTGTCTGGGGCGATCTGGCCCACCGCAGTGGGATCGCCCAGCCAGTACTAGGGCATCACCAATGATGTGTTAAATCGGTTTTCCCCGAAGTTTGAACGCTAAACGAGGCTAAGGAGTAGTTCATGGCAACCCCAGCAGACATCCTGAAATGGATTGAGGATGACGGCATTGAGTTAATTGACCTGAAATTTATTGACATGCCTGGCATCTGGCAGCACCTCACCGTGCACAAGAGCCAGATCGACGAGAGCAGCTTTAGCGATGGGGTAGCCTTTGACGGCTCCAGCATTCGCGGTTGGAAGGCCATCAACGAGTCGGACATGATGATGGTGCCCGATCCCGACACCGCCTGGGTCGACCCCTTCATGTCTCACCCCACCCTGAGCATGATCTGCACCATTAAAGAGCCGCGCACGGGCGAACTTTACTCCCGCTGCCCGCGCGCGATCGCCACTAAAGCCATCGAGTACCTCAAGTCCACCGGCATTGGCGACACCGCCTTCTTTGGCCCCGAAGCCGAGTTCTTCATCTTCGACGACGTGCGCTTCGACCAGAACGAGCACTCCGCCTACTACTACGTCGATAGCGTTGAGGGCCGCTGGAATACTGGCCGCGAAGAAGCTGGCGGCAACCTGGGCTACAAGCCCCGCTACAAGGAGGGCTACTTCCCCGTCGCCCCCACCGATACCTCCCAAGATATGCGCAGCGAAATGCTGCTGGAGATGGCCAAGCTGGGCGTACCGATCGAGAAGCACCACCACGAAGTGGCCACGGGCGGTCAGTGCGAGCTGGGCATTCGCTTTGGGCGACTAATCGAAGCCGCCGACTGGCTGATGATCTACAAGTACTGCATCAAAAACGTCGCCAAGCGGTGGGGCAAGACCGTCACCTTCATGCCCAAGCCCCTGTTTAACGACAACGGCTCGGGTATGCACACTCACCAGTCGATCTGGAACAACGGTGAGCCTCTGTTTGCGGGCGATCGCTACGCCGGGCTGAGCCAAATGGCCCTCTGGTACATCGGCGGCATTCTCAAGCACGCCCCCGCCCTGCTGGCGCTAACCAACCCCACCACCAACTCCTACAAGCGTCTGGTGCCCGGCTTTGAAGCGCCCGTTAACCTGGCCTACTCCCAGGGTAACCGCTCGGCCTCGGTGCGCATTCCCCTCTCGGGCGACAACCCAAAGGCCAAGCGCCTGGAGTTCCGCTGCCCCGATGCCACCTCCAACCCCTACCTGGCCTTTGCCGCCATGCTCTGCGCGGGCATCGACGGCATCAAAAACCAGATCGACCCCGGCGACCCGCTGGATGTCGATATCTACGACCTCAGCCCTGAAGAACTGGCCAAGATTCCGTCTACCCCCGGTTCGCTGCTCGATGCCCTCAAGGCCCTCGAAGCCGACCACGGCTTCTTGACCAGCACTGGTGTCTTCACCGAAGACTTCATCAGCAACTGGATCGAGTACAAGCTCGACAACGAAGTCAACCCCATGCGTCTGCGCCCCCACCCCTACGAACTGGCTCTCTACTACGATTGCTAGAGCGGGTGAGCAAGCCCCTACTTTAAGGGTGTGAACAAGAGAGGTCAGGGCTGATTGCTCTGGCCTCTTTTGCTGAACTCAGTATTAAGTGAACGACTGATGCCAGAATCCTCAAGCGAAGTCCTCAACCTCTTTTTCCCGCAGTGGCAGGGTTCAGCAAGACTCGAACTCTATGAAGGAGCTAAGCTGCTTTATGATGCTTTACACCATAGACTCTTCTTTGATCAGGTGCCTGTTTCTCTAACGTATTCACTTACCACTGACCAAAACATTCTTGGATACCGCCAAATTCTTGCTCAGCTCTTAGAAGCCTGTAGAGTAATTGAGGCTTACAATCCACAACGCATTTTGACTATTGGAGGAGACTGTGGCGTTGAAATCGCTCCCATTTCCTTCCTCAATAAGAAACATAACCAGTCCCTAAATGTCATTTGGCTAGATGCTCACAGCGACTTAAACACCCCTAGTTCATCGCCTAGTGCACATTTCCATGGAATGCCCTTACGCGTTTTACTGGGTGAAGGCGACGACGGGATCGTAAATTGCGCTTTCTCAACATTGCGTCCAAATCAGGTGTTTTTGGTTGGCACAAGAGATTTTGATCTGGCTGAAACGAATTTGATTTGGCAAGAAAAATTATCTATCTTCTCTGTCGAAGATACAAATCTTGAGAATTATGACTATCTGTTTACAGCGCTAGATAAGACCGGTTCTGACAAGATTTACATTCATATCGATTTAGATGTAATCGATCCTGAAGAGTTTCCCCATGTTGCCTGTCCAACACCAAATGGAATAAGGATGGATAAACTCAAAGGCCTTTTGATTTTCTTAAGGACGACCTTCGATGTTGTTGGCTGTAGCGTGCTAGAATTTTTGCCGATCCACTCTAAGAAATCGGCCGCTTTGAAGGTCGCTCGCCTGCTCGAAAGCGCTGAACTAACCTTCTAAAAATCTTTGACCGGGGTCGGTTCTAATTGATTAACCCACGCTCCGCTACAGGTCAGCCCTGAGAGAAAATCCTATTTTCTTGAAAGCGAACTGGCTACCGCTGTACATACCTATTCAACCTGCGCTCTTAGCACCCCATGGGTAAACTCATCAGCGGCAAATAAATGCTCAACCCGCAATGAGGCCAGCGTGATGTCTTGCGGTGTGCCGAAGGTTGTAAACATGCTGAAAAACGCCAGTTCGCCGTATTCAGTTGCGTAGCGTGTCGTCAACACGGGTGCCGTAGGGCGCGCCCACAGGGTATGCAGATTTTGCCCACCGAGGCGACGATGCAGCATGGCTTCAAAAGCGTCTACCCTGGGTGTCAGCGCAGGCTGCGCTGAGGCTTCGTGCCGCAGGTGGGCCAGCAGTGGGGGGCCCACCTCCTCAAGATTGACGATTGGTTTAGCAAACCCCTCTGGGTGAGCTAGTAGATCTAGCAAGTTAATCGGCGCATTGTCTGGTAAATCCGCTGCTCCTGGAATCAGCGCAGTTGTCAGCCACTGGCCGCCTCGATTTAGGCGCAGCAAATTCCAGTGCTCGTCAATCACCAGCGCGGGCATCGGGTCGTGGGCACACAGCAGGTGCTCGAGCGCTGAGTTTACCTGATTGAGCGCCGGGTCATCCAGTAGCGCAGTGGTGTAAACCGGCGCATAGCCCGCCTGCAGCAAGACCTCATTGCGCACCACCAGTGGAGCATCTAGCTCTTGCAGCCAGGCCAACAGCAGTTCGCGGCTGGGCTTAGCGCGGCCACTTTCGACGAAGCTGACGTGCCGCTGCGATACCCCCAGACGCAGCGACAGCTCAAGTTGGCTCAGCCGACGCGCCTTGCGCAGCTGACGTAGGGTGTCAAGCAGAGTGTGAATAGGGGTGTGCATCGCTAGATTTAACCATAGCCCAGCGCCAATGCAATTACCTGGGAGGTAATTGCATCCATGCTATAGACGCCAGATACTGAGCTCACCATTGTTGACGAGGTTGAGCCATGCAACGCAGCTTGATTGTGGTTATTCTGCTTTTGTTTGGAGCGCTCAGCGGTGTGGCCCTTTGGCAACACGGCTACTGGGGCATTATCGCGCCTCACTTTAAGAGTTTTGGGGCAGGTCAAGTCTTTGCAGACCTGGTGATTGCGCTAAGCCTGGCCATGGTCTGGATGTGGCGAGATGCTAAAGCGATCGGTCGCAATCCATGGCCCTGGCTTGTCGCTACCCTCGCCACGGGCTCATTCGGGCCACTGTTCTATTTGCTCACTCGCAAACCAGCGGTTGCGAATTCGGACCTCAAGAGCTGGCCTGCAACCGTAGAAGAACCGTCCTAGAGATTGGAGATATTGCATCTTGGCTCCCTGCGTTCAGCAACTCCCAAGTCCTCAATTCTGAGCATTATGGACCTGGGTAGGATCGCCATCTAGACCGGCTAGTTTTTGGTGGCGATCGCCAGCGCCTTCTCTACCGCCATGAGAGCCTGGTGTACTTCATCGGCACTGACATTTAGCGGGGGCACAAAGCGCACCACCTGCGGCCCGGCGGGTACCAGCAGCAGGCCTTCATCCATTGCGGCTTTGACAATATCCACTGATTTAACCGCCGAGTCGGGCTGCAGCACTAAGCCGTTGATCAGCCCCCAGCCGCGCACCTGCTCTAGCAGGGTTGGATACTGCTGAACGAGGCGTTGCAGGCCAAAGCGCAGCTGTTCGCCGCGCAGCTTGACGTTGCCCAGCAAATTCTCGGACTCCAGAGTCTCGCACACCGTGAGGCCCACCTTGCAGGCAAAGGGGTTGCCGCCAAAGGTGCTGGCGTGATCGCCCGGCTCGAATACGGCGCAGAAAGCCTTACACAGCAGCGCCCCGATGGGAATGCCGCCGCCCAGTCCCTTAGCGGAGGTGAAGATGTCAGGCTCAATGCCCAGGTTCTCAAATCCCCAGAGGGTGCCGGTGCGGCCCATGCCCACCTGCACCTCGTCGAGAATCAGCAAAATGCCTTTTTCATCGCAGAGCTGACGAATGCGCTGGAAGTAGGCGGCCTCACCGGGGCATACTCCCCCTTCGCCCTGGAGGGCTTCGAGCATGATGGCGGCGACCTGAGGCGTTTCGGCATCCAGTTCTGCCACTAGCGACTCCAGGGCCGCCAGGTCGTTGTAGGGTACGTAGGCAAACCCTGGCATCAGCGGGTCAAAGTTCTTTTGGTACTTGGGCTGGCCCGTAGCGGTAACGGTGGCCAGGGTGCGCCCGTGGAAGCTGGCTTTGGCAGTAATAATTAGCGGGTTATTGATGCCCCGCTGGGTGTGGGCGTACTTGCGGGCCAGCTTGATCGCCCCCTCGTTGGCCTCGGCTCCAGAGTTGCAGAAAAAGGCGCGATCGCAGCAGGAATGCTCGACCAGCCAGTGGGCCAGTGCCCCCTGCTCTGGAATGTAGTAGAGGTTTGAGACGTGGTGAAGGGTTTGAATCTGCTTACTCACGGCCTCAACCATGGCCGGGTGGGCGTGGCCCAGACAGCAGGTGGCAATGCCCGCCACAAAGTCGAGATATTCCCGGTCTCGGTCGTCCCAAACCCGGCAGCCCTGGCCTCGCTTCAGCGTCAGGGGAAAACGCCCGTAGGTGGTCATCACGTGGGCGTCAAACTGTTCTGGGCTGAAGGATGCTCCCGAAATGGGCAGTTTGATGCCCTTGAGGGAGTTTTGAACCAGGCTGAGTAAGCTCACAGGTGGCCTCGCTTTAGGTGGTCAAGAAATGGGTTAGGAAGGGCGATCGCTAGCTGTGATTGAGCATAGCGAAAACTTCTAGAAAAAGTCATCCAGGGGCTTTGGTGGGTTGCCATCCCCTGACCCAGGGGGCTCAGTCCTTGGGTCAGCGATCGCCCCTTGGGATCCATTCCTATCCGCCGCCCCGCCAACCGCGATATACTCCCCCCAGCAAGTCCCAGGAGTCATTTCAGGAGTCACCGTCAATGGTCGCCGTTGCAATCCTCGCCGCCGGAAAAGGCACTCGGATGAAGTCGAGTTTGCCAAAGGTCTTGCACCCCGTCGGTGGCTGTTCGATGGTGGAGCGGGTGCTCAACAGCGTGGCCGGGTTAACGCCTTCCCATCAGCTGATTATCGTCGGTTTCGGCCAGGAAAAAGTGCAGCAGGCCCTCGCCCACCGGCAGGGGCTGACCTTCATTGAGCAGGCCGAGCAGCTCGGCACCGGCCACGCCGTACAGCAGGTGATTCCCCATCTAGAAGGCTTCGACGG
>PYER01000022.1 GCA_003017855.1 filamentous cyanobacterium CCT1
CTCCCCGCCCGCAGCTGCACCGTCGCAAAACGGGGGTCGTCTTTCAGCGCCTCTTGCATCGCTAAACCCGCCTCGTTGGTGGCCGCTAGAGACGACCCTGGATATAGCAGCATTGCATTTACCAGCGATGGCTCCTGAAACTCGGGTAAAAACACCCGCCCCAGACTCGAAAACACCACCAGCGACGCCACCAAAGCCGCCATCGCAATAGCCAACACCAGTTTGGCGCGGGCCATGACAAACCGCAACGCCGGTCGATACAGCCGCTGAGAAGACCTGCTAACCCAGGTTTCATCACTTGGCAGCGGGCAGCGGGCCAGCAAGATGGCGCATAGCGCTGGAGAGAGCGTCATGGCCACCAGGGTAGAGGCAAAAATCGATACCAGGTAGGCCACCCCCATGGGGGCAAAAATTCGGCCCTCTACTCCGGTTAGGCTAAAAATAGGGGCAAACACCACCGCAATAATGACGGTGGAAAAAATAACGCTTACCCGCACCTCGACCGATGTGTCGTAGACCACCTTAAACGGGTGTTCTGGGGTGCCTGCCAGCTGGTTTTTGCGCAGCCCGCGATAGGCGTTCTCCATATCCACAATCGAGTCATCGACCACTGAGCCAATGGCGACCGCCAACCCGCCCAGGGTCATGGTGTTGATGCCCTGGCCAAAGGCATTGAGAATGATCATGCCCACCAAAATCGACAGCGGAATGGCGCTCAGCGTAATCACCGCCGTGCGCCAGTTCATCAAGAACAGCAGCAAAATAACCGAGACGATAATAATGCCGTCTCGCAGGGAACCCAGCACGTTTTCGACCGAGGCCTCAATGAAGTTCTCCTGCCGAAAGGTTTCGGTGACAACAACATCCTCAGGTAGAGCTGCTTTGAGTTCTTCCATGGCGGCTTCTACCGCCCGCGTGACGGTGGGGGTATCGTTGAGGGGTTGCTTGTTGACCACCATCACCACCGCCCGCTGGCCCCCCACACTGCCGTCGCCCCGCTGAAGCGCGGCTCCAATGCGCACATCAGCGACATCTTGCAGCTTGACGGGGCGGCCATCTCGGGCGGCTACCACCGACTCTTGCAGTTGCTCAAGCGAGTCGAGACGACCTACACCGCGAATAATCAGCTCCTGGTCGGGAGTGTTGAGGAATCCACCTGCGGCATTGACGTTGGCCGCCTCAGCGGCTTCGGCCACCTCTTGCAGCGAAACGTCAAAGGCCACCAGCCGCTCTGGGTCAACCAGCACCTGGTACTGCCGCACGTCGCCGCCGTAGGCAATCACCTGAGAAATACCGGGCACCGCCAGCAGCCGGTTAATCACATCGCGATCCACCAGTCGCCGCACCTCCATCAGGGGGGTGGTTTCCGCCGTAAAGGCGTACATTAAAATCGTGCCGATGGGTGACGAAATCGGCGAAATTTGGGGAATGCCTACCCCCTCCGGGAGCCTCTCCTGCACCTGCTGAAGGCGCTCTGTGACCAGCTGCCGCGCCTGGTAAACGTCGGTACCCCACCGAAAAATCACCCTTACGACCGAAATGCTGACTGCTGAAGACGATCGCACCGTTTCAACTCCAGGGGTGCCGTTGACGGCACTCTCAATCGGTAAGGTAATGAGTGACTCAACCTCTTCGGGGGCGAGTCCGGGCGCTTCGGTTTGAATTTCTACCTGGGGCGGCGCAAAGTCAGGAAACACGTCCAGCGGCATTTGGGTGAGGTTGTAGATCCCCAGAAACGTCACCACGATCGCCCCGATAACCACCAGCCACCGCTGGGCGATCGACCACTTGAGAATGTTATCTAGCATTGTTGTTGTTCAAAAGTTGGCAGAGTAGGTTAGCTCACCATAACCGTCGTAGGGTGGGCAATGCCCGCCATCTGGAAAGCGTCTTTCCAGACATCCTCATAGCTACTTATGTGAGGGCTCTCCCTCTTCGACCAAAGGAGCAGCAAGGGATGGTCCAGTGCCATAGCGAGGATGCCCTTGTGATGAGGGCGAAACCGCCTCGTCACCGATCGTCAGAGCGTAGGCCGGGCGCTGTCGCCTGGCCCACCAAATTCCGGCAGCAAAGGTGGTCATGGCGATCGCACCACTACCCAACCCCATCGCCCACCAGGGAACGCTTGGAGCTGCGACCGCCTCAACGGGTGCGGCAGTTTCCTCTGTTGCCTCAGCACTCCCGCCCCGCAACGACTGAGCATAGAGCTGATTAGCCCGCTGGGTGACAATTTCATCGCCCTCAAATAGGCCGCTCAGCACTTCGACCTGATCGCCCGCCGTTCGCCCCAGGGTGACATCAACCGGCTCAAAGGCGTTGCCGTTGCGCACAAACACCAGGGTTTGGCTGCTGGCTTCGACCACTGCCGATTGAGGAATGGCCATCACCGCTTCTGAAGTGCTCTCGGTTAAGACTTCTAGGGACGCAAACATACCAGGCTTGAGGGTGCCTTGAGCATTGTCGAGTTCTGCCTGTACGGGCACGACCCGCGTTTCACCATCGACCACCGAACCTATCGTGGTAATTTGGCCCTCAAAAATTTGATCGGGCAGGCTGGCCACGGTAATTCGCACCCGCTGGCCGGGGGAGACCTGAGGGAGGTCTTTTTCAAAAATGTTGGCGGTGGCTAGCACCGTGCGGTTGTCCACAATGGTCATCAGCACGGCTCCGGCATCCTGGGCAGATTCCCCCAGGGTTACATCGCGATCGGCAATGGTGCCTGCGATCGGCGCTTTGATGGTGATAGTGCCGTCTGGGTTAGCCGTGGCCCCGAGCTGCTGTAGCCGGGTTTGGTAGGTCTGTGAGCTGAGCTGAGAGCGGGAGCGGGCAACGTTGAGGGCGGTCTGGGCCTGCGCCACTCCTGTGCGAGCACTGAGAACCTCTAACTGGCTTTCGGCCTCTGCCAAAGCCCGCTTGGCATCCGCCAAACCCGCCTCAGAGGCCAGCAGTTCGCGGCGGGCGATCGCCCCTTCCGCCGCCAGTTCTGCGTCGCGATCGTACTGCTCTTGGGCTACTCGAACATCCGTCCGGGCCGCTTCAATGGCCCTCAGGGCAATCTGCTGCTGTTGCTGGTAGCTCTGTCGGGCTAGCTGCAAATCGGCCTCGGCCTGCTGTACGTCTCCCTGGCGCTCAGCAGAGTTTTCGAGGGCGGTCACCCGCAATTCGGCCAGCTCGCCGCTGGTAATCACCGCTAGCGCCTGACCTGCCTCTACCTGCTGCCCCGGCTCCACTAGCAGCTTGGTTACCGTACCGCCGACTGGGTTCGTTACAGTCACCTGTCGCCCCGGCGAGGCTTCAATTTGCCCCGTTGCCTTCACCCCAAAGGCCAAAACCTGACGCTTGACCGGCTCTACGATCAAACCAATACGGTCAGCGACTTCTGCATCGACGGCAATGCCCGCTGGGTGCGTTCCCGCTCCGCCCCCTTGAAACTCATCTCCGTGACCGCCATGGGCCAAGGCAGCGCCCGCAGGAGTTAGTAACAGTATCAGCAAAGCAAGCCGGGGGAGCGATCGCCCCCTGGCCACAATACACAAGCGATCGGAGATAGCTGTCATAGGCGTGCCCTTGAACCACTCAGTTACAGTCTACGGAGAAAAATGCCATCAGCCCCCCAAACATCCCACAGAAAAATGAAATCGGGATGAAATTGGTTAGCTTTAATTGAGAAATCAATAATTCGCCCAGAAAAAATCCCCCATAAGGCTGAGCTGAATTGCGCTAAGCATTACATCTAACAAAAACTATTTGGAATAAAAATCGGGCTGCTGAATTCACTCAAAAAGCTAAAGATTTCGCAAAATTTCTAGGTGATAAAATGCACTCTAATTTTTCTAATGAAAATTTCATTCTTAGCTTAGGCAACTATCAGGAAATAGCCCGATCATCAAGCTACTATAGTGAAAGATCCGCAACCAAGCGCGGATGTAATGGTACTCATGGAGAAAATGATGAAGAAGTACTTTCTTTCTATGCTTGCGATCGCACTGGGCTCAATGGTTTTAGCTCCTGTAGCTAGCGCTTCAGGGCAGACTAACTTTAACGACTTGTCTGCCGATCTGAACGGCGATGGCGTTGTCACCCTCGTCGAGCTTAAGCAACACAACGCTGACTATAGACAAAGCTAATCAGCAAGTACCTCTGGAGGGATTAAACCTCTTCAGAGGTAACTAATGCATATCTTAACCTCGCTCTGATACACTTCAAACCCTACTACGAACTAGTTCGTGGTGGGGTTTTATTATTGGCTTAGCCTGACAAAAAATAGTCAAACCATCGACATAGTCTACAAAGACGCTCTATTCATTCTACTTTAATTGGGTTGTGCAGTGAATTGCTCGGTTGCTCTATTAATTGCTGCTAACGACCGATTGTAGTCTATGATTGCGTTTGCCAAATTGCCTTCTGCTTCAGCTAAATCTCCAATGGCACTTAATACATCTAGTTGAGTGCCTACACCTGCATTAAACCTTAAGTTGGCCAATCTAAGTGCCTCCTGCGCCTGCTGTACCGCTACAGTAGCCGTAGTGATATTTTCTTGATTAGCCGTCAAATTAAAATAAGCATCTTCAACTTCCAAACGAATACTGTTGCGAGTTTGGGAGAACTGAGTTTCTGCAATTTCCGATTCCTTATCTTGCTGAGCCGCCGATGCTGAAGCAGCACCCCCATCAAAGAGTTGCCACTGTAATCTAGCGCCCACGCTGAACCCATCATTCAGCGCGGTTGAATTGCCACTTAAAGCCTGCTGAAGGCCATAGTTGGCGACTAAGCTAAGGTTAGGTCTTACCGCTGCCAGGGCAATTTGTCTCTGGCGTTGGGCAATTGTGCGCTGGGCCAAAACCTGCGATAGCTCAACGCGACTTTGATAGGCCAGTATAATACTCTCCTCTAAGGTTAGCGGCCAGCCTCCAGCAATTTCTACAGGCAACGTATCAACATTTACTGAAGCTGGTAAATTCAGCCTGCGTGATAGTTGTCTCTGCGCAATTTGTCGCTGGCTTTGCACCTGCGTCAAGTCTTGGCGGGCATTGGCCACCTGCACCTCCGCCCGGAGCACGTCAAACTGAGTGCCCACGCCAGCACGTTCTCTTAAAATTGTGTCCTGTAGATTTCGCTCCGCTTCATCTAGAAAGGCCTGGCTAATACGAATTTGCTCAACAGCTAGCTGTAAGGCGTAATAATCATTGGCGGTATCGAGCAGAAGTTGCGCCCTACGCCGATTGATGTCTAGTTCAGCAATTCGAACTTGCTCTTCGGCTACTTGTATTCTGGCCTGTCTACCTCCTGACAAGCCCAAGTCATAAAGAGCCTCAAGGTCTCCTCTTAAAGTTGTTTGGTTGTCATTCTCTTCGCTATTACTTTGCAATGTTGATGCCAAGCCAACAGTTGGATACAGTTCTGCTCTAGCTTCTCTAAGCGCAAACTGACTGCGTTCTAGCTCTAGTAAGGCAATCTGAAGATCTTCGTTGTTGCGCAATGCTAGCTCAAAAGCTTCTTCTATAGAGAGAGTCTTTGTCGTAGTAATTTCAACAGCTTCTGGCTGAGTTGGCAAAAGCAGTAGATTAGGCTCCGGAGAAAGACGGTCAGGTCGTGAGGTATCTTCTTTTGACTGAGGCAAAGATTGAGCAAGGGCTCTAGATGCAGTCAGGGGAGCAACGTCTAACACAATAGCCATGGCCAAACTGACTAGGACAGATGTAGAAAGTCGGAAATTTTGGCGCATATTTAACAAAAAAATGAGTACTCTTGACCGATTAAATCAACAGACAAACTAGGCCAAGGCTAGAGATAAGGAATTTCTGGATCGGCCCCTAGCAGCAGTCTTGAGAATATATCCAAATCCTCGGATGGTGTGAATTAGCCGTTCTCTTTGGCCGTATTCCATCTTTTTTCTCAGAGAGCAAATATAAAACTGAAGTACGTTGCTTTCATGACCAAGATCGCAGTCATAGCTCCAAATGGCATCAATAATCTGCGACTTCTTGAGCGCTTCTTTAGGATGCTCAAGAAAGTAAGCCAGCAAATCAAACTCCTTAGCTGTTAGAGCTAATTCATGACCGCCTCGATATACCGTCCGGCTGTAGTGGCTGAGTGTCACATCAGAGAAAACAAGTATTCTCGATGCATCTTCGCTATCGTTTCTTCTTAGAAAAACTTTGATGTGCGCCAAAATTAAATCTAGGCTTATAGGTGTAGTGATGTAGGCATCAGCCCCTGCTTCTAGAGCAGCCGCTTGCTTTTGAGGAGTAGTGTCTTTATCGATATACAAAATGGGGACTGGATTGCCTGTAGTCCTGAGCCTTCTGCATATATCAATAGCTGTTAAATCAGAAATAGACGAGCTAATAATTAGTGCGTCTGGCTCAATTTGGCGAATGTTGACAAGCCCGCTGAAGCCATCTTCAAAGACGCTAACTAGGTAGCTCTCCTGAACTAGTTCTGACTCGATTAAACGAGCCAAGCTAGACTCATTCTCTATTACAAGAATATGTTTTGCCATACAAACCCACCTCACTCTCTAAACTGAAAGCACCAAAAACAGAGCAGAGCCTATTCTAACTGCCAGAAAATAGGCTTCTCACTAGCATGTTAGGTACTAGGCTTTTTTCGCCTTTCAGTGTTTGTCGCTACAGTATGGCAAGCAAAAATGAAATGAACGTGAAAACTCTACCCAATTTAGAACGTATTTTTAGGTGGCTTGTCCAGTCATTATCATTAAGGCCGTCGCGTACCAAGCTTAGTATTGTTGGCCAGATGGTATCTAGACAAGGTACTGCGATAGGTTTCCCGCCTATAATCATTTAGTCACATCGATAGATTTTTATGCTTGCTGAGTTCTAAAAATTAAGGCTAGAAAATATTCCATGCAAGACAGGCCCCAGCTCTTGGAGTGAGACCTGCCGAACTTTATTCGCTAATGAAATTACTGGCCGTACCAGTCTTTTCGCCACTGCTCCATTTGATCAATTTCGACCTGCTGGGTTGATAAAATATCTTGGGCGAGTTGTTGAACGTCTGGTCGGCTACTTTTCTCTAGGGCGTCTTGCGCCATAGCTAATGCCCCCTCATGGTGGGGAATCATGCCATTGATAAAACGTAGGTCAAATTCATTATCGGCAGCGCCCAAGTCGCCACTCATCATCATGGTGGCCTGCATATCAGGCGTCATGGCCATGGAATGTCCCATGGCTGAATGATACATGACGGGCTCTTCGCTGGCATTTGGGTACCACGCTTGCCGCCACTGCTGCATACGGTCAATCTCGACCTGCTGGGCAGCGATAATCTCCTCTGCCAACTGCTTTACTTCATCGCGCTGCGAGTTTTGCAAAGCCGATTCAGCCATGGCGATCGCACCCTGGTGATGCAAAATCATGCCGTCAATAAACCGTAAGTCGAACTCCTCGTCACTAGGGCCGAGATCCATCATCATGGAATGGTCGCCCATTGGTTCATCTCCCATGGGCATAGCGGCAGAGTCTGATTCTTTAGGGGCCGAGGATGACGTATTGCAAGCGCTCACCATTAAAGGCAGGGACACCAGTCCACCCACTACTATCCACGAAGCCAATATTTTTCTCAAAGTCATCGGATGTCAAACCTCTTTTCCATCACAAAGGCGGTTGCTCGCTTTCAAACGCGCTGACGCGCTCGGCACAACTGTCGGTTCTAAGCTTGACACTCAAAAATGAAATGCGAGTGAAATGGAAGAGGTCTGATCACCCTGGCAAGGTTCTGCGATCAGCAATGGATTCTGGGATTGGCTGTGCCGAGGCGCGTCGAGCAGGTCTATCCGCTCGTGATAGCGAATGGTAGAAGCTGGCACCTCGGCTTGGCGACTCAGGTCATGAATTAACATCTGTGCCTATTTTGACCGCCCAACCCCTGCGGCTGCCAGAGCGTCGCGGGAAATCGGCTGCTGTTGACGGCAACAGTCCACCAATGCGCCATCGACCACCACGGCGGGAAGCCGATGGATGCCGTAGTCCTCCAGTTTTTGGCGAGCGGTGGCCGTGATTTGCTCACTGCGTACATCCCACACTTGAATCTGGCAAGCTGTACAGCTCATCTGCTGCACCAGAGCCACGGCCTCGTCGCACCGAGGGCACCCGGCTACAAAAATTTCAACTTGTCGTTGAGTCATTTCATTACCTTGGAAGTTGTGTTCACTCTAAACCTTGAACCTAGCTTCAAGGTCAAGGGGGAGGCTAAACTCCGATTCGGTATGACAATTTACCAAACGCCCTTGACTCTCTAACGACTTTAGGGTTTAGCCTGAGATGACGGTTAATGCAGCAACTGATGCGAGGCCTCTATTGTGGATCCTTTGGATATAAACCCTTCAGATCTTAGAATCTCAGCAGACCTGGCTCCAGAAGTGTTGGCGCTGGCAGCGCGACTACAGGCTGAGCAGCAAAGCAGCTACTCTCTGGAGGAATTAGTTGACGCAGGAGCTGAGGCTAACATTGAGCCGGAGTATATTCGTCAGGCAGCGCAACAGATTCAATCACAACAGATTCAGGCGACATCGCGCCCCGCCAGCTTCTCTTGGCTAGCTAAGGGCGGTGCGATGGCGGCAGTAATTGTGGTCGCGCTATTCGGTACGACGCTAATTGGCGGCTCCGCCGGTATAGGTTGCCATGCCAGGATGGATGCGGTAGAAAGCCATCGCCGATGACCCAAAGCTAGCCGCAGACCTAACTTAGCGACTGCGGCGTCTCAATTATGAAATAAATATGAAAGTGCCTCGCTATCCACTATGCTTTTGATTATGAAACAATTATGAAAAGTAATGGATTGGCATGTACAACGGCGATCGCTCCTTGGAGCCGGGCTTCTGGGGGCTGGCACCTGGCTGAGTAGCCGGTTTAACCAACCGGCGTTGGCTCAGGAGCGTGCCCCGACTGCTCCGGATCTTCATCACCAGGGCATGACTACGCTAGGCGAGGTTGATCACCTTAGAAATGGCTTTGACCCTCACGTACTGCTGAGCCAGTGGAATGGAGGACGTGTCTCAATGCTGCCTACTGGGCAGCGCCTGCGAGAGTACGATATCGCCGCCGTTGAGCGAGAGATTGAGGTGGCTCCGGGGGTGTTTTACCCCGCCTGGACGTACAACGGCCAGGTGCCGGGGCCAACCATTCGGGTCACGGAGGGCGATCGCATTCGCATTCGCTTTACCAATCAGGGTACGCACCCACACACCCTGCACTTTCACGGTATTCATGGAGCCAGGCAGGATGGCATTCCAGGGGTGATGGAAGCTGCGCCGGGGCAAACGGTGACCTACGAGTTTGATGCAAAACCCTTTGGCTGCCACCTCTACCACTGTCATTCTGTGCCGTTTAAGCGCCATCTCCACAAAGGGCTCTACGGAGCGTTCATTGTTGATCCTGACCCACAGCGGCACCCTGACCAAGTAGATGTTGCCCGATCGCGCCTGCTGGGTTCTTCAGAAAACCAGCGCTGGCAGGAGTTGTTGATGGTGATGAATGCTTTTGATACCAACTTTGACGAGGAGAACGAAGTCTACGCGGTTAACTCCATTTCCCATGCCTACATGAAGCAGCCGATTCGCATTGAGCGCGATCGCCCAGTGCGTGTCTATTTGATTAACGTAACCGAGTTTGACCCGATCAACTCCTTTCACCTGCACGCCAATTTCTTCAATTACTACGACCATGGGACGACGCTGACGCCGACTTCCCGTACTGTCGATACGGTGATGCTCTGCCAGGGGCAGCGGGGCATCATCGAATGCTCCTTTGCTGACTTTGAGCCAGGGCTCTATATGTTCCACGCCCATCAGGCTGAATTTGCCGAACTGGGCTGGATGAGTGCTTTTGAGGTGGTGGCATGAAGGCTTTGCCCTGGCGCTGGGTGTTGCCGCCCCTCCTGTTGGCCGGGCTGGCTGCCCTGCTGCTGACCCTGAGCCCGGCTCGGTTGCTCAACTTAAATGCACCGCCGCTGGAGTCCCTGATTGTGGAGCGTACCGTGCTAAATGATCAGGGCATCACCCTCAAGGTGCGGGCAGAGGGTTCAGCTCCCATGACCATTGCCCAGGTTCAGGTGGATGGTGCCTATTGGGCGTTTACCCAGCAACCCCCTGACCCCATCCGACGGCTGGCGACGGCGACGGTTCAAATTCCATACCCCTGGGTAGAGGGCGAAGCGCATCACGTTCAGTTCTTGACCAACACGGGTGTTGTCGTTGCCCACCCCATTGACGTTGCTCTACCTACACCCGCTCTGTCTCTGGCAACGCTGCTGGGCTACGGCTGGCTGGGGCTCTATGTGGGGCTGGTGCCGGTGGGGTTAGGCATGTTGTGCTACCCCTATTTAAAGGTGCTGGGCCAGCGGGGACTGACCTTTGTTTTAACGCTGACCTTAGGCATGCTGGCCTTTTTGCTGGTAGACACCTTGCAGGAAGGGTTGGAGCTAGCTGGAAAGGCAGCAGCTGCGTTTCAAGGCCAGGCCTTGGTCTGGTTTGCAGCTACAGTGGCGTGTCTGGCCCTATTTGCCGTGGGCCGACGCCAGGGCAAACCGCCCGAAGGCACTGCGCTCTCTACCTATATGGCTTTGGGTATTGGCCTGCACAATCTGGGCGAAGGGCTGGCGATCGGCACCGCCTTTGCCCTGGGGGAAATTGCCTTGGGCTCATTTCTGGTGATTGGCTTTACCCTTCACAACTTGACCGAAGGGCTGGGCATTGTCGCACCGCTGCTGCGTAAGCAAAAACTGCGCTGGCAAACCTGTGTGGCGCTGGCCGCCCTGGCTGGACTCCCCGCAGTGATAGGGCTATGGGTGGGGGCTTTCGCTTTTTCTCCCCACTGGGCGGCCTTATTCTTGGGCATTGGTGCAGGGGCAATTTTGCAGGTGATTATAGAACTCGGCACCTACCTACAGCGGCAACTGCACCTGTCAAGGCTCTCCGGCTTGGCGGGGCTGAGTTTAGCTGGCTTTACGACCGGGCTACTCGTGATGTACAGCACAGCGCTGCTGGTGAAATTTTAGCCAGACAACCTAGCCATCACCTGGTTTGAGCGCTATGAGCGTATTAGACCTGATGTGGGCTAGGTTGCGTCTAGAGGGGTGAGTCCGTTCTCTTAAACAGATTTGTCGCGCCCCAGCTTAGTCGCAGTTAGAGGGGGGGCAATCAGGGGTGGGGAACAGGCAGGGGGCGGCAGCGGCAACGCCAGCCACGGCAGTGGTCAGAACAAGGGCAGAAACAGCTGCCAAGGAGAGCTTCTTGATCTGAAAAGCTTTGAGCATTGGAAGTGACCTCTTTGATAAGGATGGTGAACCAAACAGCCTCTAGACGAGACTTTCCATAAGGTAAACCCTGAGGTTGGCTTGAGAGTCACCCCCCCAAATTTGCACTAAGCTAGCTCTAGCGACGATGGTTGCGCATCCCCAATCGGTCTTTTTTTAGAAGGATGGCCTACTCAGACAATGAAGAAACTCCTCAAAATAGGCGAGCTGGCCAAACAGGCCCACGTGACGGTAGCCACCATCCGCTACTACGAGTCGCTGCACCTACTAGAGCCGATGAGCAAGGCTGAGAATGGCTATCGCTATTATGATGACGAAGCCGTTACTCGTCTGCTATTCATTAAGCAGGCCCAGACATTACAGTTTTCCCTGGCCGAAATTCAGCAGGTGTTTGATGTGCGCAAGCAAGGGGAGCCGGTCTGCACCCTGGTTAAAACGCTAATCGACTGCAAAATTGCAGCCCTGGAGCAGGAAATTCAGCAGGCTACTGCCCGTAAAACCATGCTAGAAACCTACCGCACGAGTTGGGCCGCCCGCCCCCTAGATAATCCATCCGACGTTAAGGTTTGCAGTCTTATTGAAGAAGTAAGACTAACCCTGAATCGTTTAGAGGCTATTTGAAAAACTGTCAAAATAGGTCTGATTTATTCTGAATGCGGCTAACACCATGAACCGCCATAGTCCCTTGAATTGGCTAAATTTGCCTGAGTTCAACATAGTTATATTTTCGTTTTTGCTGTCTTTCTTTTGGGAAATTCAGCAAATGTGGTTTTACCAAATTCCGGCTGGATACTCCCACTTCGATATAGTCAGAAATTGCACCCTCGCTACAGTCGGAGATGTCGTAATTATATTGATTGCATTTTGGGCCGTTGCAGCTCTATCGAAGTCTCGTCAATGGTTACGTTACCCAAACCGTAGCCGAATGGGTGTTTTTATCCTTGTAGGAGTGGTAATCACCGTTGTTATCGAAGCCTTGGCTACTGGCCCCCTCAATCGGTGGACTTATGCCGAGTCCATGCCAACAATTCCGATTTTAGGCACTGGGTTAGTGCCATTGTCAATGTGGTTTCTAGTGCCTCCGCTCACCATTTGGTTTACCAGGCGTCAAATTCAGCCTGTAAGGTCATAACATTCAGATCCAATCGTTCGAGATTTGACCAGAGTGAAGGATAACTAATACTGTCCCAGATTCATAGTGAAATACATAGTTGCTAACCTTTCTGGAAGAGAATCGCTGAGAATATTACAAGGCTCATGATAATGAGGTATACAGGTTTCTTTGCTATGGTGAATCTTACGCGTTATGGTGAGACTCCTGTACATGAGATAGTTTGGTCTGAGTGTTGCGATGACCCCACGGGAGAAATGCAGGAGTCACTGCGGCATAATCACTAATCGACCGCAAAATTGCAACCACAGATACCCTAACCATGACCTGGTTTGAGCGATCGCAGCCCCTGCTAATTCTGCTTTCGGTGCTACTGGGGCTAGGTTTGGCGCAGATTGACGATGTTGCTGCCCTGGCAGACCATCTCATCACACCGCTGTTGATGGGGATGCTGTACGCGGCGTTTCTACCGATTCCGCTGCGGCACCTGGGTAGAGCCTTTGGCAACTACCGCGTGACTGTTGCCAGCTTAGTGATGAACTTTGTCTGGACACCCCTGCTGGCCTGGGCGTTGGGGGCGCTGTTTCTGCGTGATGCGCCCGATTTGCGGGTGGGCTTGCTGATGCTGATGGTGACCCCCTGTACCGATTGGTATCTGGTGTTTACCGGCATCGCTAAGGGCAATGTGAGCCTAGCAACGGCTTTGCTACCGCTAAATTTTGTCTTGCAGATGGTGTTGTTGCCTGTCTATCTGGCCGTTTTTGCCCAGTCGCTGGTCACGCTTGATCTTTGGGTGTTGGGAGGCAAAATAGTCACTGTTTTATTCATTCCACTGGCCTTAGCGGTGTTGTCTCGCTACAGCATTAATTGGCTTAAGGGGCCAACCTGGCTACATGAAAAGCTGCCGCAGGTGGCGATGATTCAACTCCTCTGTTTGAATCTGGCCATTGTGGCCATTTTTGCGGCTAAGAGTGAGGCGTTACTGCAACGTCTGGAATTGTTGCTGCTACCCATTGGTTCGTTTTTTGTGATTAATTTTGTGCTGGCTCAGTGGCTGGGGCAGCGGTTGCGACTGGCGTATCCAGAGGTAGTCTGCCTGACTTGCACGACCCTGGCGCGGAACTCTCCGGTAGCGCTGGCGGTGGCAGCAGCGGCCTTTGGCGATCGCCCCCTGATTGCCCTCACCCTGGTAATTGGCCCTCTGCTAGAGCTGCCGATTCTCGCTCTGGTAGCTCAGATCCTCTTAAGACTCAGTTACCGAACTTCGCCGTAATCATTCGAGAAATCAGCAATGAGCGCTGATGCTTTGACAGCGTATTCCGCAATGAATCAGCGAAAGAGGCCTGAAGAGCCAACCTTCCGCGTGATGGATGTCTCCTGGCAGGATGTCGGTGAAAATTAATTTTTCCGAAAGGGCCTGAAAGTAGACTTAGCTTTCAACCCGCCGCAGATTTTCCTTGGAACCAGGACGTAATGAATAGTCAGCTTATCAGGGTAATTGGCTTGGCGATTCTGCCAGCACTGGGAAACTTTAGTGGTGGGGTGCTAGCCGAATGGCTACGTCCCTCTAAAAGAACGTTGAACCATGCCCTTCATGCCGCTGCCGGGATAATCATCGCGGTGATTGCTGTAGAGGTAATGCCAGAGGCTTTGCAAGGGGCCTCTGCCTGGTTGCTGGCCCTGGCGTTTTTACTGGGCGGGTTCGCCTATCTGACAGTCAAAAGCCGAATTGAGCGGTGGCAGCACAAACAACCTAAAGGAGCTGGTACCGGTGCCTGGATGGTCTATGTAGCCGTAGCCACTGACTTGGTGGGAGATGGCCTGCTAGTTGGCAGCGGATCTGCGGTATCCAGCAGTTTGGCGCTGGTCCTGGCCCTAGGGCAGGTGCTGGCTGATATCCCCGAAGGATTTGCGGTCAACGCCAGTTTTCGCAACAAGGGAGTCGGTCGGGCCAGGCGGATGCTGATATCGGCCTCCTTTGTCATTCCAGTAGTAGGCACTGCTCTAATTGCCTATTTCGCCCTGCGGGAACGCTCGGAGGCGTTGAAAATGGCCGCATTAGTCTTTGTGGCAGGGCTTTATAACCTGGCGGCAGTCGAGGATATGCTGGAGGAGGCACATGAGTCTAACGAAGACACCCAGTGGTCGGCGATTAGTTTTCTGGCGGGGTTTGCCCTCTTTTTGTTGATATCAGGAGGAGTGAATTAGCTGAGTTGAAATCTTTATTAAAGCGATCGCTGGGCGTACTGCAAAATGCCAGCGGCAATGCCCTGGGCCATGCGGCTGCGCCAGGCTGGGTCGTTGAAATTACGGGCATCTTGAGCCCCGGTGACAAACCCGGTCTCGACCAAAACCGACGGCATAGAGGTGTTTACAAGAACGTGAAAACGAGCCTGGCGCACCCCGCGATCGGGCATGGCCACCAGACTCAAAACAGACTGATGAATCACCTGGGCGAGACGATTCCCTGAACTGTGGTAGTAGGTCTCAAGCCCGTTTACCTCGGGCCTGCTCAGGCTGATGGAGTTGGCGTGAATGCTAACAAAGAGATCGGCATTGGCCTGCTCGGCAACTTGCACCCGAGGCTCTAGGCCGATTTCTCGATCATCGGAGCGAGTCAGAATCACCTGCGCACCGCTTTGTTCTAAAATTCTGGCGACTTCGTAGGCGATCGCAGAGGTCACATCTTTTTCTCGCAGGCCACCCACGCCGATCGCCCCCGGATCGCGACCGCCATGGCCTGGGTCGATTACAATCGTGACGGCCTGCTTGGGAATGCTGCTGCCCGGTGGTGGCACCGCTGGAGTAGCCGGGATTGCGGGCTCAG
This sequence comes from filamentous cyanobacterium CCT1, assembly GCA_003017855.1. Lineage (GTDB taxonomy): Bacteria > Cyanobacteriota > Cyanobacteriia > Phormidesmidales > Phormidesmidaceae > Nodosilinea. The sequence goes on from PYER01000022.1 coordinate 15,213, forward strand.
GCTGGGGTGGCACCACCGGAGCTTGAGGCGGTGGCTGTACGGCAATGGGGGGCGAAGCTGCAGTCGGTGCCTGAGCCGGTGCCACGGCTGGGCTGGCTGGAACGGCGGCGATGGCGACTCCCCGAGGGGGCAAAATTACGATGCCGCTGCCGTTGCTCACCGAAGCCTGCCAGTCAGCGCTGTTGGCGGGCACCGTCAGGGTAATTTGTAGGGTCGGTACCGCTGCGCTTACTGGCTGAATATCCCAGGCGGTGACCCCGAACCTATTGGCAGGTAGTGTTTCGCCGGTTAGAGCCGCTGCCACGGTGGCATTTTCGATCTGGAGCACCACCTGAGTATCACTGACTCGCTCTACCGTCAGGTTAGGGCTCACTCCAGACGTGCGAATGAAAAAGCCGTCGGGGGTGGTGCGCACCCCTTCGACCTGGGTGGCGGCCCCAGCGACTGGGGTGGCATTGACTCGGCTGGGGGTGGCCTGAGGGGGCGTTCCACCCTGAGGCGGGGGCAATTGCACCACCCACTGCTGCGGCGTTTCCCCCCGTACCACGACCTGGTCTGGATTTAGGGTGTAGCCAGGGGCTAGCTCAATGACCAGCCGGGTAGTTTGGGCATCGAACTGCCCGATGCGAATGGCTTGAACAGCGCCGCCAACGGCCTGGTTAATCGTCCGCTGCTCTAGGGTGGTGTCGGGCAAATCCACCACAATGCGGGTGGGGTTAAACAAAAGCTGCGCCCTGGGCAGCACGGCGGCATCGGTCGAAAACTCTAGCCGGTTTTGCTGAGGGTCAAAGCGCCAAGTCCTAAACTGAGCTGCTTCGACTGGAAGCGCCAGCAGTAGCCCACCTACCATGCCGATTAGGCTCACCAGAGGTCGGTATTGTTTCATGCAGCATCTCACAGTGCGCTGGGTCGGCCTTTGATTTTGCCTGATTTTACGGCATCGAGATCGCCTCTTTCATCTTGTTTCAGAGAAAATCTCATCCTCAAAACGGTCGCTACACTGGAGGGGGGCCAGGCTCTACCCCAAGCGTGAAGGCTCGCCTCAGAAACGCCACAGGCTCGGTTCAGGGGGTTAGCTCAGCTTGTAAAGCGTCACAGGGCGCTGGTATTAAGTTGTGCCTGGGGCTTACGGTACAGGCTCACGGTTCAGACCCATAGCTCAGTCGTGCGGTTAGGAGAGAAGCCATGCAGATCCAGAGAACGTTAGCGATCGCCCTAGGAATGGCCGTTGTGGTAGCTCCTGGAAGTGCAGTGGGGATGCGGCCTGCCCATGCGGTGGAGCAAGCTGCCGTCAATCTCCTAAATCAGGGCCGCCAGCAGGCGGAGCAGGGGCAGCTAGAGGCGGCGATCGCCACCTACAGCCAGGTGATTCAAGCCGATGCCACCAGTGCCGAAGCCTATTTCTATCGCGGCATTGCCTACCACGACCTGGGCGATTATCAGCTCGCCATCGCTGACTTTTCGCGAGCGCTTCAGCTTCGCCCCGACCATCCAGAAACCCTATACAACCGGGGTGAGGCCCACGCTCACATGACCAATGCCGAGGCGGCGATCGCCGATCTGACCCAGGCCATTGCGCTCGCCCCTGACGTTGTCCAGCCCTATCTAGATCGCGGCCTTGTCTTCGCGGCCACTGGCAACTTACCCCAGGCTCTCAGCGACCTAGACTCCGCAATTGCCCTGGACCCCGACAACGCCGATGCCCACTACAACCGAGGCAAAATTTATACCGAACTGGGCAATGGCGCAGCCGCCCTCTCAGACTTCAACACAGCGCTCCGCCTCAATCCTGAGCTGGCTGAAGCCTACGGCAATCGCGGTGTCTTGCAGTACCAGCTCGGCGACCCTCAAGCTGCTATGGTCGATTTGCGCCAGGCGGCGGCGCTATTTCAGGCCCAGGGTGATCGCCAAGGCTATCAGCAAACCCTGTACTTCATGCAGCAGGTGCAGCAGGGAAGCGGGCCAACCCCGTGAGGCCAACGCCCTCAATCCTCTGAACAGATGTTCAGTGGTAACGATTCTCAGTATCATAGAGAAAAAGCCAAGGAACCTAATCGATGGCTAATTCTCGCTCTACAGAGAACTCTACAATTCAAGCCGTTGATGCCCCCAGTTGTGACGAGTCGCTGGTGCATTTAGACAACGTGCGCCAGGTGCAGCCCGAGGTGCTAAGCACCGAGAAGGCCCAGCGAATGGCGGAGTTTTTTAGCGCTCTCTCTGACCCCCACCGGCTCAAGCTGCTGTCGGCCCTAGCCCAGCAAGAACTCTGCGTGTGCGATCTGGCCGCTGCGGTGAAGATGGGTGAATCGGCGGTGTCGCACCAGCTGCGGGTGCTGCGATCGCAGCGTCTAGTCACCTACCGTCGTCAAGGCCGCAACGTCTACTATGGCCTGGCTGACGATCATATTATGACTCTCTATCGGGAAGTGGCCCAACACCTGGATGAGTAGCATGATGCGTTGCCGCTCCATAGCCAGGTTCTTTCACTTGTAGTCAGCACTCCGATCAAACGCCTTAGGCCAGTACCGTAGGCCCATGGCAATAAGAGATAGAAACAAGACGCCCATTGCTCCGGCTAGCGGGTTTTGGTTCAGACCCGTCACCCATTCCGGCACTCGCTCGGTGTAGATCGCCAAATCGCCCACATCGATCAAGTAATAGCCCGCCACCAGCCCCCCATGCAGCCCAAGGGCCAACCCCAGGCGTCCGGCAGTGCGCTGGCGTGCCCAGCCCAGAGTCAGCCCCAACAGCAGTAGCCCCGGAAAGCTAGGCAGCTCTTTCACAATGGCCTCCCAGGGTTTGATAAAGTGCAGCGCCGCATAGATCGTGCCGCTGGCCCACAGTGCCGGGGTAAAGCCCCAGTCGTAGCGCAGTTCATCCAGCAGCCAGCCGCGAAAGAGCAGTTCTTCGGCCAGGCCAACGCCTAGGCCCACCAGCAATCCCTCCAGGGCAATTCGCCCTAGGGTGGGCGGTGCCGGTTGCCAGGTGAGCCAACCGAGCCAGCCCTCTAGGGTAAACAGCAGCCCCAGGCTCACCAGACCCACGCCTACCCCAATCGCCAGCTCTCGCCCATAGCGGGCCGATGCCTCCAGACCGTGGGCGCGTAGCGGTTGAGTTTGCCCATGCACACGGTGACCCCATGGCACCAGCCCAACCATAAACAAGACGTAGAGCAAAACTAACGGAATAACGCTCAGAGAGCCATCGGTGCCCAGCCACGCGTAGAGAGGCAAGGCGATCGGTACCCAAACCAGCGCTAGCAATAGCAGAAAGCAGAAAATCCTCACCGGGGCAGGATAGCGAACTAGCTGATGCAGTTGAATCATGCCAAAGGTGCCTGTTTAACCTGCTTGCTGAGCGTCATACATGGCCCTTAGCACCAACCCAGGGTCAACCCAGTTGCCGTCGTATTTCAGCATCCAGTGGAGGTGAGGGCCAGTGGTGCGCCCCGTCATGCCGACGCGGCCCAGCCGTACCCCAGTGGGCAAGTCTTGTCCCTGCTCATAGCGAATGCCCCCGTCTGAATCGACCAAATAGCGCTTGCCGTTTGAAACTTCGACTCGACCGCTCATGTGGCAATAGCGGTGCTCCCACTGGCCCGACCGAATGACGGCAGAGGTGCCACAGGTGGTGTGGTCTGATACCTCGATCACCTTACCGCTCCACCAGTTGCGCACAAAGCTGCCCTGGGGCGCGGCCAAGTCTAACCCGTAGTGAAACTGAGAGCCCCCGCCGCCAGTGGGAGAGGTTCTGTAGCCAAAGGCAGAGGTGTAAGCCTGAAAATTTTCGACGGGGAAGGACGCCTGCCGCCAAAACGTAACCGTGTCTTGGGCGAGGGCCGGAGCCGATGAACTAGGCCAGTGCAGGGTAAGAAAGAGCCCCAGGCCAAGACAAAACGCTACCTTCAAAAACCTGAGGCGACGCCGGGGATGGTTTAGGTTTCTCAGTGGTGTCACAACACATCTTCTCTCCATAGGGTTCGTCAGCAGCCTATTCATCGCCCAATTATGCATCAATGATGAGTCGGTGTCTCAGACCTTCCGACTGCTGCAAGCAGCAAGTGTGGTTTGATGGAGCATATCATGTATCATCTGAATAACACTTCAGATGTTCATTAGGCGCTTGCCAGGTACCCCTATGGCAGACTCTCACTCCCATGCTTGTTGCGATAGCTCCGGCCCGATCCCTAAGGATGAGGTGGCCGCCCATGACGGCTGCTGCGGGTCTGACCACGGCCACAGCCACGATTCAGCAGAGTTTAACCTGCGGCAAGAGCTAACCCCGATCGCGATCGCCGCCATTCTCTTCCTCATTGGGCTAATTTTCAATGAGCGGCTGCACAACACCCCCTTCGCTGTTGCCGAGTACGCGGTGTTGATTCCGGCTTATCTCATCAGCGGCTGGACTGTGCTGACTACGGCGGGGCGCAACATTCTGCGGGGGCGCATCTTTGACGAAAACTTTCTGATGACGATCGCAACTCTGGGAGCGATCGCTATCCACGAAATTCCCGAAGCCGTGGCGGTAATGCTGTTCTTTCAGGTGGGGGAACTGTTTCAGGGCTACTCGGTAGGGCGATCGCGCCGCTCGATCAAAGCTCTGCTAGAGGTACGGCCCGACACCGCTAACCTCAGCGTTGACGGCGACATTCGCGCGGTTGCCCCCGAGACCGTGCGGGTTGGGGATGTGATTGTGGTGCGCCCCGGCGAAAAGGTGCCCCTGGATGGCAACATTCTGGAGGGCAAATCCCTGGTCGATACCTCCGCCCTGACGGGTGAATCGTTGCCCCGCACCGTTGCCCCTGGCGAAACCGTGCTGGCCGGGATGATCAACCAGTCGGGGCTGCTGACGGTGCAGGTGACCAAACCCTTTGGCGAGTCGTCAATCGCCAGAATTTTAGAACTAGTCGAAAACGCTAGCAGCAAAAAAGCCGACACCGAAAAATTCATCACCCGCTTTGCCCGGTATTACACCCCGGTGGTGGTGTTTCTCTCCCTGGCGGTGGCGATTTTGCCACCCTTGTTCATTGAGGGGGCTACCCAGGCCCAGTGGGTCTATCGCGCCCTGGTGCTGCTGGTGATCTCCTGCCCCTGTGGGTTAGTGATTAGCATTCCCCTCGGCTACTTTGGCGGCGTGGGCGGTGCGGCCAAGCGCGGCATTTTAGTCAAAGGCTCCACCTATTTAGACACCCTGGCCCAGGTGAAAACGGTTGTGTTCGACAAAACCGGCACCCTCACCCAGGGCAACTTTCGCGTGACGAATGTGGTGACCCACAACGGCCTGAAGAAGCACCAGCTACTGGAGTTAGCCGCCCAGGTCGAGTCGCAGTCCACCCATCCGGTGGCCCAGTCAATTCGTCAAGCCTACGGGCAGACCGTCGATATCTCCGGCGTACAAGACTACGAAGAAATTGCCGGTCATGGCATTCGGGCACAAGTCAATGGCCGGACGGTACTAGCCGGAAATGATCGCCTGTTGCACCGAGAAAACATTCCCCATGATGTTTGCACCGTAGACGGCACCGTGGCCCACCTGGCTGTGGATGGCGAATATAGTGGCCGCATTATCATTGCCGATGAGCTGAAAAAAGACGCCGTCGAGGCCATTCAGGCGCTTCATGCTCAAGGTATTCAGACAGCGATGTTGACTGGCGATAGTCAGTCGGTGGCCGATAGCATCGCCAAGAAGCTGGGCCTCGACCAGTATCGAGCCGAACTGCTGCCCGAAGACAAGGTAAATGCCTTAGAAGAATTCTTGCAGCGTGCCAGCCAAACTAAGAGCAAAGTGGCCTTTGTGGGCGACGGCATCAACGATGCCCCAGTCATCGCTCGGGCTGATGTGGGCATTGCTATGGGCGGGCTTGGCTCCGATGCGGCGATAGAAACCGCTGACGTGGTGATAATGACCGATGCGCCCTCAAAGGTGGCCGTAGCAATTCAAATCGCCCACAAAACCCGGCGCATTGTTTGGCAGAACATTAGTCTTGCCATGGCCGTCAAAGCCCTCTTTATTGCCCTGGGGGCGATCGGCTTGGCCACCCTTTGGGAAGCCGTGTTTGCCGATGTGGGCGTGGCTCTGCTCGCCATCCTAAATGCGGGTCGAATTATTCGGCACCCTCAATAACGAGTTGAGATGATCATTCTCCAAAGAGTTGCAGCGTTCCCCCCTTACCAGCACCCACCGTGGTGGTGTCCGCCGTGATGGTTGATCATCACCGTATCAGCGATGTCTGAGTAGTTAACCGCAGCAGGATTAACCTCCCCCCAAGCAATAGCTGGTATTGAAAGTGCGATCGCAGCGGCGACAGCTGCACTAATCGTAGAAGTCCTAGAAGTCCGTGTCATGGCGTCCTCCTTGTGTGTTGAGTATTTATACTCTGATCCTAGCTCTCAGGTAGGATCAAAATCCTCATCTGAGCAATTCGTCATAGGATGTCACCCTAGTTCATGTTCTGACCGAGACCCATCTCTATCCATGTCTGCCTCCCTTCAAATCGTGCTGGGCACCTTAGCCCTGAGCCTGATTCATCCGCTAATTCCCAGCCACTGGCTACCGTTTGTAGCGTTGGGCAAGGCCGAAGGATGGTCTCGGCAAGAAACCCTGTGGATTACGGCTCTGACCGGATCGGCCCACACCGTTAGCACGCTCTTGATTGGAGTGACCGTAGGGCTACTAGGCTACCAGTTTGCCGACTACTACGAGATCGTGACGCACCTGGTCGCTCCGGCGGTGCTGATGGGGTTGGGCTTGGTTTATCTGAGTAAACCGCTGCGTCAACGCTGCGTCCCATGCTGCTCTCTGGACGAATCTCACCCTGTTGCGGCCACAGTTAGCCCCTCTGGCCGCAGTAAGGTAACAGCGATCGTGGCCATTGCCAGCGCTATGTTTTTCTCGCCGTGCCTGGAAATTGGTGCCTTCTACCTATCCGCAGGGGCGCTCGGATGGCGAGGCATTGCCCTGGTCTCGGGGGTGTACCCCATTGTTACAGTGCTGGGCATGGTGTTGGTCGTGAATTGGAGCTGGCAGCGGGCAAAATCGTTTTCTGCCGCAATCCCTACCTGGAATCTCAGTGGCCATGCCCTAACAGGTCTAATCCTCGTAGTTCTCGGTTTTTTGACGTTTTTTATTGATATGTAGGAAGATGCCGCGTAAACAAGCTACTCCCTGGATTCATCGCTATGCCCGCCCTCTGATGGCGGGGTTAGCGGCGGTTGGCGCTGTCATCACCGCCTACTTAACGATCAACAAGCTCACGGGTAGCGCCACGGCCTGCCCTACTAGGGGCTGTGACATTGTGCTCTCTAGCCCCTATGCCACGGTGTTTGGCCAGCCGCTGGCCCTGTTTGGGTTTCTGGCTTACGTGGGCATGGCGGTGATCGCGATCGCCCCGCTGCTGGTCAATGGGGCTGAGCAAAAAGACCTCAGAGATAAACTCACTCGATTGACCCAACCCCTGCTGCTGATCGGCGGCACCGCCATGATGGTCTTTAGCGGCTACCTCATGTATCTGCTTACCGCAGAAATCAAAGCCGTATGCCTTTACTGCGTCGGCTCAGCTCTCCTCTCCACCAGCCTGTTTTTGCTTGCCCTCATCGGCCAAAATTGGTCTGATCTATCTCAACCCTTCTTTATTGGCAGCATTACAGCATTCTTGGTGGTAGTGGGCACCCTGGGCGTCTATGCCAATGTCAACAACCCAGTCGCCGAGGGCGGCTCGGGCGATCAGCTGGGGCCTGCCATTACCACCCAGTCTGGCCCGGCTGAAATGGCCTTGGCCCAGCACCTGGCCGACACTGGTGCTATTTTCTATGGAGCCTGGTGGTGCCCCCACTGCCACGACCAAAAGCAGTTGTTTGGCCAGGAAGCCAGTCAGGTTATGCCCTACGTTGAGTGCGCCACCCCCGAGGGGCAAGAGCAAACTCCCGAGTGCCAGGAAGCTGGCATTACCGGCTATCCCACCTGGGAAATTAATGGTGAACGCCTGTCGGGGACGCAAACCCTGGAGGAACTCGCCCAACTCTCGGGCTATACCGGCTCCACCACCTTTCAAAATTCGATTTAGCGCAGAGGAGAATCCCTTGAGACGTACAGGTAAACAATTGGGCCTGGTTGGCGTGGCGATGGGAGGTCTGTTGGCCGTAGCCTTTCCGGTAGGTGCCCACAGCCCCGGCCAGGCGTTCAGCGAGCAGGCCCAGCGCGATGAACTCGCTGACTTGCTAGAGTCGGGGGCAGAGCTGGTCGAAGCCGGGGATTTAGCTGAGGCGCTATCTCGTTATCAGCATGCGGTTAGCCTGGATGAAGACAATGCCAAAATCTTCTCGGCCATTGGCTACCTTCAGGCTCGCCAGGGCAACTTTCGAGAGTCTATTGCCGCCTTTCAAACCGCCATTGGGCTAGAGTCTGACAATCTGGCCTTTTATTTCGGCTTGGCCTATGCCCAAAGCAGCTTAGGCGAGTACGATGCAGCAGGCAACGCCTACCGGCAAATCCTACAATTGCAGCCCGATAACCAGCAGGCTCGGTTGGGGCTGGGGGCGGCGCTGTTTCAAACCGCAGCCTTTGAAGAGGCTTTAGCAATTTACCGGACGGTGTTGCAGCAAGACCCCAACCACCCGCAAGCCGCCGAATCTATCGGCCTGATTTTGCTCCAGCAGGGCAATACCGATGCGGCGATCGCGGCTTTAGAACGGGCCGCTGCCCTGGCACCTCAGGCCAGCCAAATACAGATGAACCTGGGCCTGGCCCACCTCAAAGCAGGGGATATGGCGTCTGCTCTCACCTCATTTAACACGGCAGCGGCAGAAGACCCCCGCAACGCCGATATTCGCATGCAGATTGGTTACCTACTCTGGCAGCAGGGGAATCTAGATGCCGCCCTAGAAAGCTATCAGCAGGCGGCCCGGCTTCAGCCTGACTCGGTAATTGCCCACGATGCGATCGCCGATCTCTACTTCGAGCAGCAAGAGGTGCTGATGACCATCGTCGCCCACCGCGAAGTGCTCGAACTAGATCCTGATCATGCCCCTGGTTACTACCATCTGGGCGTTGCGCTAGAGGCGCGGGGCCGTCGAGCAGAGGCGATCGAGGCGCTGCAACGGGCAAAGACATTACTTCTGGAGCAAGAAAACAGTGAAGATGCCCAGATTGTTGATCAGCTGCTGCAAAAACTCCAATCGTCGTAGCCTGCCCAAGCTAAATAGACTGCACTTTCCACAAACTCTGCCGATAACGACATTGCTGTACTACGGAACGTTGAACCATGGCGACTGACAGTAGCAAAAGAGAATTCAACCCGTTCTTGGGGTACAGCTACTCTAGGCGGCTGGTAGAGCTAGGGCGTGTCGTCCTGCTGGTGGGTGGGTTAAACAGCGGGTTGGCGGTTGTACCGGCCTTGGCCACGACCGACATGAGCCCAGCCCCCCCCATTCCAGCAGAAGCGTTGCTCCCAGCGGCAGCCAGTCCGTCCGGAGTCGAAAGCGTACCTCAAGCTCCTGCTCCTGCTTCAATACAGGGTTCGGTAGACGTGTTGCCCGGTGCGAGCGTTAGCGCACCTGCTCAAACATCCGAGCAGACCCCACCCAGCCAACTGCCTGCTAGTGCCCCTGTTCCAGCTGGTTATAACAGCGTCTTTATTGACCCAACTGATTACAGCCTTGGGGCAACAGCGGCTCCAGGAGGGGCTTCTCCTAATCTCGTGTTTGCAGAACGAGCAACGGGCTGTCAAATCATCGTAGCAGGGTCGCAAATCCCTCCCCAGTCTTCCTGTCAGGCAACCGACCCCGACTCTACCAGCCCACCTGCGGATAGTGGCGATAGTATTCAAGTGGGGCCTGTTACTATCAGCTCGCGCGGCGTTAGCTTAGGCGACACCACCATCGTTAGCCGAGCCCAGCTAAATGAAAAGCTGCGGCCCTTAAACATCCTCCGGCGCGGCAATGAGGAATATGTTTTCCCCCTGTCTATTCCAGCTCCAATCACCTCGCTGTTCGGCTGGCGGATGCATCCCGTCCATCAAAACTGGCGGTTTCACGCTGGCACCGACTTGGGATCTCCTGCTGGCACCCCGGTTTTAGCAACCCGCTCAGGCAAGGTTGCAGTAGCCGATCACCTTGGCGGCTATGGTCTAACGGTAATTCTGCGCCACGATGATGGAGATTTGGAGTCTCGCTATGCCCATTTGTCCAAGCTGGCCGTGCAGGCTGGGGAATGGGTTGAGCAGGGGGAGGTGATTGGTCTGGTGGGCAGCACCGGCACGGCGACTGGCCCAAACCTGCACTTTGAAATTCGCCAGCTAACTAGTCAGGGCTGGATAGCAGCAGATGCCAAAAATATCTTGGACGACGGCATTGCTGACCTGCTCAACGTTATCAACAACCCCTTGCAGGCATTGGGAGTGGATACCGCCGATGAAGCCAGTGGTTCACCGGCTCCCGCCGACTATCCCTTCCGCCCGGCCCAGCCAAACGCCAGCTAGTGCCCTGGCTACAGCATCTGTCATATCCAAAAGCCCTTTCCCCCTTTGCAGCAATGGCCACCCCTACTCGTGCTTCTGCTCGGCGCAACCAGAGACTAGCTCAGCAACGTCAACTGTTGGCCGCCAAAATGCAGGTGGTGGCGTGGCGGCGCGTCGTTGTCGTCTGGCTGCTGTTGATGCTGGCCTTAGTCGGGATTGGCGGGCGGCTAGTCTACTTACAACTGCTGCAAGGGGAGACCTTGAGCGCTCTAGCCGAACAGCAGCGATCGCTGCCGACGCTGGTTCGCCAAGCTCGTTACCCAATTGTCGATCGTTTCGGTAGCGTCCTGGCTACTGACCAGGTTGCTTACACTCTTTATATGCATCCCAAGCTGTTTAAGCAGTCTCTCGTTGAGGTAACCGAGGCATTGGCCCCTGTGGTGGCTATGCCACAGAATGAACTCCTGACTTTACTTAACCAGCAACCCTCTGGTATTCGCTTTCCGGGTCAACTGTCAGAGGCGGTGGGCGATCGCATTCGGACATTACGCATTGATGGCCTAGAGTTGGTGCCTCAGCAACAGCGGTTTTACCCCCAGCAAGAACTCTTTGCCCCGATCTTAGGGTTCATCAATCTCGATGGGAAACCTCAGGCCGGGTTAGAGATGACCTATGCCGAACAACTTGCGATCGCTGCGCCCCCATCGGTCGATTCGGCGGTGCCGTCATTAGTGCGTGGGTCATCCCCAAACGCAAGCCTGCGCCTGACGCTTGACAGCCGCCTGCAGCGCATTGCCCAGCAAGAACTAGAGGCGGTGGTTCAAGCCTATGACGCCCAGCGAGGTACCGTAATGGTGATGGACGCCCCTACTGGAGAAATCTTAACCCTGGCCAGCGTGCCCACCTATGACCCCAATCGCTACTACGAAGCCGACATCAGCGCCTTTCGCACTTGGCCAGTGAGCGACACCTACGAACCTGGCTCGACCTTTAAGCCGATCAATGTTGCGATCGCCCTAGAAGATCAAGTGATTTCCCCTGATGACGTGATTAACGACAGCGGACGCATACAGTTTGGTAAGTGGTTGATTAAAAACAGCGACTACAGCGAGGTCGGAGCCCGAGGCCCCATTTCAATTACCGATATCCTCAAATATTCCAGCAATGTGGGCATGGTGCAGATCATGCAAAAAATGGCGGCTTCCAACTACTTTAGCTGGCTAGAACGCCTGACTTTAGGGCAGCCTACAGAGATTGACTTGCCGTCGGAAGCCTCTGGGCAAATGAAACCCCGAGACAAATTTATCAACAGTCAGGTCGAAACGGCCACTACTTCATTTGGTCAAGGGTTTGCGCTGACACCGGTAAAAATGCTGCAACTGCTGGCCACCTTAGCCAATGGTGGGAACCTGGTAACTCCTCACATTGTCGAGGGTATGGTGGCAGAAGACGGTACCTATCTGTGGCAGACCGAACATGCCGCTCCTAAAGCTGTCTTCTCCCTACAAACCACCCAACAGGTGCTCGCCATGATGGAAGCAGTGGTCGCTGAGGGAACCGGTAAACCTGCCCAAATTGAGGGCTACCGGATTGCTGGAAAAACGGGCACAGCCCAAAAAGTTAACAACTCAACTGGTTATAGTTCTGCCCGCATCACTAGCTTTGTGGGCATTGCGCCCGTAGAAGCCCCACGCTATGTGGTGTTAGCGGTCATTGACGAGCCCATTGGCGAGAACGCCTACGGCTCGACAGTAGCAGCTCCTCTGGTTAAACGGGTGATGGAGTCGCTATTGGTGCTCCAGGGAGTATCTCCGAGTCGCCCTAGCGAAATTCAGTGATGACAAGGTTAATCTTAGCTATGCCGGTGCATCCACTTTCCTGAAGGCTTCTGAACAGTCCTGTTCTCAGTACTAAGAAATCTCGTACTGGTTCATCAGATAGTAAGGGTAGGAACCGCTGATTCTTGCCCCATCCGTAAAATGTCTTTCGCCATCGTTTGAGAGGCAACATATGCGATCGCCTGCCAGTCCTCGGGAGTAAATATTTGAGCGAGCATAGCGATCGCTTCAGCCCGAATCACCTTCTGTTCGTTGGGTAACGCCTGCTCTCCCTCTGTCAACAGCATCTCAATCCAGGTCATTTGTTCGGGGGTGAGATGCCGCAGGTGACCATATAAGCATTTCTGCGCCTCCATGTAGACAACCTCTAGACTCCGCCCGAGCTGCCACGACTCTAACCACCCCCTCAGCTCCGGTAACAAGATGGATAGTACTTGCACATACCACCGCTGCCGCTGCAGAGCTTCCGGCGAGGCATTCTTGAGTAACTCCACATACAGCTGTAGACCCAGACCAGCCTCAACCGTCCCTTCCTCACTGGCGTGATCGGCATCAGTTTCACGGATCCAAGCCTCGTCATTGAGCAGATCCATCAGGTTGCCCGTTTTTCTCAGTTGCTCAGCCAGGGTTGCATCATTCATAAGCGATTGGATGAGTTAGAGCGTTAAAGCGGCGTACTCGAAGTATACCAATCCGTCTTTGTCAGGGTCAGGGCCGTAATCCGGCATATTGTAACGTCGATAGAAAGCTTCCGCGCCCGGCAGTGCATGGAGACCGACGCGACCACCGTAACCTAACTCCACACTGCGCTGACGGGCAAAGAGTACGAGTGCCCGTCCGACCCCAATCAGATAGGGAGGATCTTCAAGTAACCGGCGATTCCACGGCGCAGAGGCTAAGTATTCGACGTAGACCAGAGGAAACCGTTGCGGTAACCAGGAACGGTGCCATTGCGTTTCTAGCAAGATGACGCCTTGAAGTAGCGCCTCAAACTCGATGCCGTAAGCCTCATAGCGATCATCATTGACAGCCAGTCGTAACTTATAGGCCCAGTCCCAACTGGCGTCAGACTGCTGTGTCTCCCGCAGAATGCCTGCCCAGATGTCATCAATTTGCCCGCCTTGCTCCTGAGTTAACAAGCCGATTGTCGCTGTGACGATGTCGTTTGGCGGCTTCATTAATCGAATAGGACGATTCATGGGCATCACACAGGAGTGCCCTAAAGCTTATCAGTGACTGTTCTACATGCCATCAGATGGGAAGCGAGATAATCGCAGCCCTCCAGGAGCACCACACATCGCTGGCCTATGGTAGAACGACAGCCTTATGGACTGTGTAGCAATCAGCAAACTGAAAACTGGTATAGACTTGGTACAAGTCTGAAAACTCTTGCCTACAAGTCTTGTATATCAAGGAAATGTGTCAGCTTCCCAAGCTGAATGTCGTCGGTTCGAGTCCGATCACCCGCTTTCAATTGTTGTCCATTAAAGAATTATTTGTCCAGTTTTAAAGGATTAGTGTCCATTTTTAACGAGAGAATGCGGCGTCCAGCGATTGGGGGCCGTTTTTGCTAGGTTCGGCGAACTTTTTCACCAGTTTTAAAGAATTATTTGTCCCTCTCCCCGGGTGACGGCACTCAAATCAATACACTAGATCTAGTCACGGGTAAGCTGTACTATTCTCCCAGTGAACGTTGAGGGTAAAGCTTATGAGCGTGCCAGTGGCAGAATTAACGACCGAGAAGGTCAACGCAGCCATTGCTATCATCTTTGAGGTTCTAGGAGAGCCCGAGACTGACCTCCACCGTCAAGCACTCCAGTCGTTTCAGCAGGGCAATTACCAGACGGTAAAGCGCTTGTCCTTGGAAAACCGGTAGTCCTAAAAAGGTAAGGATGGTTGTGATCCTCTTTCTGAAAGGGGTTCGACCAATGAAGCTAGCTTCTGAGTGCCGAAGTATCCTGGTTATTCACAGGATTTCAACCCACAATCCACGGGAAAATCAGTGTTCCAGCCCTCAACAAGCATATATACTTAGCGCCTTCGAGAAGGATGTAAAACTTGATATCCCTTGCTGCATATAGGATTCAGTCATCCTTACCTATGGGGCACTACCGGAAAACCTAAGCGATTTCTACTGCAAAGCTCTGGGCTACCTTGGCGGGGCGCTAAAACTTACCCCCAATACAGACACTATTTTGGCTGAGTCTGCGAGGGTTGCGGCTGACCATGCTCGCCAAAAGACATTAGAGCATTTGGGTGTTCAGATCTCACAAGCCTTAAGCTAGAGGCTTGTAGGGTTTAGGCGACTTGATTAAACAGCGCCACCTCACGGACTGGCACTGGCTAGCTAAAGTAGGACGGTTTCTAGAACGCCTGCTGCACAAGGGTTCTGAGCAACGAGAAATCAAGAATCATACTTTTAGAGACCAGTGCCCAGACTTTTAGAGACCAGTGCCCAGATCTCCCCAGCAGCAATGGCTCGGTATCCAGAGTAGGCGGCTTTATATCAGTGGCCAATATCCTCCCCCGTATCTGGATCGATTCCTAGTTCTTCACAGTCACGGTTCGGGTCAAGGGTAATGCCGTCAGGTAAGGTAGTACGGCAGATTTTAGAATGCATAAGTTGCATCTTTGTGAGGGATGTTTTACTGAGATCAGCATCATTTAAAATAGTTTTCCTTAAGTTAGTTAAAGTGAAGTATGAGCCACTGAGTGATGCTCCACTTAAGTTGGCACCTCTTAAGTCAGCTCTAAAAAATTCTGCTTGGTTAAGCTTGGCATTTTTTAGATTCACTTTTTTGAAGGAAGCATTATGAAAATAAGCATATTCAAGATCAGCATCTTCCAGGTTTACATATCTAAACTTTGCTCCACTAAATTCAAAGTGCCGTAGACTGAACCCCCTCATGTTAACTCCAGTAAATTTGGCATTGGAAAAGTCAGCATTGCCGCTAGAGTCCAGACTGTCTAAATTACTGTTATCGCTAAAAATGGTATTTTCTAGATTAGTTGAAAGCAATTGAGCTTTTTTGAAAATAGCACCTCCTATTTTTGCCCCCTCAAAATTTGCCCAACTTAAATCAGCACCGCTGAAATCAACATCCCTAAGGTCAGCACCGCTAAAGTCAGTCTTCAAAAGCTTAGCATTGCTAAAGTCAGCACCTCTGAAATCAATGCATTTAAGACTGGTACCGCTCAAATCAATATTCCTACAGTTTGCACCACTAAGACTAAGCTTTAACTCACTTATGACCTCAGAGTCTATTAGAAACAATATAATGTTTCTTTTTAGATCGCCGTCTTTTTCAAATTTCCTCAAGATGGATAATGTTCTGGCTCTGATTATATTGACAGTTGCTGACAACTGAGTTTCTTGTTCAGGTGTGAATTTCTGTATCGGTGGGTCATCTACTTTCTCTTTGTTCGAAGCAAATAAAATTGTGTCTTTTGCTACTAAATTTTCATTAGCTAAAATCGACGAGAGGCGATCAAAGTAAACTTGAAGAAAATCCTCCCTGGCTTCCTTTGCCAATCGTTTTTGTTGCTGTTGCTGAAATATATAGCCTAAAATAACTAATGAAACTGGAATCCCTAACAACTCAAGACTGTCCCAAAGTGTTTTTCTCGGTTGTCGAGTTATTTGTGTTGTCTCCACAACGTTCCCGTCCGCATCTCGTTTATGGAGAGTAGTAGAAACTGTACTCCCTTCACCTAGCCCTGACCATTCTTTAGCATATAGCCACTTCACTGCGAAGAAACCAATAGCTATTGCTGTGACAGCTACGCCCAAAACAGAAAATTTAACAAGTATAGAAATAAAGCGATTCTGTGCTTTCTCAAGCTGAGTCAAGGAGAATGATAAAGGCATCGTAAGTTCTTATCTAAAAATAGTCCGGACACTTTTTTGGTCAAGCGCTGAAATCCTTAGATTTCTCATTGATCGATCTGCTGTGGAAGAGGCCTTAATCCTTCATTCTACCGTTGGCAATGAAAAACTGTCTGGAGTATTTTATCTAAAATAAAAGTATTTTTATCATATGTTACCTGCTTCGATTTAATTTAACTCCTGATAATCAACCTCTTGGAATCCTTTAATAACACCATGGTAATACCGCAAGCTGAACCTCAACCCGATCAACTCGCCCCGTCTTGACAAGGGTCTCCGCCTACTGCAATACCGTCTGAGTCGCCTTCTCCTACTTGTCGGGCGGGGTAGCCCCTTCTTCAGCACATTACCCACAGCTTCGCCCGCACCGCTTCCCGCTCCGTCCAGTCAGTGGTGACATGCTCCCGAGTCGCCTTAACCAAATCCTGGGCAATGGTCTTGTAACTTTAAAGGCAGGTCATAGTCTTCGGTTGTGTAGGTGCAGTCTTTCTACCAATTCCATGACAGGATATTGCCATGGCGCATTCTGGGTTTTAAAACAAAGAAATGTAAACAACCTGGTTTCAATATAAACGTCCGGTTTTGTTTAATGGACTCAGTATTAGAGATTAGTGAAGTTGCTGAGCGGATGTTGTCTCTAGGTAAGTTTTCGGGAATTTTGATAGAGAGCAGCTTTAGTCTGGCAGCCCCTGCAAAATCGATAAGACTAATAGTACTACTTTGAAGTTGGAGATGCCCCATATGACCAGTCCACAACCTTCCAAAGGCCAAGCTAACCTACAAATCGCAATTTGGAATAAACAAGCTGAGTCTTCGACTAGCGAAGAACTGTATGTCAGAATACAAAAGCTTGGCCTGCCGGAGGAAATAGTGACTAGGCTTCATGACTTACTACTAAAAGTGCAGCAAGTCGCGGGAAGAGTTATTCATATCGGGAAAATAATTTTGATCAAACTGCTCGAATTTGTCGAGGAGCATTTCTTCCTAGTTGCTGGGGCAGGAATTGGCGCTGTGCTAGGTGCTGCATTGGCAGGGCTAATAACCTCAACGCCTTTTGTTGGGCAATTTCTGGCACCTATAGCAGCTGCCCTAGGATTAACCGTTACTGCCCTAGGGGCAATTGCAGGCAACGAATTAGATAAGGTTATCCCTAATTTTGGCAAAAGCCTTATTGATGCAGCAAAAGAATTTTTTAAGCTTTTTGCGAGTATTTTGACTGCGATCTTTGGAGATCAGCAATCAATCGTCTCTATTGCCTAAAATTCATATCATTGTAAGGTGGATCTAGAATGACGAAATTAAAAAAGCCTAGCAAGAAAGATATTCTTGAAGCCATTGACAAGCTTGAGAAGAATCCCAATGCTCGCACTAAAATTTTAGGAGAGATGGGGGTGGCAGGGATGGGAGCTGCTGGAGTTGGGGCGTTGGCTGCTTTTTTTGGTGCTAGTGTAGCCCCTATTCCAGTAGTCACTGCACTTACAGGGTTTGGGATGGTTGTCGCGGCTCCGGTAACTCTAGTAGCTGGTGCTGCAATTGCTGGAGGTGCTGCTGCATATGGGTTGACAAAATTAGCAACCAGCGGAGCATACGATGAGGGTAAGCAGGAAGAAATCAAACAAAAGCTAAAAGACATATTGCAAGAGTTTGAGATAGAAGAGCATAAGGAAAACTTAACTGAAGAAAACAAAAATTCCTTCATTATCTTCCTCAAAGAACCTCTTCAAATCGATCTAATTACGGCTGAACAAGCTCAAGATTTAATTGAACTTGTCGAAAAGGGCGAAATGTCATTAGAAGAAGCATATAGTCTTCTTGGCGATATCATAGAAGAAACCAAAGGAAAATAAATATTAATAGTGGTTACCTGATCAGCACCTAGTAATCACACTGAACTCTAGTAAAAACAGTTGGACCTTCGACTTCTTTAAGCGCTTCTTCACCGAATTTGTTAATAAGGATGTCAAGAGTCTTCTGACTACAAACCGTTGAACGATTGGATTGCGAAATGTTATAGTCACTTCCTTCCGTCAGGTCTGCGTCTTGACGAAGGGTTTCAGCGATTTGTTCTTTAGTAATCATCTGGTGATCCTTCTGTACGTTAAGGCTTAGGCACGAATTGTCAACGGGTCATGATTATTGTGAACAGCAGGGGACTCGGCCCCCTCATCCAGAGGCTTAGGAAGCCAGAACGATGGTAGCGGATTTTAGTCAAGTCTGGGCGGGCATAGCCGGTGGGATCACCCCCCTAGCCACTTGGAATTCTCCTTCTCAGGATCTATATCGCTAAGTGTAGGCTGTTCAGCATTGGTCTAAGCGAGACTCTACGGCACTTCCTGACTCAACGTCGCAGCGCTAAACATTCTCCTCATCCCACTCCATTTCCCGCTTGATATCATCCCAAAGCTCTGGCCGAGTATCCCGAAGGGCATCTGTATTGGCCATGAGCTGAGATAAAAACACCGACAGCTGCATTGCCTCAAGCTGTTTGTAGGTTTGCAAAGCCAATGTCCTTGCCCTGTAAGCACACGCCCCAGAGTGAACCGTATACACCGTAGTCCAGTCCAAGTCAGTGATAGGCACATTATATACCTCTCTCCGAGACTGGATCCTGACCGGGTAAAGCGCTACAGCAAGGTCTGAGTCTTCAATGATCCCGCCACAAGAGGAACACCTCAAAAACAGTTTTAGGTTGGCTGCGTCCCCATCCCATTCAACAAACAATTTCAACATTGGGCTAAGTCTCCGCAAATATCCGATTTTGGGATATTTTAACAGCTGATTGTAGCTTGCTCGTCATGAGCAGCTCAGTCTATTCACTTCGTTACCAACAGTTCCTCGCCCGGCTGAAAGCTGCCCGCCTAGACGCCAACCTCACCCAGCAGCAGGTTGCGGCTCGCCTCAGCGTCCCTCAGTCCTTCATCTCCAAGTGCGAGTCCGGCGAGCGACGCGTCGACATCATCGAACTCCTTGAGTTTGCCTCAATCTACGACAAGCCTTTAATTTACTTCGTAGACTTCGAAAGCCCCTCTGAGTAAGGCTCAAGAAGCTGGGAGAAGATTAACGCTGAACGGCTTCAAGAAAATTGAGTACCCTTGTATCAAGTAGCTAGAGGTGCCCCATGCTGACAGAAGATCTTGATGACGTTATGAAACGTTTGCTCGGAAAGGTAGCAGAGTTCTGCTTGCAAGGCCAGACTAACGAAGCCAAAGAGCTCGTTGAGAGCTTTTCGGAGAGGTTGGCTGAAGCTGCTACCACATGGAAGGGAAATGGGATAGGTTATGCCCCAACGCTCTTTGACTGGGAACCTCAGCCATACATTATGAAACCCGGAGAGCCGGTTGACCCTACTAAGTTAGATGTTCCTCAACTCGAAAGCGTAGGGGAGTCGCGATTGCATCCCGCCTACCGAAACGTTGACAAATGACCTCCTCGATAGCTTATGCAGGCTTACCACTGCAGAAGAGCTATCGCAGTCAAAAATCATTCCTAAATTTGGGAAGCTGACGTTCCTTTCAGCCTATCTACCCCTTCGACTGTGCTCAGAAGTGATTTCAAAGGGCAGCCACCCTCTTTCCGCCCCTTGAGAGACGCAAACAGACTTGCGACTTGATCTCTTTGTATCGCCTCAGGCACTCCTCGGGCGCCTTTCCGCCCCTTGAGAGCCGCAAATAGACTTGCGACCTCAGTGGAAAAAGGTTCGACGAAACTGCGATCGCTTTCCGCCCCTTGAGAGCCGCAAATAGACTTGCGACCCCGCACACTTCAATTCCTTGCACAGCCGGCCTTTCAGCTAACGATCTGGCAAACCTCTGATATTCAAAGGTCTACCCATTCAAAACCAAGTGATTTATCTCACCTAATGCCTTGAAAGTCAGACTGGTTAAGGGATTGAGATTTGGCAAAGGCTCTAGGCAAATTGCCAGAGCTTAGGTTTGCCAAAAGTGATAGGCCCCCTTGCTCGGGGCTGTTTGGTAGCTGCCACGACACGAACACCTGTATCCTTACAGTTAGGCCGGAAACCTAACCATAAAAACATTGCCTCCTCGATGCTAGGCGCGCGACCATGCACCATCTATGGCAAGCCATAGAAGAGACGGACAACTACACGGGTAGGAAAGCAATAAAACTCACCCCTACTTTTTACCTGTTCTTAGAGAACCGGCGCGCATTGAAAACATATTAACTTTTCAAGGTGCAAGCTTTTGTATCGAGCTATAGAAAAGCCGAAGCGATCAGCGCCAACGCTTTCTCCTGCTCAGATCCCTGTTTAGGCTGCCTTTCCTGCCGAATCGTCAGCCCATGCTGCCTAGCGCACTCCTTCAGGTATTTCAGCAATCGGCCATAGCTCCAGCGATGAAACTCCAGACGGTACTGCTTGGCATATTTGTCTTGCAACTCCTTATGTTTGGGATAGCGGCGTTCTGCCTCCGCCTGCACACTGCTCTCTACAATCTCGCGAATATTTCCTAGGCTTGGTAGCACGATCGAGCCTGCCTGCCATTTTTGGGCTAGCTGAATGACCCTAGCCGCTAGCAGACGGTCTAAATAGTCTCCCAAAGCAGACTCAGCATCCTGTTGGCGATAGTTGTCGTGCTTCTGATCCTCGGGACGTTGGGACAGGTTATAACGCCGCTGGCTACGCCAACGGTTCACTAGCCGGCATTGCTCCTTCTGCCGTTGAAGTAGGCTGCGATTTGGGTATGTCTTTTTGATGCTACGGACCTTGAGTAGGGCTTTTGTTCTTTGACAAGCCAAAGCTCGATCGGTTGAGCGATCTAGAACCACCGCCGTCACCGGCTCATGGCGGCTGAGGCTAATCCCCACAACAATATCCGGATTGCCATGATAGAGATTGGCACTGGGGCGCTCTGGTGGCTGCCGCCGCAAACGTTCTACACTAGTCTTGTTGCTTTTTAGATTTTTTTGCTGGGTTTTGGTCAGTTCTTTGCCAACAGATGCAGCAACCAATTTCTCTGCTCTGCTGGCTTTCTCGCGCCGAACCTGTTCAGAGCCCTCTTTTGTAATGAGCCTAGTATCAACCGTGCAGTGCAGATACAAACGATGAGTCTGCCAGGGAGCATCATAGTCAGTAATCTTATCTAACTGAGCCTTGGCCTTCTGCTTATGTTTTCTGCGCTTCACAGCAGCCTGAGGGTCTTTCTTCCAAACTAAGCAAGCCGAACGCAGGGCAAACAGACTCATGCCAAATTTATCTTCCTCGGCTGTACTCTCGTGAGTTATGTAGTCCTCAGCAAATTGCTTGAAGACAGGTAACTGCCTGCGGTCACACTGGATGCTCATGGTGTGCTTGCCTAAACCATTAAACTGGACTTGAATCTTTTCCTTGGGCCTTTTTGAGGATTTGCGTCTTTTGGATGGCTGACCGTCTGCTTCTGAGTTAGCGATGATAGACCAGCGCAAGTCACTAGAACTACCCCACAGAATGGGATAAGGCAATGGATTCAAGAGCGGCAACTGTTTTTGAGCTTTCCACTGTGACCAGTCCTCTTCATCGATCGGGCTCAGGTCGACATCAGGAAGAGCGATTGCTGCTCCTAGTGCCTCCAGATATCGCTCGTCGGTGGGATCTCGCCCCTTTGGCAAGCGACTTTGCAGTTGATCTTGTAGCCGCTCCACTTCAATACGCTTCCGGTCAATCCGAAACTGGATCACTTCCGGGTTTTCATCCTCCTCGACGACCTTGAGGTCATTCCTGAGCAGATAACAGATAGCGCGGCGTTCAAGTTCGTCAGAAGCTGCCTCGTAGGCGTCTAGTAGAAAGCCCATCAACGGATTACCCCGTCGTTTACCCTTCCTTGACAAGAAACTGCTACGGCCCTGCTGAGTGTCTGTAGACTGCTCTGCGTGTTCTAGTACCTGCTGTGCCCTGGCCTGGACGACTTCTAGACTCAAATCACTAGTAGGCATAGCCTGCAGATCAGCTTCGATCACCTGCAACCAGCGAAGCTTGCCAACCATCTGATGGTGTCGGTGCTTTTGCAGCGCTAGCCAAGACTTAAAGGCGTAGGTGACCATCAACTCTGCAGACGTGAAGAACCGTCCAGGCAACGCCGCATAAACTGAGTTCTGCTTCAGGGGCCTAAGAATACTTTTCACTTCATCTCGGGTTATCTTTCCCTGCTGTCGCCAAACCTCAAACTTCGGATGCTGGGAGACTAGTTCAAGCAATTCGTTGACCAAGGCCGTGTAGGTGACCATGGCATTCCAAAGGAAACGACGAGTCTCAACCTTGACGCACAGACAACACAGAATTGTCTTCATATAACCTGGTATGACCTGGTCCATCGCTTTCGCCTCAGTAACGCTTCTGCCGCTTTGCCATTGACTCAAACTTCATGCCACACCGCTTACAAGCACCTTCTACCCACTCAACCGGCAGTGCAAGCTTCTGATCACAGGCTGGACAGCGGGAAATTAGCCTCAGCCGATGCTCCTCGCATCCTTCTACCGATTCGTATTGCCAATGAATCCGGTGGTGCGGGCTATCCCTATAACAGGCCCCACAGAGCCGCATGGAACGCATTACCAGATGCTCTCCTTTAGCAGGCAACATTGCTTGCAGCTGCTCCACGTCCAATCTCACCACTCTTCCCACAGCAGCCAGCTCCTGCTGACTTGGAAATGGGTTAAACCGAAACTTCTCCCACCTTGATAGCGCAGGCCCAATTCCTGCCACCTCGCTTAATGTTGTTGGTGCTGAGATACTGTTTGCCTCTTTGCGCCGTAAACGCCCAAAATAATGGCTTATACTCTCCCCTTCGTAGGGCTCAACATACTCCAGCCATGGATCCAGACTATCCAATTCACTTAGTTTATTGAACTTTGGCATTCCTCATTCCTTTTCTTCGCTTTGAAAAATACGAGGTATATTGCGGTTATTCAGCACTGACATAACTATTTCCTTAGTGATTTTGTAGGTTCCCTTCTCCAGAGCTAAGATCGCAGCTTTTTTCAGAATTTCGAAGAGAGGAACCTTCAAACCTCCAGTTTTTTTGAATAATTCTTCAGCAGTACTTTGATTCAGGAGCTCAGATTCCGCAGGCCACTTCAGGAACTCTTTTTCCCAAGATTCGATCACATCCACCATTTCATCCCTTGTCATAGGAGGGTAGTTATGGAAATCCAAAAATGAATTTCCGACTCGCTCCCGATTACCTTTCTGCAAGATTTGGTGTAGACAGTAATTTCCAGACAAAATAGTTGGGATCTTGAGTATGCTGTAAACCTGAACTAGTTCGCAGAATGCTTCGTAAGTTAGAAACTCAGCATCATCAACAATGAGCAACTGAGTGCCAAATTTCCTTAACTGGCCATAAGTCCTTGGTCGCTTATCTCTAAGCTTGCCTGTTGTTATTTGGTGATTCAGTGCCTGCAGCAGCACCATATAGAGATTGCTAGGGCTGCAATTAGAATGCAGTTGAATGTAAACTACTAGCACTGGCAGTTGGATTATTGTTCCTCTACGCTTTACATGCTGCATTCGATAGTACTGACAAGAGTCCGAGATTCCCGAACCTTGAGCAGATAAGATATATCCAGAGTTGCCTGATTGACGTTGATTGTCTAACCACCTATGAAGTGATATATCTCTGTCTGTTAATAATAGCGGCCCGCCGTCGCGAATTCGCTTAATTTCTGCTTCATGATCAAGCGCTGGACTCGACGGTATTTGTTGCTCTATAACACGCTGAAGTTGTCCCATAATTGCTTACCAATTATCGGTTAAGTGTTGAACCCAATTGGTTACAGCGACTATGGCTGATCGTTTTGGCTTCAGCCGCTTCTCCGGTTCTTGAGCTACAGGAGTAGAGTTTGCATTGACGCCTGCTTGCTTCGACTCCTGACGCTTCATATCAATCACGTTAGAGAGGCCTTCAGAACAGCCAGCCCTATCGTGTTCCTTGTTCCGTCTTTGCTTACGTCCTTCCCGAACTTTATTCTCTGCGAATTCATTGCGATCTAAGACATCTCTGAGAATTGAAGACTGATCAATTGCTTTTCCAGCTTTACGAATTAGCTGATGCCAAAATCTTAACGTCTTTAAAGATAGCTTCTCTTCCTTACGATCCCTCATCTTGAGAACGCCTATATATTTAGAGGCAATACCAGCTTTCTCCTCTGTATAAGCCAAAATCTGGACGATATTACTTGGATCGTATCGAAGGCTAATCTTCTCAGTTTCACGACCTAAAAGGCAGTCACCTTGATAAATTTCGTTCAAGAACTGCACAGTTCCGAATTTCTGTACTTTAGAGCTTCCGTGTCGTTTGAGTAAACACAAATCTAGCTTTCTTTCATCAGGTACATTCGGTGGTTCAATTAATCTATCTTGCCATCTCTGAGATCGGGTCTGATTTGGTACTCGTGGATAAAGGTGCCAGTTATAGTGGTTGACAAAATACCGAACAAGCTCTCTTTCCAGTTCTTCCACCGTAATACAAGCATACTTTTGAGCATTCTTAGGGCGATTTTGGACATTTGATCCTTTGTATCCTGGTAGCGCACGTAGAACTTCTTTATTGATTCTATCGAATACTGCTTCAACCAATCCTCCTTGAGATGGATAAGCTCGGTATCGCAATTGAAAACCTAGTTCAGCAGCAATTTGTTTCAAATGCTGGGACTTAAATTCTTTGGCACGGTCTGTCATTAAATACTTTGGAATACCTTGACAGTTCCATTCGTGCTCTAAACCGTATTCAGGACCGTATTTCTTTGGCAAAATTGCTTGACGAAATGCCAAAGCAACCTCATGAGAGCCGGGCTGACTAAACCCCAAATAAAACCCAACTATGCAACCGGACGTACACTCGATAATAACCGTTAGAAATGGGTAGCCAATCTCATTCCCATCCTTGTCTATTAAAAGTATATCGAGTCCTGTATGATCTGCTTGAAAAAGATCGTTGGTATACGGAAAGTATAAAATTCCGTCAGTAGTCATCACGAATTGTTCAGGCCCTTGCCCCGGATGCCTGGCTTTACGCTTCTTCTGTTCTAAGTAGGCATTGATTGTGTCGTAGACTGAGACATGGGATCTAGGGGGCTTTACAATTCCTGCCTCTAGCTCTTTTTTTATTGCGCCTAAAAGTACGTTAATTTTACTCTTTTTGTTTTCTTCAGCAGCGCCTAGCTTTTGAGCATAATAGCTAAACAATTCGTTTAGCTTATCAGGGTCTTGCCACTCAATTGATTCAAGCCTGTCGGTGATGCCACGAATTAGCACCCAGGTTTGAGCTCGGCTATTTTGTCTGCCTTCTTTTTGTAATCGCTTGTAAATCTGTAACGTTAAAGATCGCCAATGCTTAGAAATATGACGAGCTTTGCCTTTATCAGAACGTTCAGAGCGGGTTAATCCATCAATCCCGTCTCTCCTAAAAGCACGTAAACGGCGTCTGACAGTTCTTTTACAAACACCTAGTTCCTTGACAGCAATTTCGATACGCTTCCGCTTTGTTAAACCATCTTCAGCATTTAGAATAGCTTGGATGAGTTCTAGTTCTCTTCTTTGTTCAGGAGAAAGATCATCATACAAGACACTTTTCTGCTCAGCCTCAGCAGTATTCTCAGCATTTTTGTCAAATGCCTGATCAGAAGTCGATCCGTCCATGATTTATTTAGCCCCTTTGTTTTTCCAAAATCGCCACTAGAGAAAAACACGTCTTTGAAAAACAAGACATGCGACTTCTCCAGACTTCAAGGCCCAAAGCCCCTTTCAGGAGGGATTGCTAGGGATACTATCTGATCTAATGGGAGTTGTAAATAGCCATCTTATGATTTTCCTCAGTATAAATTGCCAGTCATTGAGAGGCTTGTGTGCGGATAAAATAACTGGGCATTGCAGACCTCACTCTTGGTTTTTAGATACTTTCGTTATTCTGATATCAGAATAATGAAAGTATTTATCTCAAAGGCTTTTGGATAAGTTTCCAGATAAAGAATTTCTTGGTTCTGATCTAGTCAATTTCAAAGCCGTGATTCACAAGCAAGACGGCTGAAAGGCTTGCCTATCAAAACTTTCAGCACTCTCTCGCTTGTGAGTAACGTTATGATAAAGACTTAAAAACCTTCTATTATTCTGAAAGACGACTTCCATCACTCTTCTAGAGAGCTTCCATTCCTTTAGAAGAGGAATTCCATCATTCTGTGAAGGGTCTTCCATTATTCTGGAAGTCTTCTTTCAGAATAATGGAAGCAGAATAATGGAAGAATTGTAAGAAGAGATTTGCTAAGATTCGTAAATATGGGAAGCCTTGGTAGTCAAGGAAAGCGCTGGAGAGCTTTTAAGGTATAGCAGAACTCATTTGAGTAAAGTACATCACCAAGATTTGAACCCGTGGCAACCTCTGCCTCTGCTCTGTAGGGTGACCAGGTTAATGAACTTGGCGATTAGTTCATCGCCTCATCTGCTTGAAGCCTTGCAAAACAGTAGTTTGACAAGCCTTTGAACCTTGCCTTCTGGTTGACTCCTCAACCAATGCAATAAAGCCGCTAGCTAGGCTTTCTCTTTCGTATCTGACTAGATAGGACAAGGCATTTGAGGTCAGTGACTTTGTCTCTGGATGTGCAGCGATTGCCTCAAGGGTTAAAAAACGCAGTTCGTACGCCCAATCTTCCCATTGGCTAGGGTCTAGGACTCCGAAGTAGGTATCGGCCTCGACGGCGCAGCCAACAACCCAGTTGACGAAGAAATGGCTATAGGCACGCTCCCAGGTGTGCTTCAGGCGCAAGTCGCCAAACAAGCTACGCACTTCTGGCAAAAAATTCTCTTCCTGCACTACAGCCATTCGCGATCGGTGGGCCATTGCCCAGTAGCGATGCACGTACCGCTTCAGCGCCTGGATGGTGATCAGGCCTTTGGTCAGATTGAGCGTTGGCCTGGGGCTAAACGTTTCCATATACAGAGTCTAGATGATTCCTTCTACACATGAACAACAATGTAACGACCCCAAGTGGCTAATAACTACAACCATTTTGACTCCAAGTTGCAAAAATACAAGCCTGAGGAGCCGCTGCCAATGGTTGCGGCTGGCTCTGGGATATCTCAGACCTATACCGATGTCTTTCAGCAGCACTGGGATGAGTTTGTAGACGATAAGGGGCAGCGGCTAGAGAGCCCCTTCATCATCGTGAGCATGTACAACCCGATTCCCAAGAAAGTGCGCAATTTTGGGCGCAAGATCATTGGCCGCCGGGAAGCTCAAGAGTTCGTCACGTTTATGCTGCAAAGTGCTTCTCCTGCCACCATCAAGAAACAGGTGATCATCCTGAATGACTTTGGCAACTGGGTACAGCAGAATAAGCTGGTGGACGCAGGCTGGGAGAACCCCTTTACTGGGCTGACGGAGATGTGCCACCCGGTGCCGCCGCTCAAAGTTCCGCCCTTTAGTGAGGCGGAAATTAAGCAGATTATCGGTACCTTTCGCGACGATCGCTACTACGCCCACTACACCGACTATGTTCGGTTCTTGTTTATGACGGGCTGTAGAACCAGTGAGGCCATCGGTCTCCAGTGGAAGCATATCCGTCGCGACTGTACTGGGATTACGTTTAACGAAACCCTGGTGCGTAAGGGCACCGGCACGGCTCGCCTGCGAAAAGCCACCAAAACGAATCG
>PYER01000228.1 GCA_003017855.1 filamentous cyanobacterium CCT1
ATAACTGACTGTGTCTATTTCCACCGCCCCCGCCCCCACCCGTCCCCAAATGGGTCGAAGTATGGCTACCGCTACCCAGGGCTCATCCCTGGTGGATGTGATCGAGCGAGTGCTCGACAAGGGTATTGTGATCGCTGGCGATATCTCCGTTTCGGTGGGGTCTACCGAACTGCTGAGCATTCGCATTCGCCTGATCATTTCGTCGGTCGACAAGGCTCGCGAAATAGGCATCAACTGGTGGGAAAGCGATCCCTACCTGAGCAGCCGCACCAACGAGCTGTTAGAAACAAATCAACAGCTCCAGACCCGTTTAGAGACCTTAGAAGCCGAGCTAAAAGCGCTACGATCTGCCGCACCTGTTACCTAAGCGGTCAACCGGGTCGATGCAATGCGGATAGCAACTCCTGCTTCTTCAAGCGCCCGGAGGGTTATCCGCTCACCCTACATACTGTGAAAACCGTCATGCTGACTCTGCGTACCCTGCGGCAAATTGCCAGTAGCCGCACAATTCCGAGCTTTCGCTCAGCGTCCAACCATAGCCAGAATAGGGGCGATCGCCTGGCGGATGTAGGCCGCATAGGGTACCACCAAAGCCGCATTCGGTCCCAAGAAGCTCGCCGTCAGTGGCTGCAGCAGCAGTGGCAAAATCGACCCTAGCTGCGATCGCGGATTATACTCGGACCCTAGAATGGCAATCCTTGAGATGCATTAGGGGCCGTCATCAATTAGCTGCTGAATGCCTGAAAATCAAGGACTACAGCCCCCAGCCTGTTTTTTGAGTTGGGCGTGGCAAGGCTTGGAATACAGGGCTTCTGGCCAGAATTGATGACACATCCTAGACTGAGGCCATGACCTCCGAAAATGTTGAGCCAGATCTACTGCCCAGCCTGGCGCTACAGCCCCCCGCCAAAACCGATGCGGGCCTAGCGCCTCTGCTGCTCACTGTGATTGAGCTGGTGCGTCAGCTCATGGAGGCTCAGGTCATTCGGCGGATGGAATCGGGCGATCTCGGGGATGAGGATCTGGAGCGAGCGGCCGACAGCCTGCGCAAGCTGGAAGAGCAGGTTGTGAACATGTGCGAAATCTTTGATGTTGACCCGGCCGATCTCAATATCGACCTGGGAGAAATTGGTACGCTGTTGCCCAAGGAAGGCAGCTACTACCCCGGGGCCAAAAACCAGAATCCCACCATTCTAGAGCTGCTCGATCGCCTGCTGGACACAGGGGTCGTTGTCGAAGGCGATGTTGACCTGGGGCTGGCTCAGCTCAACCTGATTCACGCCAAGCTGCGCCTAGTGTTAACCTCCAAATCAATTTAGGCCCCAGACAATTGTGCTGAACCCGCTTCAGCCGCTCCCGATTGAGCTGGGCAAATAGCGTTTGCCCCTACGCAAGCCACCTCTTTAAAATCGGGGCTATGGGATTCGGAGACGACAGAGCCACCCATCCACTCACCTACCCATCTACCCGACCACATCTACCCCTGCCACTGCCATAGCTTGATGGTTTTGTCGGCACTTGCACTGGCCATCAGCTTGCCGTTGGTTTGTACCGCCACCTGATGCACTGGGTTGATGTGAGCCCACAGGGTTTCTTTTAACGTGCCGCCTTGGCTGCTCCACAGCCGCAGGGTGCCGTCGCTGCTGCCGCTGACCAATTGCTTGCCATCAGGGAAAAAGGCTACGGTATTTACCTCCTGAGTGTGTCCCTGCAGGGTGTGCAGTAGGGCTCCGGTGGCCAAATTCCACAGGCGCACGGTACGGTCTTTGCTAGCGCTGGCAATCAGGCCGCCATCGGGGCTAACCGCCACCTGATTAACGGTATTGGTGTGGCCCGTAAAGACCCTAAGTGCCTGTGCCGTTTGCGCATTCCACAGCCGCACGGTGTTGTCTAGGCCGCCGCTGACCAGGCGCTGGTCGGCATCGGTCAGCGCCACGGTTTTGAGCATTCCCGCCGAGCCGGGCAGGGTTTTGAGCAGGGTGCCCTGGCTCAGGTTCCACAGCTTGAGGGTGCCGTCTTCGCTGGCGCTGGCTAGAAGATTGCTGCTGCCGATCGCGATCGCGGTGACATCCCGCAGATGGCCCTTGAGCGTGTGCCGCAGGGTGCCATCGCCCAGGTTCCAGACCTTGATGGTGGCATCGTCGCCGCAGCTTACCAGCACCTGACCACGGCGATCGATTGTGACATCGTTTACCCCCCGAGCATGCCCCTTGAGCGAATGCAGCAAATCGCCCGACGGCCAGTTCCAAATGCGCAGCGTGTCGTCGAGGCTGCCGCTGACCAACACAGGCTGCTGGGGGTTAAAGGCGACAGCCGTCACCCACGACTGATGGCCCGCGAGAGTCTGTACTGGCTGCCAGCCCCCGCCTGCAGTAGGACCAGAGCCAGGCGATCCAGAGCTAGGCGTACCAGAACTAGGCGATCTAGAGCCGCTGGGTTTAGCGCTGGGCGTACCAGAATTAGGAGTAGCCGCCGGGGGGCTGGAAGATGGTTTGCTTGTCGGCGGCCTTGAAGGGGGTTGGCTTACCGGGCGGCTCGGCACAGAGCCTGAAACAGGTCTGGATGCTGACTCTGAACCGGGTTGCGAGATTGGTTTTGGGGTTGGCTCTGCTGTCTCCGCAGTCGGTGGCAGCGATGTAATGGGCATGGCCAAGCCGGCGGTTTGACCCGGTCCGCTCAGGGGTGGGCGATCTAGCCCCGCAAATAGGCTTGAACCTGACTGATTTGAGACCCAGCCCGGCACGGTACCCTCCAGTTTGGGCAGCCGCTGCAGGTCATCCAGCACATCCTGGGCGGTCTGGTAGCGCTCGCTGACCAGATCTTTGGTCATACAGTTGAGCACGGCAGCCAGGCCGGGGTGAACGGTGCGCCCCTGTTTCTGCAGGTACTCTTGCCACAGCCAGCGACCTTCCTGAGGGCTGTAGAGGTCTTCAGGCTTGCAGCCGGTTAGCAGATGAAGGCAGGTGGCTCCCAGGCTATAGAGATCGCTGGAGGGGTAAGCCTGACCGCTGCGCAGTTGTTCGATGGGGGCGTAGCCCTCTGTGCCAATGCGGGTGCCTGGCTCGTAGCGAATGGCTTCGCTAAACTGCTTGGCCACGCCAAAGTCAATCAGCACAGGCTTTTGATCTACCTTGCGGCGAATGATATTGGAGGGAGTGATGTCGCGATGGATAACGCCGTGCTGGTGAATAAAGTGCAGCACCGGCAGCAAATCTTCGAGCAGCTGGCGCAGGCTGCTTTCGCTGTAGGCGGCCTGCACCGCAATTTCCTGGTGCAGAGTGCGGCCCTGCACCATCTGCTGCACCAGGTAGAGGTACTTGTTTTGCTCAAAATAGGCCAGCAGGGTGGGAATTTGAGGATGTTCCCCCAGCTCGTGCAGCCGCACAGCCTCTTGCTCAAATAGCTGCACGGCTTTTAGAAATGACTTGGTGCCCTGGGTTTGAGGCGCAAACTGCTTGATCACGCAGCGGCTGTTGAGGCGATCGACGTCGAGGGCAAAGTAGGTGCGCCCAAACCCACCCCGGCCAATTAGCTTTAGCGGGCGATAGCGGCCCCTCAGCCGATGCTCCAGGGGGTTGCCGCAGGTGGGACAAACCGCAGCCAGGGTCGCGTGATTGGGCTGGGCACAGTGGGGATTGAGACAGCAGATCATCACAACGGTAAACCCAGGGACGCAAAGGCATAGTTTTTGCTTATGCTTACTTCCATTTAACCTGCAATCGGACGGAGAAGGGGGATTTTGCTGCTTCGTTGACAACGCTATATTTCGTAACAATTGGAGCGATCGCGCCAATCCGCCTAAACCCTTGCGGTATCGTGAAGAACAGTCGTTATTGAGCAATTCGCTGCCGCCCCTATGACCCTGGCCCAGCCTCCCCACAACAAAGCCAAAGCCCTGCGCCCAGGAGCCACTCGCCCCGCCAAAGAACTTTGTAGCGAGTGCGGCTTTTGCGATACCTACTACATCCACTACGTCAAAGAGGCCTGTGCCTTTCTCAATCAGCAGTTTCCGACCCTGGAGCAGCAGAGCCACGGGCGCAGCCGCGATCTGGAGACCGACGATGAGATGTACTTCGGCGTTCATCAGGACATGATGGCCGCCCGCAAGCAACAGCCCATCGAGGGGGCACAGTGGACGGGCATTGTCAGCACGATCGCGATCGAAATGCTGACCCGGGGCTTAGTTGAGGGCGTGGTGTGCGTACAGAATACCGAGAGCGATCGCTTTCAGCCCCAGCCCGTGCTCGCTACTACCCCTGAGGAAATTCTGGCAGCGCGGGTTAACAAGCCTACGCTGTCGCCCAACCTGTCGGTGCTGGAGCAGGTGGAACAGTCGGGCATGAAGCGCTTGCTGGTAATCGGTGTGGGCTGCCAGATCCAGGCGCTGCGGGCGATTGAAAAGCAGCTGGGCCTGGAGCAGCTCTACGTGCTGGGCACCCCCTGCGTCGACAACGTCAGCCGCGCCGGGCTGCAAAAATTTCTCGAAACCACCAGCCGATCGCCCGATACCGTGGTGCACTACGAGTTTATGCAGGACTTTCGAGTCCACTTCAAGCACTCAGACGGCTCCACCGAAACGGTGCCTTTCTTTGGCCTCAAGACCAACCAGCTCAAGGATGTGTTTGCCCCCTCCTGCATGAGCTGTTTTGACTACGTGAACGGGCTGGCTGACCTGGTGGTGGGCTATATGGGTGCCCCCTTTGGCTGGCAGTGGATTGTAGTGCGTAACGATCGCGGCCAAGCCATGCTCGACACCGTAATGGACCAGCTCGATACCCAGCCGGTCATGTCCCAGGGCGATCGCAAGGCAGCCGTGCAGCAGAGCATTCCCGCCTACGACAAAGCAGTGACCCTGCCCATGTGGGCCGCCAAGCTGATGGGCGTGGCAATCGAGCGCATCGGCCCCAAGGGGCTGGAGTACGCCCGCTTTTCCATCGACTCCCACTTCACCCGCAACTACCTGTACGTCAAGCGCAACTATCCGCAGAAGCTGGCTGCCCACGTGCCAGAGTTTGCTAAGCGCATCGTCGGTCAGTACAAGCTGCCCGATTAGGGGTGGCGAAAAAAAGGACGCTGCGATCGCAGTGTCCCTTGGAGTAATAGCCGTTCTCGATTGAGTGAGGTGTACAAGGTCGAGGTCTAGATCCCCCAGTTCCTATCTGTCTAAGCTCTACTCTGTACCCCCCTTATCAAGGCTATCCGTTAGGCACAAATATGTCTAAGCGTTACAGGACGGGCATTTGGGCAACCATTTGCGGGAAGATGAAAGCTGTTGTAACCGTCAGCCAAGCCATGAACGACTGGATGAGCTGAGACATCAATCCCCGTCATTTCCAAGACCTGCGTCACGCAAAACACCTGCGCAAGATTGTGATGGCCCTAAGCCGACATTCCATGGCCAGTGTGCCGTTAGCGAGTCAAAGCAGTAGTGAAGCGCAGAGCATCTACCGATTGTGGTCAAACCCTGAGGTGAGCAGCGAGGCGATTCTCAACAGTCATAGTGAGGGCACCGTCGCCCGCGCCCAGGCTTGTGAGACGGTTTGTCGATTCAAGACAGTACCGTCTTTGACTTTACGAGTCATCCGCAAACCATGGCTTGGGCTATCTCAATGAGACCCAACAGCAAGGGCTCAAAGTTCATAACTGCTTTGCAGTCAGCGGAGAAGGTGAGCCCTTGGGTCTGTTGCATCAACACACCTGGGTGCGTGAGCATCCCCCGGTAAAAAAGAAAGACCGCTCGACTCAAGAGCGACATCAGAATAAACCGATAGAGGAGAAAGAAAGCTATCGCTGGCTGACGACGTTGACAGCAGCTGAAACCAAGGTGTCGGAGCAGGTTCAGCTTGTGCAGGTAGCCGACCGGGAAGCGGATATCTTTGAGCTCTTTGCCCAACCCCGCCAAGTCAATAGCGAGCTCTTGATTCGGGTGAAGACGAATCGCAGCATCAAACAAGCGTGGGGAAAACCATTCACCGCCTTATCTCCAAGCCCCGGTGCTTGGGGAACTCCAGGTCGAGGTTCGGCAGACACCTCAGCAAGAAGCCCGTATCGCGCGGGTGCAACTGCGGGGTTTGCACGTTACTCTGGCGGTACCGGAGCATTTAGCCCGGCAAAAGCCATCGCTACAGCCCATTGAGCTCAATGCCCTGTGGGTTGAGGAAATAGATGTCCCGGCTGGTGAGGGCAAGCCGATTTGCTGGAAGCTCCTGACCACATTGCCGTTGGAGAGCTATGCTCAAGCCTGCCAGTATGTGCGGTGGTACAGCTATCGCTGGCTTATCGAGCGGTTCCATTTCACCCTTAAAAGCGACTGCACACTCGAAACCTCGCAACTGCAACACCGAGACCGATTGCTCAAAGCACTCGCCACCTACAGCATCGTCGCTTGGCGACTGATGTCGATGACCTATCAGGCCCGTCTGACTCCAGAGGCCTCCTGCGACGCGATCCTACAGCCCGAGGAGTGGCGGTTGTTGCGTCGTAAATTCACCCCAAAAAGCCGTGCTAAAACACCGCCAACCATGCACCAAGCGATGCTCTGGATTGCCCAACGGGGAGGCTTTTTAGCCCCTAAGAGCGATGGTGAACCGGGTCTTAAAACGTCATGGCGCGGCTACACCAAGCTCCATCACATGCTAGAAGAGCTCGCCTTGTGACCAAAACCTAGTCCGCTATGGCATTGGCCGACTTTTACGTAACGGATAGCCTTGATAAGGGGGATTTAGGGGGACCGCTAGCTTTGGCCGGTATGTCCCCAATCTCTAGTTGCGCCCATCGCATGCTAAGCCCCACGGGGTTCCTGATCATGACTCAGGGTTAGAGCGATCGCAGAAACCGAATCAGCGCGGCGCGATCCTCTGCGGCCATGGCCCGAAACGCCTCTTTCGCCCGTTCAGCCTCGCCGCCGTGCCAGAGAATCGCTTCCTCCAGGGTGCGGGCGCGACCGTCGTGCAAAAAGCCCGAGAAGGGCAGCACGGTTTGGGTTAAGCCCACGCCCCACAGCGGTGCCGTGCGCCATTCTTGCCCGCTGGCCTCAAAGTCTGGCCGCCCGTCGGCCAGCCCCGGCCCCATGTCATGGAGCAGCAGGTCGGTGTAGGGGTGAATGGTCTGGTTAGCTAAGGCCGGAATTTTGTGGGTGCCGGTGCGCAGTTCGGGGAGGTGGCAGGCAGTGCAGTTGGCCTTTGCAAACAGCCGCTCGCCCTGCTGTACCCGAGCATCGTCCAGGAGGGTGCGGGCGGGGACGGCGATAGTCTGCACGTAGGCTTCTGCCGCCTCCAGCGTGTTCTGGTCGATATCCGTCTGGCCATCGGCATCGGGAAAGAGGGGATTGCTGATGCCCATGTCATTGACGTAGGCTGCCGCCGACTGCTGTAGCAGCGTGGGGGTGTTGGCCTTCCAGCCAAAGCGACCCAGGGTGGGGCGCTGGTCGACCACATTCCACACTCGGTTGGGGCGACCCGATACGCCGTCGCCGTTGCGATCGCTCGGATCGGCCCGCTGTACAATATCAGCTTCCGGCACCGCCTCCAGCAGACCCGCCCCAAACACCGGCTGCGGAATCCGGTTTGAGATCGCAATGTTCGCTGGCAACGGGGTGTCGTCGAGGTGCAGCAGGGTGATCTGGGGCGATCGCAGCCGATACTCGGTGCCATCAACGTAGGTGCCCGTCTGCTCTTGCCAATTTAGCTGCACAATGGCTTCGGGAGCGTGGCCGTAGACCCCCTGCTCCTGCAGCTGCAAACCAATGCCGGGTACCACAGGCGTGTTGCCCCCAGGGGGTTCAACCTCCTCAGCGTAGGCCTGAGTAGGCGTTGCACCGTGACCCGGCTCAAGCTGGCTGACGCGCACGGCCCGCTGCCCTTTTTCGGGTAGACCGCGCCCGTTTTTGATATGGCAGCCAGCGCAGGCGGTGCCGTTGAACAGCGGCCCCAGGCCTGGGTTAACCTGGGCCGGGGCGGTGACAAAGGCGGCCTCAAAGGCCAAATCGCCTACGGCGTGGCGCTCGGCCCAGAAGGCATCTAGGTTGGGGGCGGGTTGCTCAAAGGCGCGGGAGGTGCGGCTGTAGATGGTAGTATCGCCGCCTGCCTGGGGGCGAGGGGTTTGGGACTGGGCGGGCGATCGTAGCAGGGCCGAGAGGGCAACGCCAGCTACCAGGGCCAACAGCCCCAGGACTAGCTGACGATGCCAGGTTTGCCCCCGCTGTCGGGGGCTGAGCCAGGAGCGGATCACTGCTGCACCAGGGGCAGCACCTGCTGCTCGAAGGTTTCGAACAGCGTCAGGATGCTGTCTTGAGCGGCTTCGATTTGGGGCCGAGCGATGGGGTCGCACAGGGAGGTTTCGATGGGGCCGGGAATAGCCGCGATCGCCATCTCGGCCTCCTCCATCTGGGCCAGAATCTCGGCATCGAGGGCCGGATCGACCGAGGCTATAAAGGTCTGTAGCCCCTTACCCTGGGTATCGCCCGCCGCAAAGTCGCCCATGTAGGCGTTTTTGGCGCTGTCCAGGTTGTCCTGAAAGTCTTGCAGCGAGCTTTGGGCAAAGCGCGCCTCCAG
This sequence comes from filamentous cyanobacterium CCT1, assembly GCA_003017855.1. Lineage (GTDB taxonomy): Bacteria > Cyanobacteriota > Cyanobacteriia > Phormidesmidales > Phormidesmidaceae > Nodosilinea. Next base: position 8,553 of record PYER01000228.1, read on the forward strand.
CAAAAATGGGTTCTGGGTTTCCAGGGCCTCGCCAATTTTGACATTGCCCAGCTCATCTAAAATGCCGATAATGCCCTGCACAATTTCTTCTCCGGCGGCCTGGACGGTCAGGTAGGCCCCGCTATCTTCGCCCGCCTCGACAAACTCACTGCGATAGGCTGGGAACCCGTCGATGCCCTCTGTCCAGCTGAGCAGCAGGGCGTTGGCGGTCTGGTCAAACACCGGACCAATGGCGGCCAGATACTCTAGCTCGCGCTCGGTAAACGCATCAAGGGGCTTGTCGGCATCGGTGCCAAACAGCAGGTAGGCGATCGCATGGAAGCCCTTCTGGCTGGTCTGCAAACCGGCTACGTACTCCGGGGTAAGGGCACTTTCGCTCTCCAGCACCGCCTGTACATCGGTTTCATTCAGGGGCCAGTCGTCGAGTTCGGCATCGAGCCCCAGCGAGGCGGCGGGGCCAAAGGCAAAGGCTTCGCTCTGCTCCCAGGGGTGGCGGGCTGCTAACCAGGCCTCGCGGGCGGCGGTCAGGGTCTCTTCGGTGGGTTCTTCCACAAAGGCGGCGATCGCCGCCGATAGCTCGCCCGATCGCTCGGTCAGCTGCTCGTAGTTGGGAATCACCAGGGCATCGACAAAGTCGGTGATAATTTCGCGATCGCTAAACTGATCCTCAGGCGCAAGCACCACGACCTCAGGTGCTTCCGAAGGCATAGCAGCGCCGCCCTCACCACCTTCACCGCCCTCGCCACCCTCGCCACCTTCACCGCCCTCGCCACCTTCAGCACCGCCGCCTTCGCCGCCGCCATCCACAGCGACAGGTTGGCAGACAGCCCCCTGGCCGACCAGCGTTGCCTCAGTACTACTGTCCGCTGAGGTTGCTCCTGATATGACCTCTGCACCTGCGGCGGCTGGCGCTCCGGCAACCATCAACCCCGCAGCCAAAAATAGGTCTACGGCCTTATATCGAGCGTTCATGGAAAAACCCAAACTAAGTTCAAACGATAGTTTTAGACTGTATTTCAAATGCAAATCACTGTCAAATGGAACCAGGATAAAGACAGGTTATCGGGCAGAGTCCTCCAGTAGGGACATTACAGTGCAATGCCCTACGTCGAACCTCTTGTAACCCAATGGATGCTAGCAATATCCTTGGGTTGAACTTTGGATTCCCGCAGTTTTTGGCTGTTTAAGCTCCATGCTGTAGAGGGGCTAGGGGAGATCTCGGGGATGTACTTAGCGCTGTGAAGCCCGCAAGCGCAAGCTTTTTTGTTGATAATCGTTCCTGTAGGGCTGAGGCTCTGCACCCCTACTCGGCCCAGCGGCGCAGCAGGTTAGCGGTGGTCTTGGTCAGCAGGTCAAACTCAGGAGTTTTGCCGGTCTGGGCGAACATTGTGCGCTTCACCGTTTCGAGGTCGAACAGAATTTCGCGGCGGGCGGCATCGCGCACCAGGCTCTGCACCCAGCCGACACAAACGATGCGATCGCCCTTGACCACCGGCTCCACCCGATGCAGCGTGGTAGAGGGGTACACAATCGCGCTGCCCGCCGCCAGCTTGTGGGGCTGCTCGCTATCGGCTCCCTCAATCACTAGTTCGCCGCCCTCGTAGGCCTCAGGCTCGCTCAAAAACACCGTAAACGACACATCGGAGCGGTAGAAGTTAGCCCCGCCCATCAGGGCATTGTCGGTATGCCGCCCGTAGCTCATCCCCTCGCCGTAGCGGCTGAAGAGTAGGGAATGGATGATCCGAGGGTAGGCGACCGCCTGAAACAGCGCGTTGCGCGCCAGCGCATTCTGCACCACCGCCTTCAACGGTTCAGCCGCCTGCCTCGCCGCCTGCTGATTTTGCTTGACCAGCTTGGCGTGCCAGCCCGCCGTCGTCTCCCCCGGCACAAACTCCGCCTGGGCCAGACCGTCGCGAAGGCGGGCCACCTCATCGGCGCTCAATAGGTCAGCAATGCAGACAATCATGGCAAGATCGGCTTAAAAACGGTTAGAGTGTGACGCTCCAAGGGCTGCTGAACACAGGCATAAAACTAACATTCAAGGTTATTAACAAGGACAAATAGCCGTAAAGCCCTGGGCTCAGCTACGCCTATGCCTTACCTAAATTTATGCCTCCCCGCAACGCCAGAACCTGCAACATCCCGAGCATTACACTCTAATTCAAACAGCACAGGTTCAAGCTTGTTAAGCAAGGCCCAGGAGCAGCTCTCATCCACCTGCCTACCCACTCACCC
>PYER01000229.1 GCA_003017855.1 filamentous cyanobacterium CCT1
GGGTTGATTGGGGCAGGTAGGGCGGGGGCGCTCTAGTCAGGCACTGGGATGGAGGTCGCCCTGCCGGATGGTTTCTACGGGGCTTTACTAGAGACGCGAGGGCCAGGTCAGGGGAATGCCCAGGACGAGGACCAGCACGCCTACCAGGGCACCAACGCCGGAATAGATCAGGCTGGAGCAGAATAAGTAGAGACAAACGGTACAGAACACCAGCGGGATGGCTGGGTAAAGCGGTACCTGAAAGGGTCGCAGGCGGCGGGGGTGTCGCGATCGCAACACCATTAACGAAGCTGTGCTGAGCAGAAAGAAGCCCCAGAAAATAGGAGCCGTGTAATCGACCATGGTTTCAAATCCCTGGCGGGTCAGGGTGCCCAAACCCACCAGCGCCAGGGCAATCGCTCCCTGCAACAGATAGGCTGCTGTAGGGGTACTGGTTCCGGGCTGCCAGCGATCCAGAAAGCTGAGGGGAGAGACATCCTGCCCGACGGCGTAGCTGGTGCGGGCCCCGGTCAGAATGGAGGCGTTGATCGACCCCAGGGTCGCCAGCACAACCAAAAGACTCACTAGCAGAGCACCTGGTTCCCCCAGGGTGCGGCGCAGCAGATCGGCGGCGATCGCCTGGGAATTGGCCATGCCGGAGACGCCCAGACTGTGCAGGTAGGCCCAGTTGATCAGCACATACACGGTGGTAATGGTGGCGACGCCCCAGAGTAGCGATCGCGCCACATTTCGGCGGGGCTGCTCAATTTCCGCCGAAAGATAGGCGGCCTCGTGCCAGCCGCCGTAGGACAGCATGACAAACACCAGCGCCATTCCCCACGTGGGTCTTGAACCGATAGGGGTGGCGGCACTCGTTGCCGGGGTAAAAGCCAGGCCCAGCACGATCACCAGCAGCAGGCCCAGCACCAGGGCTGAGGTGACCCAGGTTTGAGCGCGTTTGCTTTGCCTCAGCCCCAGCATGTTGAGCAGGGTTAGCACCGTCACCGCGATCGCGGCGTAGATGGCGGGCGAGTAGCTCCCTAGCGACACAATTTGAGAGGCGTAGTCCCCCAGCACAAAGGCCAGTAGGGCAATCGACCCGGTTTGGATGACGGTCATTCTGGCCCAGGCAAACAGGGTGGCCAACCGCTGGCCAAAGGCCAGTTGCAGGTAGTGGTAGCTGCCGCCCACGTGGGGGTAGGCCGTGGCCAGTTCGGCGTAGCACAGCGCTCCCAGCAGGGAAATAGTGCCGCCCACAATCCAAGCCCCAAGGATATCCCTGGCGCTGCCCAGGTTGGCGGCGACCAGGGAGGGGGTCTCGAAAATGCCGGCCCCAATGACAAGGCCGACGATGAGGGCGATCGCATCGCTCAGGCTGAGCCGGGGTTGGCAAATCTCAGGAGAAAGGGGCGATCGCTCCGGCAGAAGGGGTTCTTCGACTCTAGTCACAGGTTTTGCGTTGAGGGTTAACGCTTTATCCCAGCGACGCCAGGCATAGTCATGAACCATGCCCAGGCGGGCGTGGAGAAGCTTTTTTGATCATCGAAAATAAATGTGACAGAAAGATGACAGAGTATATTTCATGGGCTGTACCGATGCGTCAGCGTCTGATTTTGAATCGGCGCGGCGGCAGCTTTACTGGGCTTGCAGATCTCTAACTAACTCCTCTGCGGCCTGCTCTGCAGCATCGACAAAAGGGCGTAGAACAAAATCTACCTCGGATGTCTAAAAGACGGCGTCGGCACCAGCGAGCAGGACAAAGGCTGGCCCAATGGCGTTAAAGATCCTGGCGGCACCACCGGGTGGATTGCAGCCCGAGTTGCTTCAAGAGCGAGCTGTACCGTCTTTTGTTAAGCGTCCTGCTGATAGATCAAAGAGAAGGTTTTCAGCGCTGCCAACCAGGCCAGCAGCACGACGAGGTGCCTGAAAACATTGAGGTGTTCCCACTGGAGGGCGATCTCGACCGCCTGAGCCTGAGCCAGGTTGCCCTCCATCAATGCCAGCATGGTCGGCACAAAGTAGGAAAATGTGGCGGCCCGGTCCATTACGGCCAGACCAACGGCAGCGAACCACCAGCGGCGCAAAGTACCGCGACGACGGCTGGCGGCGATCGCATTGGCCAGGGTCAGCAGCGTTAGCGGGATCGTCGTCACATAGACCCAGAACCGGAGCCCGACATTGGCCTCCCTGGCCGCTGCCGCCTGCCACTCATAACCTGAACCAGGCAGGGTAACTAGCCACTGGGGAAAAAGAATCTGCGCCTCGTATAGCCCTGCTCCCAGCGCAATTCCCAGGTTGATGACAAATAGCCACAACCCAAGCCGGGCGACCTGTTGGGGTCGTTTGCGGGTTTTTAGTCGGCGAGATGGGTCAGCTTGAACCGATGCGTTCAGCATGGCGTTTTAACTCCCGTCTTGAATTACGTTTTGCACACCGTCTATCAGCCGCCAGGATGATAGCCCCCGGCCCGGGAGCGACGGAGACAACCGTCAGAATTTGGAAAATCCCGCGTCGCATCGGCGAGGTCACCCGGAAGCGGTAAAATCTTAGCAGCAGAATATTTAAGTCAATAAATAGTTTAGTAGCTAAGATAATTAGAGGCTAAGGGGATTTAGGGGAATTGTCAAGCGATTCTTTGCGGCGGGACGAACTACTGCAGGTCAATGTGCAGCTGGGGCGAGAACTTAGCGCCCGCACGCTAATGTTTCATGCCGCGATCGCCGAGCGGGTGGGGCTCAGTGCCACAGAACACAAGGCTCTGGATCTGCTGAGTCGGGCTGGGCCTCTGACAGCCGGGCAGCTGGCTGAGGCCACAGGGCTGACCACGGGGGCCGTAACTGGCCTGGTAGATCGGTTGGAGAGGGCGGGGTTCGTCAGCCGAGAACGGGACTCCAGCGATCGGCGCAAGGTCGTCATCGCGCCCAACTTTGAGAAAATGAACCAGGAAATAGCGCCCCTGTTTGAGGGCATGAGCCAGCAGATGGTAGCCCTGCTGTCGCAGTACAGCGAGCAGGAGTTAGCCACCATTCACGATTTCATCAGTCGCAGTATTGCCGTGCTTAAGGCTCAGACAGAACGCCTAAAATCTGAACCGCCATAACTTAAGGACAACCCTTCGCACCGAAGCAGCGGGGAACATAGCAGGGAAGTATTGAACTCCTCAACCGCAAGAGAGAGGACGGAGGTACGGCAAAGGCCTAGTTTGGAGGAGTCGCTTATCAAGGGAGAACCCTGATGGATTTGCTGACCTGGGCCATTGTGGCCCTGATTGTCGCGGTAGTGGCGGGAGCCCTGGGGTTTACCGGCATTGCCAGAGGAGCGGCGACCATTGCCCGCATCCTGTTTGGTATCTTTCTGGTGATTGCTGTGATCCTGTTTCTAATGGTGCTGCTGGGCATAGGCCTTGCCACCTAAGGAATTCGCCTCAAAACAAGGTGCCAGCTGGAATAGCTACTTCGTGTTGGACTCCCACCTAGGCGGGAATGACGCTGGGACTTTTTTAACTTGGGAGTCCCTAAGCGCATGGAGACTTGAAGCATAGCCTCAGTTGGGCAACTCCACCTGAAAGCAGGTTCCCTGATCTAGTGTGCTGCTGACGTAGATATCGCCACCGTGGGCCTGCACAATTTGCTGGGCAATGGCCAGCCCTAACCCCAGGCCTCCGGTCGCCCTGGAGCGTTGCTTATCGACTCGGTAGAAGCGCTCAAAAATGTGGGGCAGGTCTGCGGCGGGAATACCGATGCCATTGTCTGCGATCGCGATCCAGGCACTGCGAGCCCCTTGGGCCAGGCTAACCTTGACCCAACCGCCTGGGGGAGTGTATTTGCAGGCATTGGACAGTAAGTTGGCGATCGCCTGACGCAGCAGGTCTGGTTCTGCCCTGACCCAAACCGGGTTATCTGGGAAAGAGGTCAATACCGTGATTGGCTGAGCCGCGGTCTGTATTGAGTCAGACTCGATCAGGTCTTTGAGGAAGCCTTTTAGATCTACATCCTGGCGGGTTTGAGCCGTCAGATCGTCGCTATGACGGGCCAGCAGCAGCAACTGGCTGACCAGTTTGTTCATGGATTGAGTGGCGGTGACAATTTTTTCTAGCCGTCGATCTTTTTCGGAGGTGCGATCGCCCGCAGCCAGCAGCCCCACCTGAGCATTGCTTAAAATCGCCGCCAGGGGTGCCCGCAGTTCGTGGGAAGCATCGGCCGTAAAGCGCTGAAGCTGTTGATATGACTTGCGAATCGGCCGCATAGCCAAACCGCTCAATCCCCAGCCGGTCAGGGCAATGATGCCCAGGGTCATGGGCACCGTGATGACAAATCCAATCAGCGTCTGACGCAGGCTTTCCTGTACCGAAGTCATAGAAGTCGCCATCTGCAAGTACCCAATCACCTGGTCCTGGTGATGAACAGGTAGGGTAATCTGTCGCAGCTGGCGAGGCGTAGTCGCGGCCGTATCGGTAGCCGATAGCGGCTGATAGACCGCATTTACAGGCCATTGCACCGTTTGAAATTCTGGTCCCTGCTCCAGATGTTCCGATGGTGGCGGGCCAAAAAACTGAGTTAAGCGACCCGTGGGGGTATACCAGCGGGCGTAGACAATTTCTGTATCAGTGGGCAGAGCTGTGTTACCCAACAGCGGAGTGTGGTCCAGGTCAACCGACTCGGCGTTTTCAGCCGTTTCGTCATATTTGATATTGGCGGCGATGACTCGGGCCTTTTTGTAGAGCAACCGGTCAATCGACTCCATTTGATAGCTTACCCGCTGGTAATATACGGCACCCGCAAACAGCACCAAAATGCTCCCCATTGAGAGCGTGAACCACCAGGTCAAGTTGCGACGGCTGTGGGTGAACATCTAAACGAATTAAGGTTCAGGACAGAGGCGGTAGCCCATGCCATAGACGGTCTCGACCCAGCTAGCGGCATTCAGCGGGCCGAGCCGGTGGCGCAGACGACGCACCAGGGTGGTGATAGCGTTGCTTTCGGGTTCGTCGCCCCAGGCCCACAGCGCCTGTTCGATTTGATCGCGAGATAGCACCTGACGGGGGTGGCGCAGCAGGTACTCCAGCAGCTGGAACTCACGGCTGGAGAGCGCTACAGCATCGCCATTTCGCTCTACCGTCAGGTTACTCAGATTCAGGGTGAGGTCGGCCAGGATCAGGGTTTCGCTGCTGTAGGTAGGCGATCGCCTGCCCAAAGCCCGCACCCGCGCCAGGAGTTCGATTAAATCGGTAGGTTTCACCAGGTAGTCGTCAACCCCAGCATCTAACCCCGCCACTTTGTCTAGGGTGGCATCTCTGGCGGTAAGCATCAGCACGGGGGCGGTTTTGCCGGCGCGACGATACTGCTGACAAAGGCTCAGACCACTGATGGAGGGCAACATCCAGTCCAAAATCAGCAGATCATAGACGCGCTGAGCCAGCATGTTCTGGGCGATTTGCCCATCGGGTACGCCATCGACGATATGCCCTGCTTGGGAAAGAGCAGTCTGCAAGGGCTCTAGCTGTTCTATATCATCTTCAACCAGCAATATCCGCATGGCCTGAACTGAGCCTGTTGAGTCAATCCTAACCGTAAATCAATGGCTGTTAGACGGCGTCTGCCCCGGGGTAGACGCCGTCCATTCCTCTGGATGGACGGGTAATACCAAATCCGAATCGCATAGCCCCGATTCTAAACAGGCGGATTGCGTAGGGGCAAACGGCGTTTGCCCAGCCAACCGGGTGTAGTCAGGGCGGATTCAGTATAAAACCGTCTTCACCAACAAAATGACGGCAACCACCAGGAAGGCTAGATCCTCGCTACCCTTCTATCTCCAAAATGACTCGGGCGGCATTCAGATAAATCAGTACCCCCAGCACGTCTACCGCAGTGGTGATGAACGGGACCGACATCAAGGCCGGGTCCAGCTTCAGGGCGCGAAAGACATAGGGCAGAGCTGACCCGGCGAAGGACGCCAGAATGGAAATAGCGAAGAGGCTGACACCGACTGCGATCGCCACCATCGCATCCCCCTGCAGCACCGTGGCCCAGACAAACACGACTATTGCCAGCATCACCCCCAGCAGGGTTCCGGCTATGACTTCCCGCCGAATCACCCAGAAAAAATCTTTCATGCGTCGGTCATCGGTATTTAGACCGCGAATCACCACCGTAGACGACTGCGCCCCCACATTACCTCCGGCGTCAATCAGCAGGGGAATAAAGGCCGCCAGTACCACCACCTGTTCCAGCACTTCCTCCTGACTGCGAATCACGGAACTGGTCAGGGTGTTGGCCACCAGCAGCACCATCAGCCAGGTCACCCGCTTGCGCGCCACCGTAAACAGGTTGCTCTGGAAATAACCCTCTTCAACGGCCTGCACCCCCCCCAGGGTGTAGATATCTTCAGTGGTTTCGGCTTCCAATACATCCAGCACATCGTCAACGGTGACGATACCCACCAGGCGCTGTTCCTGGTCCACAATGGGCAGGGCCAGAAAGTCGTAGCGCTGAATGAGGCGAGCCACGTCTTCCTGGTCGGTATCAGTATGGGCGTAGACCACATGGCGGGTCATGATGTCGCCAATCAGTCGGTCTGGGGAGGCAATCACTAGCTCCCGCAGGGAGAGAAGGCCGGTCAGGCGGCGCTGGTCATCCATCACATAGAGGTAAGCAATGGTTTCAGCATGCTTGGCGCGGGGACGAATGTGGTCAAAGGCCTGGGCCACCGTTTGGCGCTCCCGCAGGGCCACGTATTCAGGGGTCATGATGCGCCCGGCGGTGTTGGGCGAGTAGCCCAGCAGTCGGGATGTGGCTGCGCGCTCGGCTGGGTCTAGCTCCTGGAGTACCTGCTTAACCACCTTGGCGGGCAACTCATCAAATAATTTAGCCCGGTTATCGGGGGACATGCCGTCAATTACCCCCAACACCTCTGGCTGCCGGAAGTCGCCAATCAACTGCCGCTGCATGGGCGGGCTGAAGTATTCGTAGACCTCAATGGCCTCGGTTTTAGACAGCAGGCGAAAGGCCAGCACCTGCATGGGGGCAGGCAACTGCTCAATGGCCTCGGCAATGTCAGCGGGTTGGGCCGGCTCCAGCAGCATTTTTGCTGCTTCGAAGTCCTGCTGTTGAATCAACTCATGGAGCCCATCGCGCAGCCATTCGAGGTAATCACTCTGGCCGGACATGGGAGCGTCAACGGGCTCTGGTTGCCGCATCGGTGCAGAGTCTGGTGGAGTCATGGCACAATCTCCCTGACGTTCTCTTTAGCAAAATTCGCCTTGCCAAGATAGGCGATTGTGGTTCGGGCATGGTTTCCATCGTAGGAATCTAACGTGACTCAAATGTGACACCTGGCCATGCAGGTTGGAGCCAGTCACTTGCGAGTCAGTTTTAACTATTACAACTACAGATGGGTACCAACTGCTAGAGAAGTCAGGTAGAAAGCCCAATCGATCGGGTGGTATGGACAGGAACCGTAGTTCTTAATAACTGGCTTTTGATAAGAAACGGCTGCGGTGCGTTTAGGGTAAGGTCGCCTGGCTGTTACCCAGTAAGCTGGAACGCTCCAGAAGAGACACCAGTTGATCGCGCTGGCCAGAACAATCGCAGCTTCGAGAAATGACCACGGCCCCTGGTACCGCATCAGTTTCGACCCAAAGGGCAGCGTAGGCATCGGGAATGCCGACAGGAACACCGTTTGACTCCTGGGTGACTAAATAGCCCTGCTGGCCATCAAAGGTATAGGGCGCAAGGGTCTGATCCTCGCGAATGGTTTGTTCTACCAGCTGGCGCAGGTCTAGGTTGTCGGGGTTCTCCACGGTGCGCACTCGAGTTTGGGCATACCCCCGCCCCAGGGCGTCGCCTCCCCTGGCGATGCAGGCCAGCAATTCATAGGTGCCTGGATCGACAATTTTGACGTCACCATTGTTGAGCAAAATCGCCCTAAAGTTCGAGGGAATGGTGAGTTCTACCCCAAATTGCTCTAGCTCCAGGTCACGGGTAGTGTCGGCGGCTTCAACGCTACCCGGATCGTCACAGTAGGACTCTGGCTGGGCGATCGCAGGCCCTCCCCCAAGGCCTAAAGCCACCAGGGCTGTCGCACCAGCCACTATTTCGTGAAGACGTATGCGTTGAGTCATGATCATTTTCTCTAATTCGTCAGCCAGACTTGAGAACGTTGCGCCGTTCCCTCCTGGGGCTTGGCCACAGCCGCTGATACCGTGGAAATTGCCATGCTGATCTGCTGTGGGCTGCACGGCCCCTCGATGCCGCAGCTTTGCAGACTCAGGATGGGATATCTCTATGGCTATGCTAAAGCGGTAGCGGCGATCGCGCCTCTACTGTAAGGGGGCTTTGCAGAGCGGAATAGGATAGCCACAAGGGCGTCCGATCTCACCCATCAACCAGTTAGGAAACTGCCCCTTACCACCCGTCCAGTCGCCCTGAAAATGAGTTGAATAAAACGTATAACTCTGCTGAATGTCTATCTTCTGGTGGCCTGTGAGCGATCCAGGAGATAGTGCCTGGCAGGGTTGTACCTCCACTTTCAACTCTGGAAACGATCCATGAACTTTTGGCAACGCATAACGAGTCTTGGTTTATCTCTGGCGACGATGAGCAGCCTGGGCACCCTGGCGTTAGCCGCCCCTAGCCTGGCAGAGACGGTTGATGACCTGACCCCGTCGGTAGAACATGGGGTAGAAGAAGCTGAAGCGGTACCTGTTTTAGCGGAGGAGCCTTCCCTGGCAGCATCCGAGCCTCTGGTTCTAACGGCTGATGCCGCCGCTGAAGTTACTCTTCCAACCGTGGATATCCCCGTTGAACTGCCCGTTTTGACGGCTGATGCCCCTGCCGAATTTACAGCGGTGCCCTCGGCTGTGCTGGCTCAGCTTTCCCCGGAACAAATTCAAGAAATAGCTGCCATTATTGCCAGGACCGAGTCTACCAGCCAGACCAGTGGGGCGATCTTACCCGCCGAGGTGCTGGCCCAAGTCGATGCCCTATCGACGATCCAGGAGCAGGTCGGTCAGCGACGGCGGCTGCCCTTCAGATTCATCCGCAATTTGCGTCTACCTCAAGTGATCACCAACCTGATACGACAGCCCAAAAATGCTGGTCTGGTCATGCTGGGCAACCGCATCCTGGTGGTCAATCCGATCACGGGGGCCATTCTGGGGTCGATTCTGTCTTCCCTGTAGTTGTGACTTCATCCCGCAGGATTTGGCCATCCTCCAATTTCACTTCCACGGCATGCACCGCTGGGGAATGAATTTGTCCATGCAAAATGTGCATGGTGGGTTGCAGGAGAGATTTTCTAATCGCACCGCCCATCAGGTCGATGTAACCTGCCTCGGCCTTGGCTTTTGATCGATTATCGACTGCCTGGCGTGCGAACCGGTGCCCTGCAACTGCCATTGCCAACCCACCCTGTCACCCTCTCGTCACATTTCCCCTTAACCCTGATAACAGGGGATTACCAAGGCCGTGCCCCCCAGGAATTGATCATCAGGAAACGACCATGAGATGACTGCTGAAGAAAGACGACTGCAAGAAGACCGCGATCGCACAGCCTACTGGCGACGGTGGGGCCCCTACCTGAGTGAACGCCAGTGGGGCACGGTGCGGGAAGACTACAGTGCCGATGGCGATGCCTGGTCGGCGTTTCCCCACGATCAGGCGCGATCGCGGGCCTACCGCTGGGGGGAAGACGGCATTGCCGGTATTTCTGACAACCACCAGCGGCTTTGCTTTGCGTTGGCGCTGTGGAATGAGGCCGACCCGATTCTGAAGGAGCGCCTGTTTGGGGTGACGGGGCCCCAAGGCAACCACGGCGAGGATGTGAAAGAGTACTACTTCTACCTCGACAACACTCCCAGCCACGCCTACATGAAGTACCTGTACAAGTATCCTCAGCGGGCGTTTCCCTACGATCAACTGGTGCAGGAAAACCAGCAGCGAGGCTACCACGATCGAGAATTTGAGCTGGTGGATACGGGCATTTTCGAGGACAGTCGCTACTTCGACGTGGGGGTGGAATACGCCAAACACACCGACGAAGACATGCTGATCCGGATCTCGGCCACCAACCGAGGGCCAGAGGCCAAACCCCTGCACCTGTTGCCGACCCTCTGGTTTCGCAACACCTGGTCGTGGGAAGAGGGCAGCGAAAAGCCCAGCCTGCACCAGCAAACCGACGGCACCCCAGCGGATACAGCGGTGGTCGCCGCCCACCACCCTACCCTGGGCGATCGCTGGCTGTACTGCCACCAGCCCGATACGCTGCTGTTCACCGAGAATGAAACCAACGCCGAGCGACTGTTCGGCTCACCCAACCCGAGTGCCTACGTCAAAGACGGGTTCCATGACTATGTGGTGGGGGGCGATCGCAGTGCTGTCAACCCTGAGGGCACGGGCACCAAACTAGCGGCCCACTATACCCTCACCCTAGAACCGGGAGAAACCCGCACCGTCTGGCTGCGGCTGGCGGATCGTGCCGACCTGAATGCCCCCTTTGGCGATTCGTTCGAGGCTATCTTTCAGCAGCGACAGCAGGAGGCGGACGAGTTTTACCAGCGCCTCACCCCCCAGGCGCTACCCGAAGATCGGCGGCGGGTGCAGCGGCAGGCCTATGCTGGCATGT
>PYER01000230.1 GCA_003017855.1 filamentous cyanobacterium CCT1
TTGGGCTAGCTCCATGCAGAACAGGTTATCTCAGTCTTTCCCCTAACCCTAATTTTTAGTCTTGACGCTGCACTAGGCCTGATCGCGCCCATGCACCACAGCCGGAGGCGTGGTTACCTCAACAGCGGTGAAGGGCTCTAAAATTTTGTAGGTGTGAGAGGCACCCTCGGGTACCACCCAGGAGTTGCCGGGTTCGAGCACCACCATCTGACCTTCAAGATGCAGTTCGGCCCGCCCACTGATGACATAACCGATCGCTTCATAGGGTCGCTGAGCCTCTGGTTTAGTCTCACCGGGCTGCTCATTTTCCCACAGCCGCATCGCTAATTTTTTGCTGAGGGCCAGATGCTTTTGCCCCATAGACCCCATTGGGGCAGCTTCAGAGGTAACTTTAATGATGGTGGTGTCGCTCATAATTTCGTATTTTTTGCCTTTACTGGCATCCTAAAGACCCCAGAGCAGGGCAACATCTTTCCAATGAGGGAGCATGGCGCTAGATAGGTCGCGATCGCCCGCATCAGCACCCCCTTGCTTTGCAGGCTTCGCAAATAATTGAAATTGAGACCAGGCGGTACTCTTTAGCTCTCTCTGCAGGTAAATCCTGACTCCACCTTCAGGTCGTTAGACTGCTGAGGAGAGCGAGCAGGGTCAGAGTTTTGGTAAGCCAACCGATTAACGCAGATTTGCAGCAAAAGGCGATCGCCATTCACGATCGCCTCTGTGTCGAATATGGCTGCCCAATTCCTTATTTTCATAGCCTCGATCCGCTGAGCGAGCTGGTGTCGTCGCTGCTGTCGCACCGCACCAAAAACCGCGATTCGGGTCGCGCCTTTAAGCAGCTGGTGGCTCAGTTCCCAACCTGGGCGGCGGTGCGCGATGCCCCCACGGCAGAGGTTGAGGCCGCGATCGCCCCCTGCACCTGGCCCGAGCAAAAAGCGCCCCGCATTCAGCAGGTGCTGCAGTTAGTTGGGGAGGCGACCAATGGCGAATGGTCGCTCGATTTTTTAAAGGATATGCCGACCAGGCAGGCTCGCGACTGGCTAGAAGCCTTACCCGGCGTTGGCCCCAAAACCAGCGCGGCGGTGCTGTGCTTTAGCCAGCTGCGGGGGCGGGCGCTGCCGGTCGATAGTCACCACCACCGGGTTGCCCAGCGGCTGGGGCTAATTTCTAAGACCCTAGCGGTGGGGCCATCCCACGCGGTGCTGGAATCACTCTTACCCGAGGATTGGAGTGCCCAGCAGATCTACGACCACCACGAAGTGATGATGCTACACGGGCAGCGGTGCTGCTTCTACCAAAAACCGGCCTGCGATCGCTGTGTAGTTTTGAGTTTGTGCCCCTACGGCCAGGCCCGATAGCTGAGACCATAAGCTGATAGCCCAAAAGCTTATGTGAACCTAGCGAGGGAAAACAATGGCCCTGTTTGACCCGACCCGGCACTATCCCCTATTGCAGATCGCCTGGAACCCCGATGCGGCTCAGCAGGCGATCGATGCGATCGCCCATGAAACCATCACCCAGCTCAACACGGCCCCCCTGCTGGCCGGGCATCCGATGGACGATCAGGCCTTTGGCAGCGACTTGTACTTCGGCAAGGCTGGAGTGCTGTGGGCGATCGACTACCTGCAAACCGCTGGGGCGATCGACTCGACCTTTGATGCCATCAGCCATCTCGATGCCGCCCTGGCCCAAAACCGCGAGCGCTACCCTAAGGCCAGCCCCTATCCAGAGCAGGCCTCTTACCTATTTGGCGAACTGCCGCTGCTGCTGCTGCAGTACAAGCTGTCGCCCTCAACGGCCAAAGCCACCGAAATTGAGCAGGCGATTCACAAGAACGATACGCAACCCGTGCGGGAGCTGATGTGGGGCATTGCTGGCACCATGCTGGCCGCCTGGTTTATGCACCAGTGGACGCAGGAAGCCCGGTGGCAAGCCATTTTTCAGCAGCAGGCCGACATACTGCTGCAAGACTGGCAGCCCGTAGATGGCGCTGGTTATCTGTGGACCGTCGATTTGTACGGCAGTCAGCAGCAGTGGCTGGGGCCTGTCCACGGCTTTGCCAGCAACCTGACGCCGCTGATTGTGGGACAGTCTCTACTTCCTGAAAGCGATCTTCAAGCCATTGCGGCTAAAGCGATGCAAACCGTAGTACAAACCGCCGCTGCAGAAGACGACTGCGCCAACTGGCCAGCCATTTACAACGCAGAAAAACCGCAAGACCTCGTCCTGGTGCAGTACTGCCACGGCGCACCGGGTATGGTGACGGCCCTGGCCCAACTACCCCAGGGTACTAATGAAGACTTCGATCGCATTCTGCTGCAGGGGGGCGAGCTGACCTGGCAGGCGGGGCCGCTGAGAAAGGGTTCCAACCTGTGCCACGGGACCGGGGGCAATGGCTACGCCTTTCTGAAGCTGTTTGTTCGTACTGGCGACCAGTTGTGGCTCGATCGCGCCCGCGCCTTTGCCATGCACGCCATCGAGCAGTACCGGCTGTCTCGGCAGCTCTATGCGCAACTGCGCTACCCACTCTGGACAGGCGATCTGGGTTTAGCTATCTACCTGTGGGACTGTCTGCAAGCCCAGGCCATATTTCCAACTATTGATGTGTTTTAAGCCCTCTATCTCTTGTCTCATAAGCGCTCTGTCTGGATAGAGATGGCATTTGGATGCCAAACATTGCTGAATGATTAGCATCCAAATCTTATCTACAAGCTGTGAATTCAACCCTGATGTCGTTAGAGGGCGGCGCCCAGAGGCCGCTGCGAGTTGTGGTGTACACCGATTCTATGGGGCTGGGTGGGGCAGAGCTGAGCCTGGGCCATCTGGTTGCAGCGGTGTCAAACGAGATTGAGATTACTGTAGTGGGCGTTGCAGAGAGCGTAGTGAATGCGATCGCCGCCCAGCGCCCCAGCGCCACAAAAATTGTCTTACCCCCGAGCGGTCTGCCCTCGCTAGCCGCGCACTTAGCCACGCTGCATCGCCTGCGGCCCGATACTGTGCATCTCAACCTGTGTACCCCCTGGGCGGGCGCGATCGGCCTGGCGGCAGCGCTGACGGTGCCCGGAGCGCGGGTGGTGCGGGTCGATCAGCTGCCGTTGCGAACCACCGATGCCCTAACGCTGTGGCGCACGCGATCGCTGTCGTTGCGGGTAGATGCCCACATCGCGGTAGGCGACGCATCGGCCCGACGCATGGAGGATTTTTATGCCCTGGGCCGCCACTCGGTGCTCTCGGTGCCCAATGGGGTACCTGACCTCGCATTCGAGCCAGCGCACATACCAGCCCGTAAAGATCACCGGCTGATTATTGGCACAGTAGGTCGCATGGACGCGGTTAAGGCCCACGACATTCTGCTGCGGGCGATCGCCCAGGTCGAGGATGCCTACCTCGTCATCTGGGGCGATGGGGCAGAACGTGATGCCCTAGAGCAGCTGGTGCAGGATCTTCGCATTGGCGATCGCGTTTCGCTGCTAGGGTGGTCCGACAACCCCCGCGCCCACCTGCCCAATGTGGATATCTTCGCGCTGCCCTCGCGATCGGAGGGCTTTCCCCTGGCGATCGTCGAGGCCATGCTGGCGGCTCGCCCCGTGGTTGCAACGCGGGTGGGCAGCGTAGCCGAGGCCGTGATTGAGGGCGAAACCGGACTTTTGGTGGAGAAAGACGATGTGATGGGTTTGGTCAAAGCCCTGCGCCGGTTGCAGGGGGATGCCGCTCTGCGCAATCGCCTCGGTCAGCGGGGTCGAGCCCTGGCGGCGGCGCAGTTTACGGCCCCAACCATGGCCCAGCGCTACGAGCACATTTGGCAAAAGCTGGTAGAAATGCCGCGATCGCCCCGCCTGCGAGTCCCCCGCCCCCGTGACTGATTGGTCAGGCTAGCGTTCTGTCAACAGACAGTTGGTCAAAGGACGTGGGGCAGGGTAGGGTGTTACTCTAAAAAACCCGCCTGCGCCCCTCACCTCTAGAATGCTAGACCTGTTGCTCATTGCTAGCGTCGGATTTTTAGGCAGTTTTGGCCACTGCCTGGGCATGTGCGGACCCATTACTGTGGCCTTTTCGCTGTCTCAGTCCAATGCAACGCCCAGCCGTTGGCAGCATATTTCGTTTCACCTGCTGCTCAATTTCGGACGGCTGATTAGCTATGCCCTGGTTGGGGTTGCGATCGGAGCGCTGGGCTCGGTGCTGGTGGCCAGTGGCCAAATGGCGGGCATTGGCAGTCCGCTGCGGCAGGGGGTTGCCGTCGTCACCGGGCTGCTGCTGATCTGGTTTGGGCTGGCCCAAATTAGCCCCCAGCACATGCCCAAGGTGCCCTTCCTCAACCCGATGTCTGGCCTGCACGATCGCCTCAGCCGCGCCATGCAGGCCCTCTCGCTCAACCCCCAGCGCTGGACGCCGCTGCTGCTGGGGCTGGCCTGGGGGCTGATTCCCTGCGGTTTTTTGTATGCGGCCCAGCTCAAAGCGGCAGAAACTACTGACCCCTGGGCGGGCGGGGCCACCATGCTGGCCTTTGGCATTGGCACCCTGCCGATGATGCTGGGAGTCGGCGTTTCGACCGGATGGGTAAGCAGCGACAGGCGGGGCCAACTGTTTCGCCTCGGCGGCTGGATTACGCTAGTGATTGGCCTGCTCACGGTCTTTCGGGGCAGCGGCAGCGTCGATTTAACCGGCCATGGCGCGCTGATTTGCCTGTTTTTAGCCCTCATTGCCCGACCGGTTAGCCGCCTCTGGTCGCCGCTGTTGGTCTACCGCCGCGCCCTGGGGGTAGGCGCGTTTGTGCTCTCGATCGCCCACATAGGCCACATGGTAACCATGGGCTGGAACCCGCTGGCGCTGCCCTTTTTGCTGCCCCGGCTGCAGGCGGGCGGTTGGGCAGGCATCGTCGCCTTTGGGCTGATGACGCCCCTGGCCCTGACCAGTTTTGACCAGGCCCAGCGCTACCTGGGCCATCAGTGGCGGCGACTACATTTACTCAGCCTGCCGATTTTTGTTCTGGTGGTAGCCCACACGCTGCTGCTGGGGTCGCACTACCTGGGTGGGTTTGAGCGCGCCAACTGGCTGGCGGCGATCGCCCTGATTACCCTGGCGCTGCTGGCGCTGCTGCTGCGCTGGCCCTGGTTTTGGTCCCTGTTGTCTCTGGAGAAGTACTATGTCTCGGCTAAGCGTTAGCTTGATGGTTGGGCTATGCGCGGTTGGGCTAGCCATGCTTCCAGCCCAGGCCCACAAGACCGAGGTTTCAGGCGATGTCGCGGGCACCTGGCACCTGGAGCCCAACCACAGCGCCAAAGCCGGAGAACCAGCTCGGGTCTGGGTGGCCCTCACTCAGCAGGGCGGCAGAGTGATTCCCCTAGGGAATTGCAACTGCAACCTGGCGGTCTACAAGGCAAACCAGAAGGCTTCTATCCCCCTAATGCAGCCGACCCTCACCCCAATGTCGCCCGAAAGCTTCGAAAACATTCCTGGGGCAGAGATCACGTTTCCTGAGGTGGGCGAATACCGGATTGTGATCTCTGGCAGCCCTACCGCTGACGTAACGTTCACGCCTTTTGAGCTGAGCTACACCACCGTTGTTGCCGCCGGTAGCGCCAGTGCCACTACGCCACCACCTCAGCCAGCGATAGACCAGGATAGTTCAGAACCAATACCCGCATCTAGCGATCGCGAGGGTGCAGCCGCCCCAGTCCAAATTAGTTGGGTTTGGGGCATTGCGATCGCGGTAGGCGGGGTAGGGGTTGCTGCGATCGCAGTCCTACTACTGCTACGCCGCCAAAAACTCCCGCACCCACAAGACGATAGCTCAGAACTGTAGGTCTAGAACCTACCAATGCTTGCAACCCAAACAATGGGGCATCATAGGAGAAGAAACCCTAGAGGGTAGCGATGGTTCAGCTTGTCGATCGACCTACCGAGCAGCGGTTTATTCATGCGGGCGTAAGCTGGGACAACTTTAAAGCAATCCAGCAAGGGTTTGCCGATTCGCCAGGCATTCGTCTGTTTTATTTCGCTGGGGAGCTTGAGATTTTGTCGACATCCCCAGAGCATGAGATTGTAAAAGGCAACCTTGGCTACCTGATTGAAGATTATTTGCTGGGGCAAGGGGTAGAGTTTGTGGCCACAGGCTCTTTCTCTCAAGAACGGGAGGCGATCGCCTCGGTTCAGGCCGATGAATCGTACTGTTTTGGCACTAAAAAGCCCATTCCAGATTTGGCGATTGAGGTGGTGTTTACCAGCGGCGGCCCCGACAAACTCCAGCGCTACTCTGCCCTGGGCGTTGCCGAGGTCTGGTTTTGGCAGGCAGAGAGCATTAGCGTTTATTGCCTGCGAGCGGGCGGCTATCAGCAGGCCAGCGAAAGCCAATTTGTGCAGGGCATTGACCTCGATCGCCTGGCCTACTGTGCTGCCCTAGAATCGCGTTCTCAAGCCGTTAAAGCTTTTCGAGCTTGACAAGGAATAGGTGCGACTCACTCAGGATCGCGCTCAAGCAGTTGTTAGGCAGCCCAAGTTCCTAGTTGGGAAGGCTCATTTTATATATCTGTTGGCATTCGACATTCAACTGCTTCCCTTCACGTTCTGAATTTAATACTGTATTGCAGCAATCAAAATAGTGTTCTTCAAACAAGCTCCTTTTTAACAAAGAAAATACATAAATATTTCTTAAAAAATTTCAGTAGTTTTACCATTGAGTGCGTTCATTCTCCTTGCTAGTCTTAAAGTAATGCAATTGCTATCTATTATTACAGGAATTTAAGGCATGTTAGATACGCTTGCGAAAGCTCCGATTCGAGCTGCATGGAGTTGGCTTCAGAGTTCTCTATCAGGGATAGTAAATGCTCCAGGATTTTTGATGAAGGGCTTGCAGGCAGCAATGTCTTTAATTGCAACAGCTATAGTTACTCTAGCAGCAGGGTGGTTTATTGCTGTCAAAGCGACGGAAGTAACAATAACTATTACATCCACTGCCATTCATGTCACTGCATCGGCCGTATCTAAGTCTGCTTAGAAGTGCTGTTTTACTCGAAAGACAGATTAAAGTAATGAACTAAGAGAATCTATTTGTAACTTTCAGCGACTGGCTTTACTTCTCCATGAGTAAAGCCAGTCGCGTTTTGTTTTCAGTTTAAATTGCTCCAAGAAGTTGTCAGCAGCCAAACACATCACGGCAAAGGCTTTCATCGGTCCTTTGCCGTGATGTGTTTGAAGTTGCCTGCCGCCGCTGCGTTTTGCTGTTCGGCGACGGCTGTGTATTCGCAGAGTAAGTATAGGTAAGCCACCACGTTTGAATCAACTACGATCACAGTCGGTCTAACCTCTTGGCCACACCAATGTCTTCGGCACGGAATTCACGCTGTGGCAGTGCTTCGCGCAGGGCTCGGGCACGTGCCAACCGTTCACTAGACGAAATTTTGCTAGGCAGCAGTACCGTTTCTAGGCAGACAATCGCCTCGCTGTTTAGGCTACGACGATGCCGTTCAGCCGAAGCTTTTAAGCGCTCGTACACGGCATCAGGAATATTTTTCAAAGTCAAGTTAATGGATATACAACAACTAGAATGCAACCGAAATGGTTCCATTCTGGCATTCGTTAGCCCCATTTCACCAGTGGGTCAGGGGCTAACTCACTACCCCCGAATCTGCACGGGCATGACCAGGTAGGTAATCTTGGTTTCACCCAGGGGCACAAACACCGCCGGGCTGGTAGCCGCGTTGCACTGCATTTGTACCTCGGTCGTGTCGAACGCCTTGAGGCCATCCAGCAGGTAGCGCACGTTAAAGGCGATATCGAGGTCGTCGCCTGTGACCTGGGCGGGCAGGTCTTCCCGACCGCTGCCTACTTCCTGAGCTTCAACCGAGAGCGCAATTGACTGATCGCCGCTGTTGAGGGTGATTTTGATGATGTCGTTCTTTTGGCTGGCCAGCACTGCAATGCGCTCCAGGCTCGACATCAGCAGGCGGCGATCGACGGTGACCTGGCGGGCAAACTGCTTAGGCAGCAGCTGGCGGTAGTTGGGGTACTGCCCTTCTAGCAGGCGAGTGGTTAGGCGCTGCGCCCCCAGATCAAACAGCACCTGGGTTTCATCGAGCCGCAGGGCCACGGGCTGGTTAGAGGTGTAGCCCTGAATCATGCGCTCCAGCTCGCGCAGGGCTTTGGCAGGCACGGTGACATCCATCGCCGGGGTTTCGTTGGCGGCTTCGTCAGTGGTTTGTACGACCGAGAGGCGGTGGCCATCGGTGGCGGCAAATTCCAAGGCGTCGGTCTCAGACATCAGGTGCACTCCTGTGAGCACCTGCTTGGTTTCGTCGCCGCTGGTGGCAAATAGCGAGCCGCGCAGGCCGCTGAGCAGAGCATCGGCAGAAAGCGCGATCGCCTCGCCATCCTCCACTGTGGGCAGCGAAGGATAGTCTTCAGCGCTCAGCCCCCGCACCTCGTAGCGCCCGGAGGATGAGGTGAGCGTTACGGTTGTGCTGTCGCCGTCAGATTCTAGAGTGATGTCTTCGTTGGCCAGGCGCGAGACAATATCGCCCCACAGCTTCGCTGGCAAGGTGAGGGTGCCGGGTTCGTCAACCTGAGCGCTGAAGCGACTCTCGATACCCAGCACTTCGTCGAAACCCACGAGGGTGACAGACTGGCTCTCAATATCGGCCTTGACCAAAATATTGGCCAGCACAGGGCGACTGGGGCGCGATGACACAGCACGGCTCACCGACGACAGTTGAGCACTCAGCTCGCTCTGGGGGCAGATAAACTTCATGGCAACGGAGAAAGAGAACGCAATGGACAGGGAATGCAAGCATGGAATGCCCGTTTGTGACACCTGGCTGATTCCGTACTAGCAGTATCTCACCTTTGCAATGGATTGCCTGTAAAGCTGCTTTTTAGCTGAGCTTCTCTAGTGCTGGATCCCTTATGGGGAAAGCTTTTCAGAGGATTTGAAACCAGCTACTTTTCGATTGGGTGCTCATCCTAGCACCCTTCTTTGGCTCTATCAACGCTGACCCTGTCGAGCAAGGTCTGCCTTCCGGAAAAAGAAAAATTTAAAAGATAGTCGTAGTAGAAGGGGCTGTGAAAACTGGGGAAAGCGCCTGAAACACTCTGTCTATTTAAGGAAGGCCGCTAACGCTGCTGGGGAAAAAGGGTGGGAAATAAAGTCTAGTTTCCACACCCATGGAAGAGAGATGAGCCAGATCCACACCGCCAGCAAAACTATCCCCTTTAAAGCCGGGTCTTTTCCACGGGTTTTGCTCCGTTTTCCCCAGGATAGTGGAGTAAAAAGATCACGAATCGTTACACCTTGATCAAGCTACAGCTTGCTTCGGATCCTGAATGATTACGGTTATACCGTTAGTCTCTCAAGTTTTCCCACAACCTGAGGGGTGAGAACTGGGCTCTACCTTTTGAAGGATGTTCCGGGATGCTATTCCTAGTGCTCTGTCAGCTCTAAAAATTCGGGTATGCCGTAGCGTGGGTCAAACGAAGTGCGACCCACGAGAGCTTAAGAACCCGTGGGTCTCGTAAACTCGACGCCACGCTACTAACCATAAAATTTAGCCTTGACGCTGCACTAGGACGTCAACTTCATACTGCCGTTGAGGCGTTGGAGACGCGACAAAAAACCCCTAGTTGAGGGTTCCTAGGGGTGGCGCAAGTTGAGGGCTCAGGCTAAGCTACCGTGGCGATCGCAGGGGTCTCAGCCTCACTCAGGGCTGCCGCTTTCATCACCAGCACAGAGCAGGGGGCGCGGTGCATAACGTGGTTGCTAACGCTGCCCAACACCAGCTCGCTCAGGCCGGAGCGACCCCGATTGCCAATCAGAATCAGGTCGGCCTGCCACTCTTGGGCTGCTTTGCAAATGGCGGTGGCAGGGTTGCCGACTAGCTGCCGAAACTCAGCGGTAACTCCGGCTGTGTTTGCGATCGCCGCATAGTGGCGCAGGCGCTCCAGGCTGGCGGTTTCGTAGCGCACCCACTCCTGCCGCCAGGCTTCTAGATCGATCTCGGTGCCGGGTGCCCAGTAGATGCTGTCGAGGGTGGCTGACATGGGTAGGGGGCTGGTGTCTTCCTGGCTGGAGAGGCTGTGCACCAGCATCAGTGCGCTGCCTGTGGCCTGGGCCAGCTCAAGGGCCTGGGCAAAGAGAGCGTCGCTGGTGGGGCTATTATCCAGGGCAACCAAAATTTTGCGGTACATAAGGTGTCCTCCTGTAACTGGAACTGAGTTGAAGAGTCAAACTCAAGCTGACGCCAGTGGTCGCCCTGCTAGGGCAGGTGGTGTTCGAGGCGAGGTGCCAGCCAGCACAGCCAGAGCACCAGCCCCAGGACACCGAGTTCGGTCGCGAGGTAGAGCGTGTCGTGGTAAGTGAATGCGAGGGATAGCATGGATTTGTCCTCCTGATGCCTGAGCACCGGCCGGGATGGTTCTTTGCAACCGTTTCCCTTACCTCTATTGTCCCGCTAGGGCCTGGGGCGGGCGCAGGCTCGCAACGAAGCTTGATGTGCGATCGCAATTCATAACCTTCTGTAAGAGGGAGTTGTGGATGGGTGGATGGGTGGATGGGCTGTCCTTTAT
>PYER01000231.1 GCA_003017855.1 filamentous cyanobacterium CCT1
GCCGCAGGGGGCGCACTCGCTCAGTCACAAACAGCGCGAGAAAGATGGCCCCAAGCAGGCTGGGCAACACCAAAACAGCTGCGATCGGAAGAGAATTAAGCATTACCTTGGTTGCGTGTCATCAAATAGCCCACCCCAATCAGCCCAAAACCAATCAGAAAAAAGGCGACGTCGTAGACCAAAAAGTTGGGTACCTGCCGAATGTGATGCAGCCCCAGTAGTGCATGAAAAACGATGCTGTCGAAGAGATGAAAGCCACCCCAGCCGATCAAAATCCAGCCGATAAATGCAGGTGTTGTTAGTGGAACAACTGGGGTCTGCTGCATAGCGCGCCACAGTACAGCTAAACCAGTTACCGTAATCAGCCACATTCCAGCGCTGAAGACCCCATCGCCCACCACATTTTTTTGCAAACCCACAAAGGTATCCATCGGCACCCGGCCTGAAATCATGTGGTGCCACTGCAGCAGCATGTGCAGAACAATGGCATCGATAAACCCACCCAGGCCGAAGCCAAGCAAAAAGCCTGCCAGCTTGAAGGCTTGAGTGGGTAGGGGGAAGGGTTTAGGACTTTCCATCGGTCAAGTCATTTAGATCCAGTTATTCAGCGGAGGCGGCGGAAACCAGCTCAGAAAAATCTCCTCGCAGGGCTTTCAGCAAGTATTTTTCCTGATCAATTTCATGGGGAGTGCGAACTCCTAAGCGCCGAATGACCGGCAGCGGCGGGCACCAGCCCTGAACCGCATGCTGAAACAAGAAGGGCAGCACAAAGGCTGGTAGCCAAAACCAGTTGTGATTTACAAATAGGCCCAGCAGCAGCCCCACAAAGGCCAACACCGAGGCGTTGGCTTCGAGCACACGCTCGGTGTCCCATTCCTGGTTGAGTTCTTGCAGGCGTTGGGCGATGTCTTGCTCCGATCGCTGGGCCAGATCTTGCACTCGCGCCATTGTCTCACCATCAATTTTTTGATTGATAGAGGCAGCGGTGTGGGAGCGAACGCGATCGCATGGCTGCTCCTCAAGAATTGAGGCTACATTCTCGGCAATCATTGTATTCTCCTTCCTAATGTCGTGTTTTAAGAATTGACTTCAGCCTAAAAATGAGCCTTCAGCCTCACCTCTTCACAAAGGAATAGATCTACCCTAGCTAAAACAGAAATTGCTTGACTTAGAGAAACTAAAATCTCCTAAAGAAACAGTCGTTCTGTGTCTTCATTTCTATTGATTAAGGATGGTTACGATTGCGACACTGGGTAAACATCCCAGGCTTGAATATTGTGCTCGGCTAAAGCGGTCTTAACCTGGTTTATTTCGGCCTGAGAGCCATCGATAATCACCATGAAATCCTGGTTTATTAAGCGATCGCTAAAGCCTCCTACTTTCTCCTCAGGAATGCCCAGAGACTTCAGCCCTTCCTTTAAGTTCTGGGTCGCTAAAGCTCCGGCCCCCTGCCCGGCCATAACGCCAGCAAACGCAGCCCCCGCAGAACCTGCCGCCAGCACAGCCCCTAAGCCGCCGGGAATGGCAAACGCGCTCAAGCCCCCCAGCAGACCGCCCCAAAGGGCTCCGGTGTTCAACTGTTCGGGCAGTCGTCTAGAGGCATTAATATCTTGCCCCTGAACCTGGTGCCCTGTTTTAGCGCCGCCTGCCACCGTATCTTTTTCGAGCTGCTTGGCTACAATCGACACTTGATTCATCGAAAAGCCGGAGGATTCTAACGCTCGAACCGCTTTTTCGGCCTGCTCCTCCTCAGGGAAAAACCCGATGCCTCTGTGAGTGCATTGCTCTGCCATAGTGTCTCCTCGCTATCGAATGTTGTGAGGCGCTCTGGTAGCGCTCACCTTCATCCTTTTTGTTTTGAAGGCAAGCCTCATCGTCCGACGGGCATAACCTTTTTTTACTGACTCAAAACTTGATTTTTTGGGAGCTCTAGCTACAGCAAATGTTGGGTTGGCAAGGGGCACAACAAAGCAAGTAGGCTGGTTAAATTAAACCCAGCTTAAGTTTCCGGTCGACTCTGCTTAACCCTCTGGCTGACAGCGGATCGAGCATTGAGCGCAGTCGAAATGCGGCTCATAGATAATTGGACCTACTTACTTATTGGCCTGGTGGCACAGCATACCTGACTAAATTAAGAAATGCTACATGGCACCTACCTTAGCAATGGCATACAGCTGCTTTAACGCGGTTTGATGCGATCGCCCCAACGCAATTATTTTCTATTTCTAACTAAAGGTTGAGTTGCCGCTGGCGCTAATTTGTCTCGCTTGCCAGAGGAGACATGCTGCTCAGGTGCCTAGGCTGATGGCATCAGTTCTGAGGAACGGTCCAAATATTGTTCAGAAATCAATTTCTACGGCCCGTTGCTTCTGTCTTTTTCTATAGGCCTAAAGAATTCTAAAGAACTGACTACACCACTTTGTCTGCTTGGAGATCGCCATGACCTCATCTCAGCCTGTCGCCAACCGCCTCTCAAACCAGGAAGAGAACCGCAAGATTCGCTACGCCATTGTGGGTTTGGGCTGGTTTGCCCAGGTGGCGGCCATGCCCTCATTTCCCAGTGCTGAAAATTCTGAAATTGTGGCGCTGGTGTCTGACGACCCCACCAAGCAAAAAGAGCTGAGCCAGAAGTACGGCATTCGGCACACATACAGCTACGACCAGTACGAAGACTGCCTGACCAGCGGCGAGGTCGATGCGGTCTACATCGCGCTGCCCAATCACCTCCACTGCGAGTACACGGTGCGGGCCGCCAACCAGGGCGTTCACGTGCTGTGCGAAAAGCCGATGGCAACTAGCGTAGCCGAAGGCGAGCAGATGATCGAGGCCTGCCGCCGCAACGGCGTCAAGCTGATGATTGCCTACCGCTTGCACCTCGACCCGGCCAACATGCGGGCGGTTGAGGTGGCGCAGTCGGGGCAAATTGGCGAACCCCGCTTCTTTAACTCGGTCTTTTCGCAGCAGGTGACGGGCGATAACACGCGCCTGCTGCGCGAGACCGGCGGTGGCACCCTCGAAGACATTGGCATTTACTGCATCAACGCGGCCCGGTACCTGTTTCAGGCTGAACCAACCGAGGTGTTTGCCGTAGCTGCCAACAACGGCGAAGAGCGCTTCCGCGAAGTCGATGAAATGACCAGCGTTATTTTGCGCTTTCCGCAGCAGCGGTTGGCCAACTTTATCGTCAGCTTTGGGGCCAGCAAGGTTTCGACCTATCGCATCGTCGGCACCCAGGGCGATCTGCGGCTCGACCCCGCCTACCCCTGGCAGGGAGAACTCACCCACTACCTGACGGTCAATGGCGAAACCCAGACGCAAACGTTTGAACCCCACAGTCAGCTGGCAGCTGAGTTTACCTACTTCTCGAACTGCATTTTGCAGGATGAAGGCCTGGAACCCTCTGGGGTAGAAGGGCTGAACGATATTCGCATTATTGAGGCGCTGCACCAGTCGATTCAGGAGGGCAAGCCTGTTGCGCTGGACCAGATGGCCCATGCCCAGCACCCCAACCCTGAGCTGATCACGGTTCGGCCCCCCAATTCAGAAACGCCAGAGCCTGTTCATGCCGCCAGCCCTGGAGACAGCTAGAGCGGACTCCTATTTCATTGTTAGTTATCGACAGAACAAGACCATGCATCTCTACAGTTCTGAATTTTTGACCGGCACGTCTATTCCCTACCGCTATACCTGCGATGGTGAGAATCTGTCGCCGCCGCTCAACTGGGCCGACCCACCGGCTGAGGCGCGCAGCTTTGCGCTAATTGTGCGCGATCGCGACACCCCCAATCAGTTCACCCATTGGGTGCTCTACAACCTGCCCGCCGACCTGCGCGAGCTGCCCGCCGGGCTGCCCCAGCAGGAAAATCTGCCCAACGGTGGGCAGCAGGGCAAAAACGATTTCGACCAGATCGGGTTTGGTGGCCCCTGCCCACCCCAGGGCACCCATCGCTATTTCTTTAAGCTCTACGCCCTTGACCAGCCGCTTGATGTAGCTGCCGGAGCCAATGAGGAAGAGGTTTTGCAGGCCATGCGCGATCGCACCCTGGCGGCGGCAGAGCTAATGGGCCTCTACGGCAGAGCCGAATTTTAAGCCAAATTGTTGAAGCAGAACCATGACCCAACCCACCTTTCACGACGAGCAAAGCCTGGCCAATGCTGCCGAAGACTTGGGTAACCAGGCGCTACAGCGGGGCCTCATCCACAGCTTTGTGGTACGCCACTTTGCTGACAGCCGCCAGTTCTACATCCCCGACGAAAACCACGACCCCCTCACCCCGGAGGAGGCCTACATGCAGTTCAAAGCCTGGGTAGAACAAGCTGATTAAACCCCAAGCGATCCTCCAAATACGATGCTCGTTTTGCAAAAACAGGGCAGGAACGCCAAGATTAAGGGGCAGCGATCGCAGGTTGTCGCTGCTGTTCTCAGTGGGCTGTTCTTCGCAATTGGTCATGGCATCTTCCTCCAACATCGTCATAATTGGCAGCGGCATTGGCGGTCTGTGCTGCGGGGCGCTGCTGGCCCGCTACGGCTACCGCGTCACCATTTGCGAAAGCCACACTATCCCCGGCGGAGCCGCCCACGGCTTTGAGCGCGGCGGCTACACCTTTGACTCCGGCCCGTCGCTCTACTCGGGCATGTCGTACCGAGGTTCCACCAACCCGCTGCGCCACGTGTTAGATGCCGTGGGGGAAGGCGACAGCATTACCTGGGCCAACTACGACACCTGGGGCGTGCGCATTCCCGAAGGCGATTTTGACACCACCGTGGGCAACGACCAGTTTGCCGAGGTGCTGCAAACCCTGAGGGGCGACGACGCCGTCCAGGACTGGCGATGGCTGCAAAAAGCGATGGAACCCCTGGGCAAAGCCGCCACCGCTCTGCCCCCGGCTGCACTGAGGTTAGACTTGGGTGCCCTGCAAACCGTCGCCCCCTACAGCTGGGATCTGCTGCGCAATGCTCCGGCGTTGACCCAATCGGGCAAACCCTTCAGCACCGTGCTCGATCGCACCACCCAAGACCCGTTCATTCGCCACTGGATGAACCTGCTCTGCTTTTTGCTGTCGGGCCTGCCCGCCAAAGGCACCAGCACCGCCGAAATGGCCTTCATGTTTGCCGAATGGTACCGTCCTGGCGTGGCTTTGGACTATCCCATCGGCGGTAGTGCAGCGATGGTCGATGCCCTGGTGCGCGGCCTGGAGAAATATGGCGGCACTCTGCGGCTGGGGGCACACGTAGAGCAAATTTTGGTCGAAGGTGGGCGGGCTACTGGGGTGGCGATGCGATCGGGCGAAACTCTCAAGGCCGACAAAGTTATCTCCAACGCCTCCATTTGGGACACCCTGAAGCTGGTGCCCGACGGCGCTCTACCCAAAGCATTCGTAGAAGAACGCCAGGCCACCCCCGAGTGCCCCAGCTTTTTGCACTTGCACCTGGGCATCGACGGCGCAGGCTTACCTGAGGATTTGGCCTGCCACTACATCACGATCGAAGACTGGGATCGGGGAATTGATGCGCCGCAAAACCTGATTGTGATGTCGATTCCCACGGTGCTCGACCCGTCGCTGGCTCCACCGGGCAAACACACCATCCACGTTTACACCCCCGCCACCGAACCCTACGAGCTGTGGCAGGGGCTCGATCGCCGCAGTGATGAGTATGCGGCACTGAAGAAAGAACGGGCCGAACCCCTCTGGCGCGCCCTGGAGCGCATCATCCCCGACGTGCGCCAGCGAGTGGAGGTAGAGCTGGTGGGCACGCCGCTAACCCACGAGCGCTTCTTGCGCTGCCACCGGGGCAGCTACGGCCCCGCCATTTCGGCCCAGGGGGGTATGTTTCCAGGGCCAAAAACTCCGCTGGAGGGGCTGCTCTGCGTGGGTGGGTCGACGTTCCCCGGCATTGGTCTGCCAGCGGTGGCGGCCTGCGGATTGATTACGGCGAACACGCTGACCTCTGTCAGCCAACAGCGTCAGATGCTGAGCGAGGTGCTGGGGTAGGTGTGCGCTCGTCCCAAATTCACCAATCTTCTTCTTCGGGGTACTGTTCTGGAGCCTTGCCGTGGGCTTCCAAAATTTCTCCGGGCAGCTTTGACTTTTTGCGCTTAGCTGTCTTAGTTTTCTTAATTTTCTGAAATCCAGCGGGTGATTCAGGATCGCTCTCAGGCTCAATGCTCTCTAGAACAATCTGAAATTCCCAGCAGTCGCCAAAATCGAATAAATACTCCATAGCCCCACCCACTTGCAGGGGAAGATTTCCGATTTTCACCTCGTCAGTAGACAGATCTCCATCTGCATAGGGGTGGGTGATTTCTAAGACTCGCCCAGTAGAGGTTCTGACGGTAAATTGATCGAGATGATCGTGGCCAAACTCGACCGAATCTAAAATTAGACTGCTGAAATCGGCCAGGGTCGCCTCCCCAGGCATCGCAATTCGCCGCCATACTTTACCCAGCGACACTTTAAAGATGTGTCTACCCGGTCGAAACTCGGTACGAGGCACCAGCAGGCTCTGCTGCCAGGTCGGGAAGTAGGGTTGCAGCACCGGCTGCAATTCGCCCAGGGGTTGAGTCGGGTCTAAGGCACCGGGCCACTCGTAATCAACGGCCCGGTAGGCGTTGTGAAGCAGGGTAATCAGAGCGTTGCCCCAGGGTTCCGCCTTTACCTGCTTGAATCGCCAGCCTTTGCCGGGGTCGGGCTGGCCTTGGGTAATGGCGACTAGCCCAAACATCTCCATTAGCGCAAGGTTTTCCAGCCCTGGATAGTAGACAAACCGATTTTGAGCGTTGTAGTCGTCAAAGGTGACGGTTTTTGTCAGTTGAGACCAGCTCTGGAGGCAGCGATCGCCAACCATTAAAGGCCCACTGCGTTCTTCGCCCAGCATTTCGGGATGGCTGCGAAGAAACCATACCTCCAGCAGCGAAAAGTACTTTTCTGTCGGGTTAAGCTGCTGCCAAGAGTCGTACACTGCCGGGTTCAGCACCAGCCGGGATTGTTTGCCCTGGGTGACCACATCGATAATGCCTGTCGCCCGCAGCAGCAGATACAGCCCGTGGATATTTGGATACGACTTTTGCTGAGGTCGCTTCAGATCAATTTGAATGGGATTGCTCAGCCGCTGGTTCAAGTCTTCTAGTGCTTTGAGCGAAATTTGCTGGCGCTTGCCGCTCACCGGTATGCCCTTGTCATCGATAATTTCTAGCGCTGTCTGAAAGTCTTGCAGAATGTTGCCGGGAGCAGTTTCGGTAATAGTCTGCTCCTCCAAAATCGCCTGGTCTGCCGCCGATAGGGCCATTTCTTCGCCCAGGTTATGCCGCAGCATGCTGGTGCGCAGCTCGGCCATAGTCCCCCGCCTAGTCGGGGCTTGGGGCTCGAGATCGTCATCCAACTCAGCCATCAACTGCTCGGCAGCATCGGGGTCCATCTTCATGAGACCGCCAAAAAACTGCGTCACCAGCTGCATGGGGTTGACCATTTCTCCCTCGGCGGGGAGCTCAATGCCCATCTGCTCAAAGGCACGCTGCATATCCGGGGGCGCTGTGGTCATCTCGAAGGATTTTGCCGGGAGCATTGACAGCCCAGGTGGCATGGCTGGCGGTTGAGCAGGCAAGTTGCGGTTGTACTCTTGCCGAAAGGCATCTAATCCCTCCTGAGTGGTCATATCGAAGCCCGCTGCCATGCCCTGGGTGAGAAAGCTCTTGGCGATGCCGCCCCGATCTGGGTCAAACATCCACTGCGGAAAATGGGTTTCGATCGATCGCAGGTACTTGGCGATCGCCTTAGCGCTGCGAAACTTGTAAACCTCGTCAATAAACGTCCAGAACGCTACCAGCTCATCAACAGCCCCATCGGTATCGCTCGGTTCAAGCAGCGTCAGCTTGCGCGGCAGAATGTACTCCATCACCTCCTGCACGTTGGCCTTAGTCATCTTTGGCAGCGTGTAGCCGCCATAGACGTAGGCCATTTCCAGAAAAGTGCCAATCCAGTTGCCCCCTTCGGGGTTGCGCTTGATGTGGGCCTTGCCAGTCTTAGAATTGGCAAACGTCTCCAGCGCCCGGTAGATATAGTCCTCTAGCAGCGGCTCGGCATCGTCGTAGTCGAGATTGTCTAGCTGATGAATGTTGAAGACCATAGCCGCCGCTCCTGACAGTTCAACCGATAGCAACTGGCTACAGGCTACCGTGAGGTTCCAGCTTCTTGAAAGGAAAGTTTACAGCGTTTTACTGAGCAGCAGCCCGCAGGTTGCCGTAGCATAGTCCAAAAAAGGCCCGCAGCAGCCCTAGCAGGGTTGGCATATCACCAATGCCAAACAACAGCGACTCAAACACGTCCCCACTCTGCGCCAGTCGATAAAATTTCCAGCCTTCGCCATTGGTAACAATGCCGTAGATGTCCATGACTTGTCCCATTTGCTGATTTACCCACTGACAGGCGTGCATCTCTACCAGGCACTGAGCTGCCCCCTGCTCAAAGTCATCCTTTTTAGCCTCAATCACGCAGCCAAAGGGAGCTTCCAAATAGGCGCGGCGCTCGGCGATCAGGTAATCTACATTGCCGCAGACGGTTTCTCCTTCCAGGTAGGCTCCTTTCCAGACCTTCAACCGATCGAAACCCTCTAGACCCTCTTCGCATATGGCATCGATCAGCAGGGTCTTAGAGACTTCTAAACTCTCTAAATCAAACCGCTGTAGTCGTTCCAGTCGCTGTCTAAAGAAGTCGCTAACGGGCACTGGGGCAGCCACCATCTCCCAGCGCCTCAGCTCGGTCACTCCTAGGTGCTTAAACGCGTCCCGGTAGGTAAAGCTAGAGAATGGCTTTTTTCGCTGCTGGGTAGCCTGGGTCATAGCTGCAAGACACAGTATTGGGTGCTGAATCAATTATGAACCCTCATCCCCCCATCCCCTCACTCACTAACGGGTTCGCGCCAAAACGTCAGATTCTCGCTGATGGGCTGCAGCGTGGTGCCGGGGTAATAGAACTGCAGAATGCGCTGGTAGTTCCAGCCCAGGTTGCCCAGCCGGTAAGACCCCGTCTGACTCATGCCTACCCCGTGACCCCAGCCACCGCCTACAAAGGCATAGCCCATAATTTGGGAACTGGCTGCCGGAGGCGACCCCTCAGTTACCGGAGCCGTGCCTACAGCAGCTGGGGTTTGGTACATGGGCTCTATGTAGAACAGCAGACTGCGGGGAGCGGTCAGCACCCGCACGATTTCGTCTTTTTTGAGCTGCACAACGCCCAGGTCGGTTTCGATGTCGATCGCCTGCACCCGGCCCGAGTTGGCCCGCTCAGAAACCCGCACCGATTTCACCTGGGTCAGCCCGGCCATGGGGTGCTGTCGCCGCCCCAGATAGCCTTTCAAATCCTGGGTGATTTCGGCCAGGGTGCTTTCGTTGCGCCAGCGAAAGAGTTGCCAGGTATCTTCGTTAAAGCCTTTGTCGATCGCTATGAACCGGCGAATGCTTTCCTCAGAGTTGAGCGGGTACTGGTTGATATTCCACAGGCCGTAGACCGAATCGACCACTGGGCGCAGGTAGGGGCGATCGGGGCCATCCCACACGTCGCTAAAGGCGGCGGTGACCCCGCCCGTGGTGGATGAGTATAGGGCATCGACCAGCTCGTTTTCGTAGGTGAGCACCTGGCCCTGGGTGGCCTGAATGGCCTGGTCGGCGACGGGCGCGGTGCCCGTGAGGCCCCGGTACACCTGGCACTGGGTGTCAGCGCAGAGCTGGTAGTCATCGATCGCAAAGCGGCGTAAATTTCGCAGGGCGTAGGTACGGGCCAGCACCGTCTGCGCCTGAATGGCGGGCACCGGAGCGCTAGGGCCAATTTCGTGGGGCACTACGCCGCGTAGGTAGGTTTCGATCGGCACGCTGTTGACCAGGGTATAGGTGCCGTAGGTGTTGGGCTGTACCCGCAGAGTGCCGCCGTAGACGCGGGTAACGGGTGTTTCCCCCGTTTGAATGACCCGCACCCGCCCGCCGCTGGCGCGAATGTCGAGGGTATCGCGCTGGTAGCGGTAGCCGTTGGCCTCAAAGTAGGCTTTGGGAATTTGGCCTACCACCTCGCTGTCGAGAAAGACTTCGGTAAAGCCCTGGGCCTGGAGGTTTTGCACCAGCAGCCGCCGCACCAGGGGGCTATTGTAGGTCTCGCGGTTGGCCCACACTTCCCAACTACCGGGCTGGGCAATTTCGGGCTCAATGCCGCGCTGTCGCCACTGCTCGGCACTGTACTCGGCGGTTTCAAAGCTGCGGTGGTTGCTGAGCACCACGCGTTCGCCCAGGGTGGCCTCGGGCAGGGGCTCGGGCGCTAGGCCCAGCACTACTCGGGTAGTGGTGACGGTTTGAGGCTGGCCCTGGGTTTCAAAGCTGAGGGTTAGCTGCTCGCCGGGCAGGGCTTCGAGGGTAATGCGGTCCTGCAGGTTTTCGCCAAAGCGCTGCACAATACCGACCTGAATTACCGGGTTTTGGGCAGCGGGGGCGGGAGCGGCTATGGCGGTGGTGAGGGGGGTCGCGGCTCCCCCCCCGGCCCCC
>PYER01000232.1 GCA_003017855.1 filamentous cyanobacterium CCT1
GCAGATGCACTTTAGTGTTCAGCCTAGCGAATACATCATCTGCTTGCAGCTCACCTCCCTGAAACACCTATTGAGCCTTAAGTAAATCAAGTGAAGAGCCCTGAATCTAAACGATTTAGGGCTCTTCACTTTAGAGCCTGGAGATTCGATAGGCCGTGAGGGCGGGCTGAAGCATCAGACGAGGGCATAGCACAGTCACTCGGGTTGGGAAAAGGTAGAAACGCCATCTCCGTGGCAATAGAAATCTATACGAGAGCGGTTACTCTGAGGTAGATTCCCCCGCTTGCGTGGGTATGATGGCCAAGACTCATCCCCAATAACACCTCGGTATGACTGTTGTAGGTGAATACCAGTCATAACCGAGGTTCTGCGTTCCAGGCTACTGCTCAGCCGCCGCCATAGCCCGAGGGCCATTGCCGTTGCCATTAGCCACCGCTGCCGGGGGCAACGATACCGTCAGCGTCTGGGCAGCTCCAAACCCTTGCAGGGCCGGGCGCTCCACAAACGTCACCAGGTGCCGCACCCGCCACACTGGGTTAGGCCGCACCATGTTGATCTGCCGCAGGGCGCGGGCCTCTTCGTCGTTGCCCATCAGCCATTCGGGGTCAACCACCTGGTGAAAGAAGTCGTTGAAGTGGTTGGTATCCGGCTCCAAATAAAAGCTAGAGAATCGGTAGCGATCGACCTTTTCGCCCGGCAGTACCGGGGTATCGTTGAGGGTGGTGATGCCCCGGCTTTCGCCCGCTAGCTCCACCTCCAGGCTAAAGCCTCGGCTGCGGCTCTCGGTCTTGGTAGACAGCTGGGTAATGTGAGCCGTGGCCAGGGCGGTCAGGTTTACCCAAACGCCGAGCCCCTGCACAAACCCGGTAATGCCCAACCCCCCATCGAGCGAGAAACTGCCGCCAATGGTTTGCTCAATGGTGTCGGCAAACTCCTGGGTTTCAGAGCGCAGGCCGCCGTCGCCATCCCACACATAGGTGTTGACGATGTTGCGCTTGCGGGCGTCGATCAAGAGCTGCTCTAGCCGCTGTTGCCAACCGTCGGCACTGCCACCAGAGCGCACAGACTCCACGGTCGAGGCGATCGCCGACCCGACATTGGCCGCCACCTGCTCGATATTGTTTTCGTTGGCGTTGTCGGTCGAGCGGTTGGCGGCTCCCCCTTCAATGGCGCGGCTGTTGTAGTTGACGAAAATGGCCTCCCGTTCCCGATCTTGACGGCGAATTTGGGCCTCTAGCTCAGCCGCCTCGCGGATGCGAAAGTAGCTAGCCGGGAACTGGGAGCCGTACTGGGCGCGCAGGCTGGGCACTGCGGCATAGACGCGATCGTCTGCGGCCTCGGCGCCCACCTGGCCGTCGAGGGTGCCGTTTTGCTGATAGGCCGGGTTGATCAAAAAGGTGACGGTGTTGACCTGGGGCGGCAGATCGGGCACCGGGGCCACCTGGTACGACACCATACGCCGACTGCGGCGCAACCGCAGCACAAACACATCCGCCAGGGACGACACGACCAGGGCGTAGCCCACGTTTTTGGGCACATAGCGCCGCCCCAGGCGGGGGAAGCGCTCGGTGGTCTCCAGGCTGCCTCGCAGGGAGAGCCGATCCTGGAGGGCCGTGGCAATATCGAGGGTGACGGTGCCTTCGTCGAGCAGGCTGTAGGCGCTAGACAGATTGCCGGTAAAGCCAAAACCACCGGAGACGGAGGTGGTGACCGCCACCCCAAAGGAGGCCTCGGCGGCGGTACCAAGAATGGCATTGACATCAATACCCAGCCCGGCCTCCTGGCTACGAGTCCAGCTATAGCTAACGTTTTCGGTGGCGTTGAGCTGAATGGCGGCGGTGCCGTCGTAGCTCTCTGCCTCGGTGAGGTTTTCGCTGGGTACGGGGGGTGCCCCTTCGATGTAGCCCAGCAGGGTGGGGTCAAACTGGGCATTGCCGACCCAGCGCACCTCCAGACTTTCGATGCGCTGGTCTTGCAGCAGGTCGATCGCCTCGGGCTGAATAAAGGCGTAGAAGCGCCGCATCAGACCGACGGCTTCGCCCAGTTCATTCACCTCCTGGGTGGGGTATTCGTTGGCGACCACCGTAGCCGCCTCGGTGGCCATTACCCCGATGGGCGCAGTGGAGGGGGCCAGCTGCACCGGGCCAGCCAGGGTGCCGTGGTGGTTGTGGGGCGAGCGATCGCGGATTTGCTCTCGACCCAAATCTTCCAGGGGCCAGTAGCCCAACAGCCCTGGCTCGTTGCCGGTGAGCGAGAGATGCTGGTTGGCCTGAATTTCGTCAGCACTCAGGGTCTCGCTCCAGATCTGCAAGCTCTCTAAGAAGCCGACCCAGGGCGTAGCACCGTCTACATTGGCCCCAAAGGTGAGAGTGCCGCCGAGGGGCAGTCTGGCATTGGGGGCAAGGCTGCCGGTGTAGGCAATCGCCCCATTCACATAGATCTGCAATTGGCCGTCTTGCCCGCGCCAGGTCACGCTCAGCCAATGCCACGCGCCATCGGCCAGGTTGATCGCCGTGGGCGGGGTGGTCTGGTCGTTAATCGTGACCTGGAGGTTTTGGGGATTGAACACCCGCAGGCGGCTGGCTGCCTGGCGGTAGTCGAGCCAGGTAGCGGCGGCGGTATCCTGGGTGCGCACCCAGCCAGAGAGGGTAAAGCGGCTGAGGGCATCTGCCCCAAAGTTGCTGATTTCGAGGCGACCGGGAGCGTCGGCATCGGCCTCCAGGGCAAGGCAGGTGCCGGGAAGGTTGGGCCGCCAGACTTCGGCCACCGCGTCGTAAACGCTGGTGCGAAGGCGGTTCCGGGTATCAAAGAAATTTAGATGCACCGCCCCCTCCACACTCTCGTAGCTGGTGACGGCCCCGGCTGGGGCCACAAAGTCGAGGGTGGCCCCCTGCACCGTGCCGCCGCTGGTGGTGGGGATGAGCGGCAGCGCCTGGGCCTGGTTGCTGAGGGCAGCCACGGCATCCAGGTAGGTTTGGCGCAGGCTGCGAATGCGGTCTTGCACCTGGTTGAAACGCAGGCGGGCGGCGGCGAGCTGGGGTTCGAGGCCATCCACGTTGGCCAGGCGGGCTTCTAAACGGGCGAGGTCGGCCTGGGCGGCGGTGAGCTGGGCATCTAGGGCGTTGAAGGCGGCGCGGGCGGCGGCGATCGCCGCCCGTCCCTCGTCGTGCAAAATGCCGGTGTTGATCAGCAGCCAGTCGCCCACGCTGCCGTTGCGGGCAAAGCTATCGACGGGTTCGGCGGTCAGGCTGCCGTTGGCGCGCGCCACCAGCAGGTAGGTGTCTAGAACTGGGTTCGCGGTATCGGGCTGGCGCTGGCGAAACTGCACGCGAGCCGGGCTGCCCTGCTGCAAAAACTCCAGCGACCAGTTTTGGTAGACCACACCGGGGGGCTGTCGCAGCGGCTGCACCGAGAGACCGGTGTAGGTGCCGCTGCCGCTGTTGTCGGCGGTCAGCAACGCTGCCAGGTTGTTTTGGGGATGAATTATGACCCGAGTGCGCCCGGTAGCCGTCACATTCAGGGGCCGAATTTGCCAGCGCTGGGCGGGGCTAAAGTCGCTGGGCCGCAGGGAGAGGTCGGGGCTGTTGGCGCGGCGGATGACGTCGTACTGTAGCCGCACCCCAGCGCGATCGCCCGGATTGATCTCGGCGTAAAAGTTAAACGGGTTGAGTTCCTCATCGCTCAAACGGCGGGCAGCGGCACGCTGCTCGGTGGTCAGCTGCGCCACGGTCTGGCGCTGGGCTGCCACCTGCTGGGTCAACATGCCAGCGGGGTCTTCTTCAGCAATCAGCGCTTCTAGCTCCTGAATGTCGCGGAGCAGCCCTGCCTCTTCTTGCTCTAAGGGGCGCAGCTCGTCGAGGGCCTGCTCGGCCTCATCGAACCCACCGGCCAGGGCAGGCAGCAGCAGCTCATCGACAAACTCTGCCTGGGTGACGGTGCGGGCCAGTTGTTCAACTCGATGGCGGCGCAGCTCCAGGGTGCCCCAGGTGCCGCCGGGGGCAGTGATGTGGAACAGGCGCAGGTGAGTCATGCCCTCGGGAATGGTGAACCGCGCCTGGGCGACCCGCCAGCCGTCGTCGGTTTCAGCCGCCAGGGGACGAATCTGGGCGGGGACAATCACGGGGTCGGTGGGTTCACCATTGCGCCCGCCTGTGAAGCCTTCAAACACAACCTCAAAAGCTTCAGCATCCTCATCAAAGGGCAAAATCGGCGCGTCGGTACGGTACTCAAAGGTCTCCAGATAGGTCGCCCCCTGCACCACGCTAAACACCTCGCCGTAGCGGTAGGCTTCGGCATTGCGGCGACCCACCCGACGCCCAATCCGCCGCCCGGTGGGGAAAGCCCCAAACACTCGCCCGGTGTTCGACTCGGGGGAAAAGTCCACGGTTTCGCCGTTGGCCAGGGCCATCAACCGGCGGCGGTGACGAATACCGGGTTGCCCTCGGCCAGGCCTAGACCGTAGCTGCCCTGCTTGGCAAAAATCCACTGTTCTTTTTCGGTGGTGGGATGCACCCAGGCTTCGATCGCAAAGTTGCGGGTGAGGTCGAGGCTGCGATCGCCACCCACATCGATATAGTCATCCACCCCGTCGAACGTGAAGCTGGGGCGGCTGTCGTCGGGGTCAGAGGTTTGGTTGCCGCTGACGCCGCGCACCTGTTGCAGCACATTGGCGGGCAGCAGAATGTCGCGATTGTTCTCCAGCAGCAGAGTTTCCTGGGGCAGGTCGTCGATCTGGGCCAGGGTGCCGTCGGTCCGCACGCCAAAGATCAGCGAGGCCAGGGTGGTGGGGGGATCTGCTGCACCCAATACCCGCACCGGCACCGACAGCATCACCCGCACGCCGCCCTTGATAAACGAAATGTCGCCGTCCTGGGTGGTCATCTCGCTTTGCAGGCAGAAGCGGGTGGCGGTGGGGGCCTCGGTGGCGGTTAGCTCCTCGCCCGCTTCGTCCCGCAGCACCAGGGTGCGCTTGATCAGTCCCGGAATCTGGCGGGGCTGGGGATCTTCCAGGCTGCCCTCTTCCACGGTGTAGTCGGTCAGGTCGAAGAGGCGATCGCGCGACCGACGCAGCGAAAACAGCTCAATTCGCCCGGTCTTCCGATTGTGGGCAAAGATGTGCCAGCGGCTGACCTCGTGCTCGCTGGTGTTGGTCAGTACCACGGCAAACCAGCCCTGGGTAAGGTTCTGCGCCAGACGAATTTCCTGGGTGGGCTCAAAGAAAAAGTTGCCCGCAAAGTCGCGAAAGTCGGGCGTATCGAAGGACTGGCTGCCGCTCAACCCCTGGGGCTGGGCTGGGATAAACCGCTGCCGACTGCGTTTGAAGCGCACCTCTAGCTTGGGCACCAGCCGCTCGGTGCCGCCGTCGAGCAAAAAGCGATCGCACAGCAGCGTGTTCTCAGTGGACTGACGAAAGACAAACAGGTGTTCGCCGTCAGAGATTACCTGGATGGGGGCCAGGGCGGTGCGGGTGGCGGTGCTGTACTGCG
Source organism: filamentous cyanobacterium CCT1 (assembly GCA_003017855.1). Classification (GTDB taxonomy): domain Bacteria; phylum Cyanobacteriota; class Cyanobacteriia; order Phormidesmidales; family Phormidesmidaceae; genus Nodosilinea. The sequence continues at coordinate 5,487 of PYER01000232.1, forward strand.
ATCGCACCCACCGATCCACGCCTTCTTCGCGCTCGCGCTGAATCACCGATTCGTCCGGCTGATCCACGGGCAGGGGCAGCCGCACCCACTCACCCCACTGGGAGGTGGCAACTGGAGAGGCGGCGGCTGCCGCTTCGTCGTCCGTGTTTTCAGATTCAACTGGCTCCGTGGGCGCTGCCGGGGTGCGCCGCACGGCGTAGTAGATGTCGCGGTTGCTATCAATGCCAAACAAAAACACGAGGCCCTGGTGCTGCACGGAGGTCAGGTGCTGGAGGTTGTTGCGATCAATTTGCATGGGATTGTCTCCTTGTTTATGGAAGGTAGAAAGTAGGGTGGGCAATGCCCACCATTGGTCTTGGCTGTAATCCGTTGTCCTCGTCCGCTTTCACCCGAGGAAGGTTGGCTGTGTTAGGAGAGAGAGAAATGGGTTGAAGGTGGGCGGTGCCCACCCTACGGGGGATTAGGCGATCGCCACCGCCGTCGCCAAGGGTGCTAGCTGGGCCGAGGCCGCCGTCAGATCGCCCAGCACCGTCACGGTGTCGCCCGTGGTGAGGTTGGCGATCAGGCGATCGCCCAGCACCGCCAGCGAAAACTCGCCGCCTGCGCCCAAAAAGCCGCTGAAATCAATGCGATCGCTCGCCTCAAAGTCAGTAATCACATCCGCGTCACCGCCGCCGCTGGCGATCAGGTCGGCTCCGAAGCGGAAGGTATCAGCCCCTGGGCCGCCCGTTTTCACGTCGCTGCCCAAGCCGCCGTCGAGAATGTCGTCGCCCGCGCCGCCGCGCAGTAGGTCGTCACCGCTGAGGCCGAGGATTTCGTCATCGCCGCCCTGGCCGTTGATCACGTCGTCGGAGTCGGCAAAGCCCTGCACGGTGTTGTCCAAGTCGTTGAGGAAGGTGACGGTATTGCGGTTGAAGACGCGGGTTTGAATGGAGTCGGCGTTGAATACGTCAAAGCTGTCTACAATCTCGGTGTCGCCATCGAAGAGAATGTTGCCCTCACCGCCAGGTAGGTTGTCGAAATTTTCCAGGGCAAAGTCGCGTAGAATCGCGCTCGTACCGGGTACGCCCTCAAAGCTAAGCCGCAGATCGCTGCCCTCTTGGGTCAGCAGCAGGTTCTCGGCAATCAGCCCTTCGCCCTCAAAACGAATTGTGTCGATCTCATCCACCAGCCCGGCATTGGGCTCCGCGCCCAGCCCCACACCACCAAAGCTTTCGATCGTGAAAGTATTATTCAGCGCAATGTCAAAGATGTTCTGGCCACCACTGCCCTCCAGCGGCGTCAGATGCTCGGCAAACACCTGAATGCGGGCCACCTCGTAGCCAGGGGCGCTAAAGTCGGCATTGGCAAAGCCCGGAAAATCGACAATGCCGCCCTCGCCCGCTGGCAACAGGCCGGGGTGAAGCTGCACCGTACCGCCTTCGGGCGTGCCCTGCAGTACTCCCGCCGCGCTAAAGGGCAGACTTTCAAACAACTCATCATTGACCTCGGTGCCTGCATCCCACACCTGGTTGCCCAGAATAGTGAAATTTGCGCCGATAAAGTTGCCCACCTCATCGAATAGCTCAATCGGCGACTCATCGCCGATAAAGGCGTCGTTGCTGGGGAAGACCATCGCACCGTAGCTCAAAAAGCGGCTGCTGCTGAGGTCAAACACCGTCAGGCTGCGGTTGCCCTCCTGACCAGGGAAAATCCCCAGCGGGCTGCCGTCGGGCGCAATGATACCCTGCAAGCCCCGCTCCCCGGCCGGGCTGTTGGCAAACTGGCTAGAGATGGTCAAGGGCAGAATGGGCAGCGCCGTCAGGTCAATGCCCTCAAAGCCCGTGCCCTCAAAGCTGGGTAATTCGGGGGTCAGCCCTTCGAGGCCGATAAAGCCTTCTTCGGCGACAATTTCGATCGCAGGCGAGGCCGAGGCACTGGGGTCAAAGGTGTTGAAGCTGCCGTCGTGGAGGCCAAACCACAGCGGCGTGACGATCGCCCCCTGGTCCGGCGCTAAATTTTCCACCGCCACCGTCAGCCGCACGGGGCCAGCGGTGGGCGCTTCCCCCTGCTGAAGCTGGCCGCGTATTTCGCCGCCGGGGAACTGCTCGGTGTGCACATTCCAGTACAGGTCCAGGTCTGCGCCGGGGTCGGTGCTGCGAATGTCGTCAACAAACTCGCTGAGGCCAATCAGCGCCGGGTCAGTGTCGTCCCAAATGCCGGAGAGAGTGACGGAACCGTCGGCATTCTCGGTCACGATCAAATCGTCGGCATCCTGCCCGCCGTCCTCGGGCGCGACCAGGTCAAACAGGCCAAAGGCCACTGGGCCATTCTCGCCCCGCGCCCCGTTGTGAATGTGAATGCGGGTCACGTCATCACCAGGGTCGGGGGTGGTGGGGTCGGTGCCCAGCAGTGCCCCAAAATCTAATCCGCTGAGGGTGAGGCTGTAGCTCAGAGCATCGCCTGCCTCGTTCAACGACAGCGACGAAACCCCGGTGGCGGCGGTACCGTTGAACAGGGGCCGTTCCTGGCTGCCGCTGAGAAGGGAGTTTAACGATACGGGGGGCACAGGCTCGCCCAAAAACACGCGAATCCGGGCCACCTGAAAGTCTTCGGCAGTGAAGTCGGCATTGCTAAAGCGCGGGTCGCTGAGGATAGGGCCATCGGGGATAAAGCCCTCTGCTAGCTTGACCACGCCGTTTTCAGAAACGCCTGTATTGGGGGCCATCTGGCCAAAGAAAGCGGTATTGGCCGGGATTTCGTCGTTGACCTCTGACCCGGCATCCAGCACGTTGCTGCCTGTGACGATGAAGTCTGCGCCGATGAAGTTGCCCGCTTCGTCAAAAATGGCGTGGGCGCGCTCGTTGCCGTTGGCAATGAAAAAGTCGTTGCTGGGTATCACCATCGAGGCGTAGTTAAAGAAGCGGCTGGTGAGGTCGCTGGGGTCGAGTTCGACGGTGAAGCTGGCGGTTTCACCGGGGTCGATGGGGCCGGGGGTGCCCTCGCCGCCGAGAATGGTGCCCTGCACAGTGCCAAAGCCCGCCAGGTCAAATTCCTGAGAAATAAGTTCTGTCGCGCCGTCTTCCGCCAGCGATTCTAAACCGGGAGAAACGGGCCGACCGCGATCGTAGGTGTCGAAGGTGCCGTCGTGGAAGCCAAACCACAGCGGGGTGAGAAATGCTCCATTTTCAGGGGATAGGTTTTCGATGGAAACGGTAACGGTTTGGGTCGTCATGGGGAATGTCTCAACGAGGGTTAGTTCAGCCGTTGCGTTTGCGGTATCGATGGTGTAGTTTGCTGCCGGTAGTAGCGAGAGCGAAATCACCTCAGTGTCTTCAGCCAGGTCATCCAGGAAAAGGGTAACGACCAGTCGGGCCTCGGTGGCTCCCTCGCTGACGGTGACGGTGGAGGTAAAGCCAGGGATAGGCCGGATGGTGAAGTCGTCAATGTTTGTGGTGCCGGGGTCACCAATGGTGACATCGCGCGAGTCGGGGTCGGGGTCGGTATCGGCCGCCTGAAAGCCAATCACCAGGCCGCCCGCTGGGGCCGGAGCGCTGAGGCGAAAGATAAACGCGCCGGGGGTTTGCTCGGCTTCAGACAGCGGTGTATCGGGTTCGGCAAACACGCTGACCTGAATCGGGTCGGGCGGCTGTAGGGGATTCGCGATCGCGATCGCCAGGCCAGTCGGGTTATCCCCCGCTGCGATCGGCAGCACCTCCGGGTTGGAGCCATCCAGATTGGCTCGCAGAATGCGATCGCCCGCCCCGCCGTCAGCCACATAGAGCTGCCCCGCTTCCACATCCAGCGCCAGACCGTTGGGGTTTTCGAGCAGGCTGGTGTCGAGAATGGTCTCGATGTTGGAGCCATCTAGATTAGCCCGCCGCACCTGGTCGGTGATGCCGGGGGCCGTCCAGTAGATCTGGCCATTAGCTAAATCCAGCGCAATATCGGCGGGGTTGTCGCCCGCATCGGGGACGATCACCAGCGCCTCTGGGCCGTCGAAGTTGAAACGGAGGATGCGATCGCCCGCCCCGCCGTCGGCAATGTAAATATGACGATTGGCAACATCCAGGGCGATACCGTTGGGGTTGCTCAGCACCGCCGCATCCAAAACTGTCTCGATGTTGGAGCCATCCAAATCGGCCCGCCGCACCTGGTCAACGACGCCGGGAATCGTCCAGTAAATCTGGCCATTGGCTAGATCCAGTGCAATGTCGGCGGGGTTGTCGCCTGCGTTGGCCACAATCACTTGCAAATCAGAGCCGTCGAGGTTGACGCGCAGGATCTGGTCTCCGGCTCCGCCATCGGCAATGTAGACATGGCCGTTCTGCAAATCGAGGGCGATGCCGTTGGGGTTGTTGAGCTGTTCGCTATCCAGCAGGGTGGCTGGTTCAGTGCCGTCGGCATTGGCGCGGGCCAGCATGTCGATCAGGCCAGGGAGAGTCCAGAAGAGTTGGGGGGGCATAGGGGTGTGGG
>PYER01000233.1 GCA_003017855.1 filamentous cyanobacterium CCT1
GTGGGCTCGGAGATGTGTATAAGAGACAGGCCCAGCCCCACCCACCTGGAGCTAAAGACCGTAGATGGAGCGGCCAACCCCTATTTGGCTTTGGGAAGCGCGATCGCAGCGGGCCTGGACGGTATTACCCAAAACTATCCCCTGCCCGACTCGGTTCAGCAAGACCCAGGGACGCTGTCTGAGGAGGAAAGGCGCGATCGCGGCATTGCTCTGCTGCCCCAATCCCTGGCCGCAGCCCTGGACGCGTTTGAGCGGGACACCGTGCTGCTAGAGGCGCTGGGAAAGTCGCTAGCCCAAACCCACCTGGCCGTACGCCGGGCCGAACTGGCCGCCATGGAAGGCATGACCCTGGAAGCAGAGGTAGAGCTGCTGCTCGATCGCTACTGAGTCTTTTATCGTGCCGAGAGACTGAGCTTTGCTACCCGCAAGCCTCCGGCCCACCACCGCGCCTACTCAACGGTGAGCTCGTGGATATTCCACAGGGCGCCGCCCAGGGCTGTGTACTTCACCCCATCTACCCGGTTGCGCACGGCGGTGAGCGACAGGTTATTGATCAAGTACGTAAAGGGCAGGTACTCCTGGGTCAGCTGCTGGGTCTCTTTGTACAGCTCAAAGCGCTGATCTTCGTCGATCACCTGGGCCGCCTGAATGTAGAGATCGGCGATCCGGCGCTCCCAGTCGGCCGCCTGCCAGCCCTCTAGCGGATCTTGGCCAGGGCCAGCATTCTGGTTAAAGGCGTGGAGTGCTCCGTCGAGCAGCCAGACATTGGCCCCGCCGTTGGGTTCGGTACCGCCGGTCAGGCCCAGCACCAGGGCTTCCCACTCCAGGCTATCGGTGAGGCGATCGACCAGGGCATTAAAGGCCAGGGGTTGGAAATCGACTTGAATGCCCAGCTTGGACAGGTCGTTTTTGATCTGTGCCCCAATTGATTCGCGAATTTTGTTGCCCGAGTTGGTAATCAGGGTAAAGCGCACCCGGTTACCCGCTCCATCCAGCAGTTGGCCAGCCTCGTTGTACTGAAACCCGTTAGCTTGCAGCAGTTCCTTAGCCTTTTCGGGGTTGTAGTCGTAGGTGCGAATGCCCATTTCGGGCGGGGCATAGAAGGGGCTGGGCACCGAAATGGGCGAGGTCTGGGGCTGACCAAGACCCTGGAAAATGTTGTTTACCATGGTCTCGCGATCGATGCCATAGGAGATCGCCTGGCGAAAAGCAACGTTGTTAAACCAGGCCGATCGCACCGGGTTGACCAGGGGCTTGCCGTTGCGGCTGGCCCGGTTGAGGTTGAAGGCAAAGAAATTGGTACCCAGACCAGGGCCACCGTTGTAAATCGTAAAGTCGCCCCGCTCTTCCTCCCGCTTCAGCAGCGAGAAAAAGTCGGGCTGCACGCTATCCATATCCAGCCCACCGGAGCGAAACTGAAAGAAAGAGGTATCGGTAGAACCGACAATTTGCCAGACAACTTGTTCAATATAGGGTTGCGGATTGCCCTGGTCATCCTTCTTCCAGTAGTAGGGGTTGCGCTCAAAAACGACTCGCTCTCCGGGCACGTACTGAGCTAGCTGGTAGGGACCATTGCCTATAATTTGGCGGGGAGGCGTATCGGTACCCCAGGTCGAGAGAAACAGCGGATTGCCCTGGGCATCGAGGTTTTCGACCGTTGGCCGAAGAATGTGGGCCGGAATAATCTCTAGTGCTGTGTTGCCCAGCATGGGCGCGAAGGGCTCAGGTAGTGTAAAGCGCACCCGGCGGTCGTCCACCTTGCTGACCTCAGGCAGCAGCCCCTGGGTGCCAATGCGAAACCCGTCGCGGCTGTTAGTCAAAATGGCAGGGTTAAACAGAGTGTCGTAGGTAAATACCACATCGTCGGCAGTCAGCGGTTCGCCATCGGACCAGCGCAGCCCTTCTCGCAGGGTAAACTCCAGCAGCTTGCCATCGTCAGAGATCTCCCAGCTTTCGGCCAGGGCGGGCACCGTTTCACCGCTGATGCCATCGGTGGTGGTCAGGCCCTCAAAGGTAAAGCCAAAGATATTCGGCGACTCTTGACTGAGGGTAGGGTTGAAGGTTTTGGGATCGCTGAGGGTGCTCAGCACCAGCCGGGGTACGTCGGCACTGGCCTGGGCAAACCGGGCGGGGTTGCAGCCGGTGGTCACCAGCCCAACCGCCAGCGCCAGCATCAGGGCCACGAACTGCCTGCCTCTGGTCATCCAGATACCTGTCGTCTGCCAGCGATCGGTTGCCCCAGGTGCAATGGCCACGGTTGCGAGTCTCCTACTTGCCAAGACAATGCCTAAACACTATAGCGATTAACCTAGGGCGATTGACATGTCTAGGATCTGGCTGGGCAGCGATCGCGGGCCAGGTTTCTCTTAGCGCTGCATGGGCCGGGGGGAGGGGACAGCATCGCATCGGGGGCGACGCAGCGTTTGTCGAAAACTCCTAGGGTTTGGGCACCCTAGGGTCGTTCTCCCATCAGACGCCCCCTAAGAGACCTATGGCTGATCGCTACTATTTGTACGGCATTTTTCCTGCCCCTGGCCCCGCTGAGCTGCCCCTAGATGGCTTGGATGCGCAGGCGGTGCAGGCCCAGCACCTGGGCGACTTTACCTTTCTTTATTCCGTTGCCTGCCAGAAACGCTATCTGTCGAGCCGCAAAAATCTGCTGGGCCATGAGAAGGTACTGGAAGCCGCCATGGAGCAGGGCTATCGCACGCTGCTGCCGCTTCAGTTTGGGCTGATTGTCGACAGCTGGGAGCAGGTGAAAGAAGATCTGGTCACCCCCCATTCTGAGGACCTGGCGCAGTTGTTTAAGCGCCTTGATGGCTGTCGCGAAGTGAGCATCAAAGTGCAGTGGGAGCCATCCACAGAACTCGAAATGATGATGGCCGAAGACGCGGCTCTACGCGCCCAGCGCGATCAGCTGGAGGGCACTCAGCTGGGCATGGAGCAGGTAATCTTTATTGGTCAGCAGATCGAAGCGGCGATGGAGGCGCGCAAGCAGGGCATTGTTGACCAGTTTCGCCAGGCCCTGAGCCCGCTGGCCAAAGACGTGCTCGAAAATGCCCCCCAGACCGACGTGATGATCTACAACGCCGCTTTTCTAATTCCGTGGGAGAGCGAGGCTGAATTTAGTCAGGCTGTCGATGCCGTAGACGCTACCTTTGGCGATCGCCTGCGCATTCGCTACAACAACTTTACCGCCCCCTACAACTTCGCTCAGCTCAACTAGCTGCTGCCTCCTCTCCTATGCTGCTTAAACTTCTCTTTGCCCCCGTACTCGGCCCCATTGAGGGGGTGAGCTGGGTGGCCAACAAAATGCTAGAACAGGCCGACATCTCCACCAACGACCTGGAGAGTCTGCAAAAACAGCTGCTCGCCCTACAGCTCGCCTTTGATATGGGCGAGCTGTCTGAGGATGACTTTGAAGCCCAGGAAGAAGAACTCCTCGTCGCCATTCAGGAACTTGAAGACGAAGCAGAGGAAGATTGAACTAAAACTGGGGTGCTAGGATTCGAACCTAGGAATGCCGGGACCAAAACCCGGTGCCTTACCGCTTGGCGACACCCCATCGTTATCGCTTTGATATTATAGCAGGCCGAACCGCGCCGCTGTCAAGATCGTTGGGAAAAACATTGGCTAAAAATTGAGCACCAAATCCTCAGGTACTGCTTTTGCCTGAGACGGGATTACCAGCGCTGAGGCTAAGCCTGAACACCGTATACAAAGATCTGATGTAGCTGGGGACGATTGTCCTGAACGCGATAGCTAACGATTCACAATGATAGAAATGGGTGCTGTAGCTGAGTGACCGTTGTGAACTACTTCTGCCAGCGTTAGGGCTACTGTGCCATGGCTTCCGACACGTTCTACGCCGATCTGCCGCCCCTGGATCAGTTTTTAGATTTAGCTAATCCGCGCAGCTATGTTGAGGCACCAGCAGACTGGTATGCCCTGATTACTGACGTGGTGGCTTCAAGCCAGGCGATCGCCCGAGGGCAGTACAAAGAGGTGAATGTGCTGGGGGCTAGCTCGATTATGGCGGTGCTCAACGCCGTTACTCCGCTGGAGGTGCCGTTTGTGTTTGGCGGTGACGGAGCGCTGCTGCTGGTGCCCCCGAACGCCGTACAGGCCGCCCGAGCAGCGCTGCTTGCCATTCGGGCCCTGGCTCGCGACTCCTTTGGCCTCGACTTGCGAGTGGGCATTGTACCGCTGACGGTACTGGGGCCTCGGCGAGCGGTGCGGGTAGCCAAATTTCGCTTCAGCCCCGCCTACTGTCAGGCTAGTTTTATTGGCGGCGGGTTGACCTACGCCACTGAGCTGGTCAAAACAGACCCTACCTACCGCTTAGATGTACCGGGCGATTGCAGCGCCGCTAACCTGACCGGGCTGGAGTGTCGCTGGCAAGACATCCCCAGCCCCAGGGGCCACACCCTGAGCCTGATAGTGGCAGCCCTGCCCAGCGGCGGCTACGTCAATGAGTACCTCTACAGCGAGGTGCTAGAAACCATTCACGGCATCTACGGGGAGTGGGAAAGCTATCACCCGGTGGCCCCCGCCGCCCTAAACCTGTCGCTGAACCCCTGGCGGCTGCGGGCGGAGGCTAAAGCCAGAGCCAAAAGCCCTCAGTTGCGCGATCGCGCAACCTACACCGCCCGAGCCTACCTGGAGAGTCTGCTGGGTCTGGGCCTGATGCGGTTTGACGTGCAGGCTGGCGGGGTAAAGTGGGGGCGCTACAAGGCCGACGTGCGGGCCGCATCTGACTACCAAAAAATTGATGACATGCTGCGCATGGTGATTGCGGGCAGCCCCGCCCAAACCGAGCAGATTGTGGCCTACCTGGACGATCGCGTGGCCCAGGGGCACCTGGTCTATGGCGTGCATGTCTCTGACCGGGCGCTGATGACCTGCCTGATTATGGACAGGCGCGATCGCCACTTTCACCTGATCGATGGAGCCGACGGCGGCTATGCCCTGGCAGCGGAGCAGCTCAAGGCACGACTGCAGGGCAAAGCCCAAAACTGGCAGACGTACTCACGCCTGGCCCGCCGCCGCCAAAGCCTAGGCCTCAAACCCCGGCCACGGGTCTAGACCTCGCCTTTGGTTCAGGGATGGCCGCCGTACCTTACTCAGGTAGGTACCAACGGATCAAGTAGTGTATTCTGCGTTGATTTTGACGTAGTCATAGCTGAGGTCGCAGCCCCAGGCTTGGCCTTTGCCGGGGCCATCGCCCAGGGTGACATGGATGGCGACGGTGTCGGTCTTCAGGTATTCGCCCTGAGTGGCTGCGGTCAGGTAGGCGCTGGCGGCAGGGCGATCGAAGGCCAGGGGCTGGCCATGCTCCATCAGCAGAAAGTCGCCCAGCTGGACCCGCAGATCGCTTTGGTCAAAGGTAACGCCTGCCCGTCCGGCGGCGGCGGCAATGCGGCCCCAGTTGGGGTCGTGGCCAAAGATGGCTGACTTGACCAGAGACGACCCGGCGATCGCACGGGCAACCTGGTTAGCAGCGGCAGTGTTGGCGGCCCCGGCGACGGTGACCTCGATTAGGCAGGTGGCCCCTTCGCCATCGCGGGCAACCGACTTGGCCAGGTGCTGGCACACGGCGGTGAGCATGGCCTCTAGCTGGTCGGCCTCGGCCCCCTCATCAGTGATGGCGGGGGTGCGCGATGCGCCGTTGGCCAGGGCAATCAGGGTGTCGTTGGTGCTGGTATCGCCGTCGACGGTGATCTGGTTAAAGCTGCGATCGGCGGCGCGGCGCAGCATGTCTTGCCATAGGGTGGGCGACACGGTGGCGTCGCAGGTGACAAAGGCCAGCATGGTGGCCATGTTGGGGTGAATCATGCCGGAGCCTTTGGCGATGCCGCCGATGCGCACGGGGCGATCGTGAATGGTAGTTTCCATTGCCACCGATTTAGTCACTAAGTCGGTGGTGATAATTGCCCTGGCGGCGGCATCAGAGCCCTCAGACGACAGGCTTTTAACCAAATTAGGAATGCCCGCCTTGAGCTGATCCATCTTGATTCGCTGGCCGATCACCCCAGTAGAGGCGATCAGCACGGCCTCTGGGATCAGGTTGAGGGCGGACCCGACAGCAACAGTGCTCTCGATTGTGTCAACCCACCCCTGGTTGCCGGTGCAGGCGTTGGCCTGACCCGCATTGACCAGAATGGCGCGGGCGCTAGGGCGGGCTTCGAGCCGCTGACGGCAGTAGTCCACACAGGCGGCTCGCACGTGGCTGGTGGTGAACACTCCAGCGGCGATCGCCTCAGCATCTGAATAAATCAGCGCCAGGTCGGGAGCGCCCGAGGGTTTAAGCCCGGCTACAATACCTGCTGCCTGAAATCCTTTAGGGGCCGTAATGCCGCCCTCAACTAGCCGCCACTCTGCCATGCTGCTGTTATCCCATAGGTATTGCCGGGGATTATACCAAGCTTCTGAAGGAACCAGGCTGTTAGCAGAAACAGGATGCATAGCGCGATGTATCAGCCCAGGCTTGGCCCCAGCTTCGCCTAGGATGCAGTCAAAGGATGCTGCAAAAAGGCGAATTCCTCAACCACCTGGCCGCCGATCAGGTGGTCTTGAATGATGCGCTCAATCACCGCTGGGGTAGCGCTGTGGTACCACACGCCGTCAGGATAAATAAGCAGGATGGGGCCTTTGTGGCAAACCCGCAGGCAGTTCGCCTTGGTGCGAAAAACAGATGTGGGGCGCTCTGCCGTAGGCCGATCCAGCCCCAGTTCTTTCAGGCGATGCTTGAGGTAGTCCCAGGCGGCGATGCTCTCGGCCTTGTCACAGCACTTGGGTTTGGTCTGGTCGGCGCAGATTAATACGTGGCGCTGGATGGTGTTGAGCGCTAGAGCCTCCACACAGGCGGCCAGAGAATCACAGGTATCGGGGACGTTACTCATTGGGGATGACAACCGGTTTGGTCGGATCGATCGCCGCTGGAGGTTCAGTCGCCGTCGGGGAGTCACCTGCGGGTGGTGAATCCTCGGACAAGGACTCACCATTCGGGGGTGGGGAGGCAGGCGTCAGTGCGGGGACAGCTTCAGGGACGGTGGCGGAAGGTACTATCCTGTCTCGGGGGGACGCTTCGCTGGGGGGCGACTCGGGGCGCACCCGACGAATGGGCAGGTTGGCGATCAGCGCCGTCATGCGCTGGTCGCTTTCGAGGGTAAATTCGAGGTGATCCTGGTCCAGCTCGACGTAGCGAGAGACCACTTCGAGAATTTCCTGGCGCATTTTTTCGACCATTTCGGGGGTGAGGTCGGCGCGATCGTGGGCTAGCACAAATTGCAGCCGCTGTTTGACCTCAACCCGGCTGGAGAGGGTGCGGTTGCGGTTAAACAGCTTGTCGAGGAGTTCGCTTAGCATTGGCGCTGGGTAGAGACAATATCAAACACCAGGATGGCTGGGGCCTAGCTACCCCGCAAAAAGCGGCGCAGGCGGCTGAACAGGTCGTCGTGGGTTGCGGTCAGATCGATCAGGGGAACTTCTTCGCCCAGCAGGCGGCGAGCGATGTTGTTGAAGGCGACCCCGGCCAGGGAGAGCTGCTTTTCGAGCACCAGGGGTTCACCCCGGTTCGACGACACAATTACCCGTTCGTCATCGGGCACGACCCCCAGCAGGGGCACCGCCAGAATATCGAGCACGTCGCGCACTGACATCATCTGGTCTTCCTGCACCATTTTGGGCTTGATGCGGTTGATCAGCAGCTTGGTGAACTTGACGTCGTTGGCCTCTAGCAGGCCGATCACCCGGTCGGCGTCACGCACCGCAGAAATTTCGGGGGTAGTGACCACGATCGCCTCTTTGGCCGGGGCGATCGCATTCTGAAACCCCATCTCAATGCCTGCCGGGCAGTCGATCAAAATAAAGTCGTTGCTGGGTGCCAGACCCGCTACCAGCTCTTTCATCTGGTTAGGGGTGATGGCTTCTTTGTTGCGGTTTTGGGCGGCAGCAAGCAGGCCCAGCGTTGGCTGGCGCTTGTCTTTGACCAGGGCTTTTTCAACCGTGCAGTCGCCCGCCAGCACATCGAGGGCGGTGTAGACAATGCGGTTCTCCAGGCCCAGCAGCAGGTCGAGGTTGCGCAGGCCAAAGTCGGCATCGACGACGGCGACCCGCTGGTTGCGCTGGGCCAGGGCCATACCCAGGTTGGCGGTGCAGGTGCTTTTGCCAACGCCCCCTTTGCCCGAGGTCATTACGATAATGCGAGTCATGGCCGAACCCAATCCTTAAGGAACCAAATGCCCAACGAAAACAACCGTTAATAATACGCCATGGTCGGCCTTAGAACGCATCGGTGGGCTGTGCCCCCTGCCCCAGGGTAGCGTCGAAGTGCTGGCGGGCGAAGGCCTGGGCCTGGGCAATGCGAATGGCGTTGTTGCCGACATAGGCCACCTCGGGCAGGTAGTCGGTGCCGGGGCTGTCAGGGGCGCGAGCCACCAGGTCGGCCAGGCGCAGCTGGGTGGGCTGCATCTGAAGGGCCATGATGTAGCGATCGCGATCGCCCCCAAACCCCGCATGGGCGATACCCCGCAGCCTTCCCCACACCAGGATGTCACCCTCTGCCACCAGCGAGCTGCCGGGGTTGGCATCACCCAGCACCACAATCGTGCCGGGATGGCGAATTTCGACCCCCGATCGCACCGTGGTTTGCAGGTACAGCGGCTCGGCCAGGGGTTTGCCCGGCGGCGGGGGCGACTGCACTAGCGTATCTTCGGCCTCCAGCTGATCGACTGAGTAGCCTACCGTTACCGCTGCCATCGCGGTTTGGCGACGGCTGGTAATTACCCGCTTGAGGCGAAGCTGGGCGGCTGTCAGAATGTCGTCTAGCGCCTGGAGCTGGCGGGCGTCGAGCAGGCGATCGCTGGCTGCCAGATGCACCACCGTGTTGGGTTGCCAGAAGGGTTCACCACCATTCAGCCGCTGCCGGAAGTGCTGCAACAGCTCACCCCAGGCCAGGGCACCTCCTTCGGCCTCGCTCTGCGGCCCGCTGGGCATGAGCAGCACGAGGTGATCGCCCTCGTTGCGCAGCCGCAGCTGGGTGCGGGGGTCAATGGGTGGAGCGGGTTGAGGTGGTGCAGGGGATGAATGCTCGGAACCCGCTGCCTCGGCTGAGGTAGCAGGCTTGTCCACGGGTACCTCCGGCGCGACAATAGAGGCGTCGATGGCGGTATCAGTACCCGTATCAAGACCAGAATCGGTTACGGCAGCAGCAGAGTCGTCGGGAGCCATAGGTGCCAGCAGGGGATGACAAAACCGGGGCAAGCTCGGTGCTGCCATATTAGATCACTGCGGCAGGGATGACAGGTTAAATCTGGAGCTGACAGTTCGCTTAAAACAGTACTGACTTGCCTACAGCCAAGACTGGGCAGCGGCCTGGCGTATAGCTATCGGCGGCGGGTTAGCGATGAAAACGTTTTACCCAAATGGCGATGGCTGTAACCCGATGAAAGAAGGTCGGGTATCCCCTTGCGGTTTACCCCAGGCTGTTGGTTATAGTGGGTGAAGTCTCACTACGGCGTTGGTGACTGCCAACAATGTTTGTCGATCTATGTTTGTTCCGAACGGGAGCCAAGTTGCATCGGCGGCAGTAAACCGAGCTTGTACTCGGAAACTTTAAGCCTAATGCCAAGGCACCCCCCTGGTTTTCCCAGGTCGGAAACTGAGGCAAGACGGCGCTGCGGTGAGACCCTCTATTTTTTCGATATTCCCCTGTCCGGCTGGATGGGGGAATTGTTTTAGAAATGTGATTTAGCCTACTTGAGCGCTAGTATTGACAACATAGCTAGACCCGCAGCCAGCTCGAGCGGTGGTTGACCAGTCTGGTTGAGGGGTTGCTGAGTATTTTTTGTAGGGCCTGCGCCGTTGAATTCGGTTGATTTTCCCGCCAGTATCATTCGTTTGGAGAATGGGCTTACCCTGATCCATCAGGAGATCGCGGCCACCCCTGTCGTGGTTGCCGACGTGTGGGTGAGGGCCGGGGCGATTACCGAACCGGCGGAGTGGGCGGGCATGGCCCACTTTTTAGAGCACATGATTTTTAAAGGCACCGACCAGCTGCCGCCAGGGGTGTTTGACTACGCGATCGAGACCCAAGGGGGCATGACTAACGCGGCCACCAGCCACGACTACGCCCACTTTTATATCACCATCGCCGCCGACATGCTGCCCCAGACGCTGCCGTATCTGGCCGATCTGCTGCTGCACGCGGCGATTCCCGCCGATGAGTTTGGCCGCGAGCGCCAGGTGGTGCTCGAAGAAATTCGCCAGGCCCAGGATGACCCTGACTGGCTGGGCTACCAGGCGATGTCGGAACTGGTCTACCAGGAC
>PYER01000234.1 GCA_003017855.1 filamentous cyanobacterium CCT1
CGATACTTGAGTTATACTCCCCTTTTCATCCTTTGGAGTGGCGCGTCAGCGGCATGGGACGTTGCCCTGAAAATAACTGAGGGCTGAGCGGAGTCGTTCGTGAAACGTCTCCCTACGGGAGACAGCCCGTTCCCTTTCTCCCTACGGAAGACGCTCGCGCGTTGGCGAAGCCTGTCCACAGGACAAACGACTCCGCTCAGGGATCGGCTGTGAGTCTTTTTACCGTTTGAAGTGGCGCGCCAGCGTCATGGGACGTTGCTCTAAAAATAGCCATTCCCTTCGACTCCGCTCAGGGATCGGCTATATCTGTTTTCATTTTTGGGGGTGCCGCATTAACGGCATGGACGATTGGTATCAATTGGCTTCCTAGTGGTTATCAAAACCACTTTTAGAGACAATTTTTCCTGACTCCTGACACATCTCAAATGTAGGTTGGGTGGAATGTAGTGGAACCCAACACTGAACAGTAATCTAGAGCCTGTTGGCATCTGCTATCGCACCACTCAACCTACGGAATGTCGATACCTTCCAAAGTTGTGTCGGTCAGCAAATCTTCTCTACTCACAAAAGAATTTCAAAGCAAGCATACGGCTTAAGAACTCTGTTCTGACCGTTGAGATTACATACATAAGGAGGTTGAATATGAGCGTTCGTCTTTTTGCACTGATTAGCGGAATTGTCTATTTGCTAGTTGGCATTTTGGGGTTTATTCCAATTTTTGTCGCTGCCCCAGTGACCGCGCCTGATCTGGCTGTAGAGGCTGGTTACGGTTATCTCTTGGGCATCTTTCCAATTAACGTTTTGCACAATATCGTGCATTTGGCCGTTGGTTTTTGGGGAGTGCTATCCTATCGCAGCTTTTCAGGTTCGCGCAACTACAGCAGAGGCCTAGCCATCTTTTACGGCCTGCTGGCGATAATGGGCTTCTTCCCCATCCTACAGACCACCTTTGGGCTTATTCCCATCTTTGGTCACGACATCTGGCTGCACGCGTTGACGGCAATTATTGCAGCCTATTTTGGCTTTGTGGCCAAGCCTCGTCCCTCGACGGCTCAGGAGCCCGAAGGAAGCACGGTGGGAGGGCGCGATCGCTACTAGTCAAGACCAAATTTGCAGATCGTGTGGCACCTTAGCAGGACCCAGCAAGGCTGACTGCTGTTGGGTTCCACTTCGTTCTACCCAATCTACAAGAACCCTAATTTTTAGTATCGACGCTGCATGAGTAGCTCACTAAAAATCACCACTTCTCCAGTTCGAGAGAACCATAACACTTAGGGTATAAACCATGATTTTTCTGACTGATCTGGCTCTAGCAAGCTCTTATTGGAGCCCAGCCCAGGCGATTACAACACCGGCTGTTTCCAGCCTGGATTTCCTATCGGGACCGCAGTTTTTCATCGCCCTCATTGCTGGGGTGGTGATGGCCTTTGCGTTTCAATTTCTGCTTACCAACCTGACCCTAGCCGCCGATATTTCCAGCGGCGCTAACCCTTTTGAGGGGGAAGCTAAGAGCTGGGGCAGAAAGGCTCGCGGCATGGAGTCTAAGGTGGGTGGCTGGATGCTGCTAACGGTGAATATTGCCATTTTTACCGCCTGCTTTTTGGCGGTCAAGCTAACGCTGATTCAGACCGTGCTGATGGGGGCTATTCTCGGCGTGGTGATCTGGTCAACCTATTTTTTGCTGCTGCTGTGGGCCGGGTCGCGCACTGTGGGTTCGGTTTTTAGCGCTGCGGGAAGTGCGGCGACTACTGGCCTGCAGGGGGTGTTGGGCACGGTTGCCACCGCCCTCAGCGGCAGCGCCGCCAACGCGCAACTAGTCAACACCGTAGAGGCGTCTGTTGAGGCCGTCACGAAAGAGCTAAGGTCGGAGCTAGCCTCAGGGCTGGCCCCCGATCGCCTGCGCGAGAGTGTGGCCGACTACGTGCAAAAGCTGCGGTTGCCCAGCCCCGATGCCGCCGACCTGACCAACCAAATTTCTGACCTGTTGACTAGGGCTGGCCAGGGGTCGGGCAATGGCGGCAGCTCGGGTTTGGGCAATGTAGCCAAATTTGCCGCTCAGGCAGCAGCGCCAGGTGGCTTAACCTCGGGTTTGATTAATGTGGCCCAGGCGGCAGCCCCGGAAGATCTAAAGGCAGGCAAGCTGCAAGACCTGGTCAAACAGCTCAACCGAACGCTGCAGTCTCAGTCGGGGAGCGGCAAGGGGCTGCAGCAGGAGGTGATGGGGCAGGCGGTCAGCGCCCTGGTCTCGACGGTAGCCCAGCGGGTCGATCTCTCCGATGTGGATGTGGAGCAGATTGGCCAGCAGCTCAGCTCGCTGGGGCAGCAGGCGGCGGGCCAGGCGGGCCGGGTCGCCAATCGGCTGAGCGCGCCGGGGACGTTCTCGCTGCTGCGAGCCGACATTGAGAACTACCTGCTCAATTCGCCCTCCTGGTACTTGCGCCCTGAGAACCTGGACAGCGGCTTTCGCAACGTACTGCGCGACCCCGAAGCCGATGCTGGCCTGGTGCGGCAGCAGATTGAGCCGCTGAGCAGGGGCTATTTTGCCTCGGTGCTGCAGCGCCGCGAGGGGCTAGACGAAGCTCGCATCAATGACCTGGCCGACCAGCTCGAGGTGATTCGGCGAGAGGTGCTGGAGCAGGTGCGGGCCGCCGAGGAGGAGCACAACCGGCAGGACCTGCGGCAGCGGGTCGAAACCTATCTCAGCTCGGTGCCAAGGGAAGCCCTGAGCCACGATCGCATCGGCGAAGACTTTCCGGCCCTGCTGGCCGACCCTGAGGCCAGCTACGAAGCCCTGGGCAACCGGCTGATTCAGTTCGATCGCGACACCCTGCGGCAGATGCTGCTGAGCGGGCGGCAAGACCTGCAGGAGAACGACATTGAGCCCATGCTCGATGCCCTGGAGCAGTCCCGCGATCGCTTCTTGAACCAGTCTCAGGAACAGTGGCAGCAGATGCAGAACCAGGCGGGCGAGTTTCGCGGTCGGGTGGAGACCTACCTGCGCGAAACCAGCCCCGGCGATCTGTCGCATGAACAGATTCAGCAGAACCTGGAGCGGCTGGCCAACCTGCCCGAGTCGGGGCTGCTGGTGGCCCGCGCCGGGTTTGGCCAGCTCGATCGCGACAGCCTGGAGCAGCTGCTGGCCCAGCGCGAAGACCTCAGCCCCGAGCAGGTGCATGAGGTGATCGATCGCGTCGAGTCGGCCCGCAACAGCCTTGTCCACATGCCCCAGGAGCTGGCCGGTCAGGCCCAGGACCAGTTCAACCGGCTGGTTGGTCAAATCGCCGAGTACCTGCGCAGCACCAACCTAGACGAACTCGACCCCGACGGCATTCGCCACGACCTGCAAACGCTGCTGCGATCGCCCCAGGTGGGCAGTGCGGCCCTGCGGCGACGGCTGGCCCAGGTCGATCGCGATACCCTGGCTCGCCTGCTCAGCCAGCAGGGCCTGAGCGAGTACCAGGTCAACCAGGCGATCGATCTGGTGCTCGACAGCACCCGCAGCGCGGTCAAAGCGCCTCAGCGGCTGGCCACCCGCGCCCGTGACCAGGTGCAGGATGTGCAGAGCGCCCTGGCGGAGTATCTCAAAAACACCGATCGCGCCGAACTCAACCCCGAGGCGATGCAGCGCGATCTGAAGCTGCTCTTCAGTCGCCCCAGCGAAGGGTTAGCCCAGTGGCAAGAGCGCCTGGCCCAGGTCGATCGCGGCACACTGGTGGCGCTGCTGGCCGAACGGGAGGACGTCTCTGAGCAGGATGCCAACCAGATGGTGGATCAGATCGAGGCCGTCCGTTATGACATTCTACGCCAGGCCCAGCAGGCCAAAGAGCAGGTGCAGGGCACGGTGCAGTCTACCGTGGACGATGTGTTTGGCCGCGTGCGCGACTACTTCAACGCGCTCAATCGGCCCGAGTTGAACTACGACGCCATCAGGCGCGACATGCGTACCCTGTTCGATGACCCCAAGGCGGGCGCTGAAGCCCTCCGCTACCGCCTGGGCCAGTTCGATCGCGATACCCTGACCGCCATTCTCAGCACCCGCACCGATCTCTCTGAACAGCAGGCCAACCAGATCATCGACCAGATCGAAGCCGCCCGCGACAGCGTCTTGAACCAGGCCCAGCGGCTGCAGGACGAGACCGAAAAGCGGATCAAGGCCCTCCAGCACGAGGCCAAGCAGCAGGCTGAAGAGGTGCGCAAAACCGTCGCCACCGCCGCCTGGTGGCTGTTCGGCACGGCGATCACCTCAGTGGCCACAGCGGCGATCGCAGGCATCCTTGCCGCCCGCGGGCTAGCGGCGTTTAGCCAGTGGATGAGCTAATTCACTCGCCGGTTTGGAAGGGGTGAGGGCCAGGGCCAAACCCAACCCTCACTCCCGCCAACTTTTCTCCACCTGTAAACCTCAACTCTCCAACGAAAGCCATGGAACCCAGACAACTCAGCTACGAACTCCGCAAAGGCGATGCCCCCGACCTCAACCGACGCCGTCAGATCATTGGTCTGTCAATGCTGGGGACCGCGATCGGAGAAGCCATTTCCCTCTACCAAACCGGCGTTATCGACAAGCTGCCCACTCTGCCCGGCTCATTCTTTGACGCCAACAAAGTTGACGCTTCCGACTACGCCTACAGCCGCTTCAACAGCCCCGACGGACCACTGATGACGGTTAACTACGGCCTTACCGCCTGGCTGGTATCTATGGGGGGCGAAAATCGAGCCCAGGACCAGCCGCTAGTGCCCCTGGCGATGGGGGCCAAGCTGTTGTTTGACGCCTTTTTGACCGCCCAGCTGGCCCAGGAAGAGTGGAACGACAACAAGGCCCTCTGTGAGTACTGTCAGGTGGCGACCCTGGCCTCGTTTGCGTCGTTGGCGATCGCCGCGCCAGAATTGACTACCGCCTTTCAGACCCTAACTGGACAGTCCAACTCGGCTAGTTAAATCAAACACCTGGTTAACTGTTCCAACTCTGGAAAGCACTGATTTCCCGTAGATTGGGTGGCGCGACGGCAGAACCCAACAGGCCGGAGACTATCGGCTATTGTTGGGTTCCACTGCGTTTCACCCAAATTACGGAAGGATAAGGGTTTCAAGAGTTTTGTTAGTCAATTAGGTCGGCATCCCATCACGAAGCGGCGCAGCTAGCCGTTACTAGCTGCGCATTGTTTTTGCTACTCGGAGAGATCTCCAAGCAGAATCTCAGGTCTTTTTTCTGCCTAAAGGTAGGTGAGAAAAATTTTTTTCAACATCATATTAAGAAAAATTGAGTAAAATTTCAAGGTACGATCTATGGCCAGCTCAATCGAGTTCAAGCTATTTGCGCCCTATAACGAAGGCGCTATTTTATTTGGCTCTTTTTCTGACTGGCAAGACATTGAGATGAAAAAGGGTGAGGACGGCTACTTCCGAACCGCTGTAGAGCTGGAAGACGGGCGCTACGAGTACAAGTTTAAGGTGCAGTCCAAAAGCTTTTTTCTAGAGCCCGACGAGTGGGTTGAAATCATCGATCCTAAGGCTAAGCATATAGAAGACAGTCACCAAAATACGGTTATTTACATCAAAGATGGCGAACCGATTGTCGATGACTACGTGTGGAACCACGACGACAAGGATTTGCCCCAGAACGAAGAATTGGTTATCTATGAAATTTTAGTCAGCGACTTCTCAGGCGGCGAAGACGACCCCTACCCCCGAGGAAAATTTCAGCATATCACCGAGAAGCTAGACTACCTCAGCGAATTGGGCATTAACGCCATTGAGCTAATGCCCATTCAAGAGTCTCCAGGCGATCAGGGCTGGGGTTATAACACTCACCACTATTTTTCTGTTGAGACTAGCTACGGCAATTCTAAAGACTTCAAGCATCTCGTCGATGAGTGCCATGCCAGGGGCATTCGGGTCATTTTAGATATTATTCTCAATCACTCTGGCTCAGAAGCTCCGCTCACCAAGATTGATTACACCTACTGGTATCGTCGCGAACCCAAAGACGCCGAGTATAACTGGGGCCCAGAGTTTGACTACGACCACTACGACGAGCATCTCGACCTTTGCCCAGCCCAAGAATTTGTCAAAGAGGTGGTCCGCTTTTGGATCTCGGAGTACCACATTGATGGCTATCGATTTGACGCCGTCAGCCAGATGGGTCACTTTGATTTTCTCAAAGAAATCGCTGGTCAGAACGCTCAGGACGCTCAGCCCAAACCGTTTTACAATATTGGCGAGCTGATTCCCGAATCTCCCGATGCAACCAATCTCGATGGCCCCTTGGACGGCTGCTGGCGTGATGGTTTTCTGCACAATCTGGTGCCGATGCTGTGGGGTGAAGAAACCGATATAGAGACCGTCAAAGATCTGGTCGATGCCAAGCGATCGGGCTACATGGGCGCAGTTAACGCCATTACCTATCTCAGCAACCACGACCACGATCACCTGATGGTGCAGTTAGGCAACCACGAAATATTTGATGATGCGGCCTTTAAGCGAGCCAAGCTAGGCGCAGTCTTAGTCATGACGTCGATGGGCGTGCCCCTGATCTGGATGGGCGAAGAATTTGGTGCCTACAAGCCCAAGTCTCTAGACCCCAATAAGATCGACTGGACTCTGCTCAAGAACGATCGCAACCGCGACCTGTTTGAGCATTACAAAGGCCTGATCAATCTGCGGAAAGACAACCACGCCCTGCGCACAGCAAACGTTGAGTTTTTCTTTGAGGACCCCGATTCTAAAGTGCTGGCCTACGTCCGCTGGAACGATGAAGGTTCTACGATCGTCGTCGTTATAAATTTTTCAGGGCAGTACCTGGCCGACTACAGCGTGCCTAACTTCCCCCGCAGCGGCACCTGGCACGAATGGATGAATGACTACGACGTTGAGGTTAGCGACGGAGTATTGACCATCGACTTACCCGAATACGAAGCCAAGGTGCTGGTGTAGGGCATCGCGTTTTATATATGCCTTCCGAAAGACGAGGCTGGTCTTTGCAGTGCTTAAAATTTCAAAAACTAGCAGCGTTCCTTTTTGCTGAGTCAATTCAACCTGGGCTTTTCTAAGGCCTACAAAAAGGTGCGGCAGCAAGATTTTTGACTGTAGGTCACATAACTAACATTATGGCTATTGGCCAAGTGAGAGTCTTTGCTACATCCTCAAGGATGGACTGTTTTGCGATTCAAACCAGTATCAAGGCCAGTATCTAAGGAAAGGGGCATGGACTCTACCAGTAACCCAAATCAGCTCAATTATTTGAAGGATCACGAACGGGTGGCTTTCCCCAGCGATCGCCCCACCGTAACCCAAGAGCTTTCTGAAAACGTCATTTTGACCACAGCAGACGATCTGTACAACTGGGTGCGGCTGTCGAGCCTTTTCCCTTTGCTGTACGGTACCGCCTGTTGTTTCATCGAGTTTGCGGCCCTGATTGGTTCGCGGTTTGATTTCGATCGCTTCGGGCTCCTGCCCCGGGCCAGCCCTCGCCAGGCCGATCTGATTATTCTGGCTGGCACTCTCAATATGAAAATGTCGGCGGCGACTCGACGGCTGTACGACCAAATGCCCGAGCCCAAGTACGTAATTGCAATGGGGGCCTGCATGATTTCAGGCGGCATGTTTAGCGCCGATTCACCGACAGCGGTGCGGGGTGCCGACAAAATCATGCCCATCGATGTCTACATTCCCGGCTGTCCCCCACGGCCCGAGGCCATTATCGATGGCATCATCAAGCTGCGCAAAAAGATTGCCCAGGAGTCGCTCCAAGATCGGGGTATGCAGCAGCAGAGCAATCGGTTCTACACCGTTCAGCACAAAATGAATCGCATTCCTGAAGTGCACCAGGGCAATTACCTGCGGGATGAGTTTCGCCAGAAGCCGCCTCAAGAGCTAGCCCAAGAGCAGGGTATACCGCTACCAGAGCTGCTCAAGCAGATGGAACCGGGCAAAACTCGAGAAACCTGGTAGTGGGGATTCACAGGTTTTGTCAGTCAATCAGTCCAAAATCACTGAGTATCATCGGGCCGTGCCATAAAGAACGACGCCAGTGTGATGGTCAAAGACCGGCTCAGGGGGCGATCGCAGGGCAGCCCAACTGCAAAGCAGGCGGGCTCGCGGGCGCAGCGTTGTTTTGGCCGGCACTGAGCTAGAGTAATCCAGCTTTGCCATCTGCAACAATGACTAGCCCAGGGTAGATGCCGTTAACCGTCTGCACGGCGACAATTTCACCAAGTTGTTTTGACGTGATCGCAGTAATCACGCTGAAAGTAGAACTCAGGCAAAGTGGGTCAATGGTAAAGATCGCAGAAAAAACCTGGTGGCGCGTTCCGGTCATCAACCGCCGTGACTGGCAGTGGGAAGACGAAAATCACGCTACTAAGGATGGCGAATGGTGGCAAAACGCCGTCATTTACCAGATCTCGCCCTGGAGCTTTTTAGATACCGATGGCGACGGCAAGGGCGACCTCAACGGTGTTGTGGAGCGGCTCGACTACCTCGCCAGCCTGGGCGTAGATGCCCTCTGGCTGACGCCCATCTACGAGTCGCCAATGCAAGACCTTGGCTATGACATCACCGACATGCGCAAGATCGGTGAGCCGTTTGGTGCTATGGCCGATTTTCAGCGGCTGCTGGATGTAGCCCATGCCATGAAGCTGAAGGTGATTGTCGATCAGGTGTGGAATCATACCTCCGACCAGCACCCGTGGTTTCAAGAGAGCTGCTCCAGCCGCGACAATGCCAAGGCCGACTGGTACGTGTGGGCCGACCCCAAGCCCGACGGGTCACCTCCCAACAACTGGCTCTCATCGTTTACGGGGAAGTGCGCCTGGCACTGGCATGAGCCGCGTCAGCAGTACTATTTATCCAGCTTTCTAAAGAGTCAGCCCGACTTAAACTGGCACAGCGACGAGGTGCTGGCGGCCATTCTGGAGCGGGCAAAATTCTGGCTCGACCTGGGCGTGGATGGCCTCAGGGTCGATGCCGTCAACTACTTTCTCCACGACGACCAGCTGCGCGACAACCCGCCCCGGCCCGACAATGCCCCTCTGCCCGACGGCGTGCCCAAAGACAACCCTTTGAATAGCCAAATCCTGAAGTACAGCTTCAACCGCCCCGAAACCCTGGAGCGGATTAAGCCGATTCGCCAGCTGGTGGATCAGTACCCGGGCGTTGTCACCCTGGGCGAAGTCACCCTCTGCGAGGACTCGATCGCCCTGGCCAGCCAGTATACCGCCGGTACCGAGCGCCTGCATCTGGCCTACCAGAGCGGACTGCTGGTGGAAAAACCGATGACCGCAGAGCTGATGCGCGACATTCTGCAGAAGGTGATCGACTGCTTTGCCGATGGCGGCACCTGCTGGATCGTAGGCAACCACGACTACGGTCGGCTGCGCTGCCGCTGGACTGAAAAAGACATCAACGGCAACCCCTATCCCGAGGCGTTTTACCGCATGATGGCAGCGCTGCTGCTGTCGCTGCCTGGGGCGTTTTGCCTGTGGCAGGGAGACGAGCTGGGGCTGCCGGTGGCTGAAATTCCGGGCGATATTGCCCCTGAGCAAATTCGAGACCCCTTTGGCAAAGCCCTCTACCCCGAAGTGGTGGGCCGCGATGGGTCACGCACGCCCATGCCCTGGACCTCGGAAGCCCCCGGCGGCGGGTTTACGACGGCCAAAGAACCCTGGCTGCCCGTTCCTGAGGCGCATTTGGCGCGATCGGTTGTCGCTCAGCACCGCGATGCTAGGTCGCTGCTGAATACCTGGCGGCGACTGCTGCACTGGCGCAAAAATCAGCCCGCCCTGGCGGCAGGCCACCTGGAGGGGCTGGAGGCAAAGGGGACGGTGCTAGCCTTTCGACGCTACTACGGCGAGCAGCACTTGCTCTGCGTATTCAACATGGGCGACGAACCGGCCCACTACGACCTGGCGGGCTATGAGCGCTGCGAGGCAGTCAGCCAACTGCAGTTTGACGTCAGCTTGGACGGTGACCAGGTGGTGCTGCCCCCCTACGGCGTCTTTTTTGCCTGTATTGAGGCGACCAGCCACCGCTCAGCCTGATCGCGATCGGTAGATTGAACCTTGACCCCATGCGCTACGGAGCAACGACACCATGACCACCGATCGCCCCAGCCTGAACCAGATCCAGAGCCGGTTAGTGCCGATTTTGCTGATCATCATTGCGGTGCTGTTGTGCGTGCAGGCACTGCGCATAACGCGGCCGGTGACCATGCCGATCGCCTTTGCCTTTTTTATTGCGGTGCTGGCTCACCCCATGCAGGCCTGGCTGGAGCGCTATGTGCCCAAATGGCTGGCCATGGTGGGGGTGCTGGC